>NZ_JBEZDJ010000004.1:202253-322528 GCF_040648275.1 Micromonospora sp. NPDC049171
GTGCGGCGTACGTGGGTCAGGTGTCCAGATAGCGCAGGATGGCGAGGATCCTCCGGCTGTAGCCGGTCGCCTCCGCGAGGCCGAGCTTGTCGAAGATGGCGTTGACGTGCTTCTCCACCGCGCTCTGCGACACGTGCAGGCGTTGGGCGATCGCGCTGTTCGTGTGTCCCTGGGCCATTTCGTGCAGGACGTCCCGTTCGCGTGGTGTGAGCCGCCCGAACGGGTCGGGCCGTTCCGAGCCGGCCACGACCTGACGAACCACCTCCGGGTCGAGCGCGGTGCCCCCGGCGGCGACCCGGTCGAGTGCGTCGAGGAAGTCGTCCACCTGGGCGACCCGGTCCTTCAGCAGGTAGCCGACCCCTTCGGGACGGTCCGCCAGCAACCGGCCAGCGAAGCGCCGCTCGACGTACTGGGAGAGCACCAGGACGCCGGTGGCGGGCCAGCGTCGACGGATCTCCAGGGCGGCACGCAGCCCGTCGTCGGTGTGGGTGGGCGGCATCCGGACGTCGGTGACGACCACCTCCGGACGGGTCCGTCCGACCGCCTCGACCAGTTCGTCGGCGGTGCCGACCGCCGCGACCACCTCGTGCTCCTCCTCCGCGAGCAGGCGCGTCAGGCCCTCCCGGAGCAGCGTCGAGTCTTCGGCGAGGACTAGCCGCACGGCAGCTCCACCAGCACGGTGGTCGGGCCGCCGGCCGGGCTGGTCACCCGCAGCCGGCCGTCCAGAGCGGCGACCCGTCGGGCCAGGCCGGACAAACCGCGCCCGCCGGGGTCCGCGCCGCCGACACCATCATCGTGTACGCGCATCCGGACCCACCCCTCCCGTACCCCGATCTCGACCGCGACCAGCGTAGCGGCGGCGTGCTTCGCGGCATTGGTGAGCGCTTCGCAGGCCACGAAGTACAGCACCGTCTCGATCTGCCGATCGGGGCGGACCGGCAGATCGCAGCGGATCCGCACCGGCACCGCGGAGCGACGGGCGACCATGGCGAGCACCTCGCCGAGGTCGCTGCCGTCCAGCGCCGACGGGTAGACCCGCCACGCCACCTCGCGGAGTTCCGTGATGGCCCGCTGCACGTCCTCGTGCGCCTGGACGAGCAGGGCGGCGGTGCGGTCGGCGTCGCGGGCACGCCGAGCCCGGCCGAGCAGCATGCCGAGGGCGACCAGCCGCTGCTGGAGGCCGTCGTGCAGGTCGCGTTCGATGCGCTGCCGTTCGGCGTCGACGGCGGCGATGACTCCGGCCCGGCTGCTGGTCAGCTCGTCGACCCGCCGCGCCAGCTCGGCCCGACTGCCCGCGCCGAGCAGCCGTCGTGCCATCCGGACGTCCAGCGCGGCGACGCTGGCGAGCGCTTGGACGTTGAGCAGCAGCAGCACCACTCCGACGGCGACCTGCGCCAGGGTGTCGAGCAGGGACAGCTCGCCGCGTACCGCCGCGCGCAGCACGATCCCGGCCAACACCAGGCCGACGCCGAGCATCGCGTACGCCAGGAGGCCGAGCGCAGCGGGCAGGAGTCGGGCCGCCAGGTAGCCGACCTGCCGCCGGGTCGCCAGCGCGTCGACCGCGGGCAGCTCGCTACCGGGCAGCAGTCGATCGAGCCGGCCGCGTTCCAGGCGGACGAGCCGGCCGGCGTACCGCTGGGTGAGCCTGGCGGCCACGCGAGCGGCCGGCGGCACCGGCGCGGACACGCCGAGTGCGACGGCCGCGACGACCAGGAAGGCAAGCTCGACAGCGCCGGTCGCGCTGCCGGCGGCGACGAGAACCGGCAGCCGCAGGCGAGGCCCGACGCGACGCTCCACCGTCACCTGGCGCTCCGAGTCCGTCGCCCGCACTCCCGCGGTGACACAGGCCCTAGCGCTCGTCGGAGGTCCACGTACCGCTGCGGTAGAGGGTGCCGCGCCCACCCGGATCGGGCACCCCGAGCGTCGGCTCGCCAAAACCGGCGGCGTCGGGATCGGCCCGCTCGGGGTCGCGGGCGGCACGGCGGGCTCGCAGCACGCGGGACCCGACGAACCAGGCGGCCGCCGCCGCGCAGACCACGATCACCATTTTCTGCAGCGTGCCCGCGTACCCCTCGACGAGGTGCCAGTTGTCGCCGAGGAAGTAGCCGGCGAGTACGAAGGTGGTGTTCCAGATCAGGCTGCCCAGCGTGGTGTAGAGCAGGAACGTGCCCATCGGCATGCGCTCCACCCCGGCCGGAATGGAGATCAGGCTTCGGAAGATCGGAATCATCCGGCCGAAGAAGACGGCCTTCACGCCGTGCCGGAGGAACCACGCCTCGGTCCGGTCCACGTCGCTGAGCTTCACCAGCGGCAGCCGGGCCACGATGGCGCGCATCCGGTCGCGCCCCAGCGACGCGCCGACCAGGTAGAGCGCCACCGCGCCCACCGCCGAGCCCAGCGTGGTCCAGAAGATCGCGCCGACCAGACTCATCCGGCCCTGCGCCGCGACGAACCCGGCCAGCGGCAGAATCACCTCACTGGGGATCGGCGGAAACAGATTCTCCAACGCCACGGCCAGACCCGCGCCCGGCCCGCCGAGTCGTTCCACCAGGTCACTGACGTAGCCGACGATCCCACCCTCCGGTGGTTCCGCTACGGCGGTGGGGGTTCCGGTGGCGAGCACGGCGTGGGACGTTCGAATCATGCACCCACCGTACGAAGTGATCCTGAGAGCCGACCATGCGGTTGACCGCCCGGCCCCGCGGGGCGACCACACCGGCGGGGGTGCGGAAAACCACACCCCACTGCGGCTCGCGGTGGCGCAGCCACTGTGCGTACCCCGGGATGTCGCGGCGAACGCGCGGGCACACGCCGCCGCGGTCCGGGCGGCGGGTGCCCGGGTGGTGGTCTTTCCGGAGCTGTCCCTGACCGGGTACGAGTTGGACGCGCCGGTCGTGTCGGTCGACGACCCGCGGTTGGGGCCGTTGGTCGAGGCGTGCGCCGAGACGGGCACGTTGGCCCTGGTCGGCGCGCCGGTCGCGGGCGACCACATCGCGGTGCTGGCGGTGAGCGGCGACGGAGTGACGGTGGCGTACCGCAAGATGTGGCTGGGTGACGCGGAAGCCCGCCGGTTCCGGCCGGGCGACACGCCCGCAGTGCTCGCTGTGGACGGCTGGCGGGTGGGGCTGGCGGTCTGCAAGGACACCGGCGTCGCCGCGCACGCGGAGCGGACCGCGGCGCTCGGGATCGACGTGTACGCGGCGGGTGTCGTGGAGTCCGCACGCGACGCCGCCGTGATCGACCAGCGGGCGCACCGGATCGCGACCGCCCAGCGGGTCTGGGTGGCGGTGGCGAGTTGCGCCGGCTCGACCGGCGGTGGCTACACCGAAGCGGCCGGACGGTCCGGGGTGTGGACGCCGGAGGGAGAGGTCGTCGCGCGCGCGGGCACCGAGCCGGGCGAGTCGGTCAGCGCCAGCCTCGGTTGAACGGGCCGGTGATGTCGGGCCCACCGCCTATCGACGACGCGGCGGGCGGGTCTGCCGCCCTCTACGGCTTCTCCTCCGGCGCGGTGCTGGCGCTGCTCGCCGTGACCGGTGGCCTGCCAGTCAACCGGTTGGGCCGTGCTGGAGCCGCCGTTCGAGCAGGACGAGCAGTCGCCCGACGAGCCGGACCTGGCCGCGGACATCACCAGGCTGGCAGCCGACGGGCGGCGCGGCGACGCGGTGCTGCATTTCTAGCGGAGCATCGGAGTGCCGGCGGAGATGATCAACGGCATGCGCGACGGGCCGGGCTGGCCGGCCATGAAAGCCTTGGCGCACACGCTGGTCTACGACCTCACCCTGCTCACGGCCCTGCCGGCCGAGGCATTGACCACACTCACGATCCCGACGTTGGTGCTCGACAGTGAGCAGAGCGACGCACGGCTGCGAGGCTGGGCGCGGGCGGTGGCCAAGACGTTGCCCGGCGGGCGGCACCGCACGCTGCCCGGCGAGTGGCACGGCGTTTCGGACGAGGTGCTGGCACCGGTGCTTGCCGACCACTTCGCCGGCCGCGCCGACTGAACGACGACGCGTGGCGTGTTGCCGTACGCCTCGGGCAGGATCGGCTGATGAGCACCGTCCCCTCCCGCCTGTCCGTGGTCACGCTGGGCGCACGCGACATCGGCGTGCTGCGGTCCTTCTACCGGTCGTTGGGGTGGCCCGAGCTGCCGTCCAGCGACGACGACTGGTCGGCCTTCCTGCTCGGTGGTGTGCTGTTCGCGCTCTTCGGGCTGCCGGAGCTGGCCGCCGAGGCCGCGCCGGGTGTGCCCGCCCCGGCCGGAGGTTGGTCCGGCGTCACCCTGGCCTGCAATGTCGACAGTCGCGAGGAGGTCGACGGGGCTTTCGCCGCGGCGGTCGCGGCGGGCGCGACCGTGGTGGCGGAGCCGACCGACCGGCCCTGGGGTGGGCGCTCCGGTTACATCGCCGACCCGGAGGGCAACCGCTGGGAGATCGCCTGGGCCGGCTCGGCCCGCTTCGACGAGCGCGGCGCTCTTCTCTCCTTCGGCTGAGTGGCTGGTGTTTGCGCCGCGCCAGGGACGTTGCGATGCTTCGCCTGTGACTTCCTATCCGGGCACCTTCGCCGACGATGTCATCGACCAGCCGGCGCAGACGCAGATCGAGACGTTCATCGACGAGCACCGCAGCGCACTCAACGGCTGTCTGGACGGGCTGACCGAGGAGCAGGCGCGCCGCTCGTTGGTGCCGTCCCGGACCACGCTGCTGGGTCTGGTGAAGCACGCCACCTTCGTGGAGATGGTCTGGTTCGACGAGGCCGTCACGTGCCGGTCCCGCGCCGAGATCGGCATCGCCGCCACGCCGGACGAGTCGTTCATCCTCGACGACGACGACACGATCGCCAGCGTCCAGCGAGCACACCGCGAGGCATGCGTTGCCTCCCGCCGGGCGACATCCTCGCTGGGCCTGGACGACGTGCTCCGCGGCAACCGGCGCGGCCCGCTGCCGCTGCGCTGGGTGTACCTGCACGTGCTGCGCGAGCTGGCCCAGCACTGCGGGCACGCCGAGATCCTGCGGGAGCAGCTCCTGGCGGAGTGACGCGGGCGCTCAGGCGGCGTCCAACACCTCCCGCAGCCGTGCCGCGAACTCCTCGGGCTTGCCCGCGTAGCCGAACTCGCCACCGAGGAAACCGCCGTGGTGACTCGGGAACACCACGGCCTCCTGGCCGAGCAGGGCCGCCAGGCCGAGAGCCGTGCGCGCGGTGTACGTGCCCGTCGACTCCTCGCCGACGGCGACCACGATCCGCGTCGGTGCCGCGGCGAGCCGGCTCACGTCGGGGCGGTAGTCGCTGATCGCCCAGGAGAGGTCCGACAGCAGCGGATCGTCGCGGCTGCCGTCGTCCTCGGTGGACAGACCGAACGTCACCGGGTCGGCCGCGGGCCGGGCGAAGTAGGCGTCGGTGAACTCACCCTGCCACGAGGTCATCGCGATGAACGCGGCCATGCCCGCACCGGCGCCCTTCGTCTGGTACGCCTGGTAGAAGTCGGCCCGGGCGCGCTCGGCGGCCGAGGCGTCGGGCAGCACCGCGTTGATCGGCGGCTCGTG
This sequence comes from Micromonospora sp. NPDC049171, assembly GCF_040648275.1. Classification (NCBI taxonomy): domain Bacteria; kingdom Bacillati; phylum Actinomycetota; class Actinomycetes; order Micromonosporales; family Micromonosporaceae; genus Micromonospora; species Micromonospora sp. NPDC049171. The sequence continues at coordinate 207,794 of NZ_JBEZDJ010000004.1, forward strand.
CGCCACCAACGTGCCGACGTCGCCCGGGTAGGCCGCGACGAGTTCGAGCGCCGTCACCGCACCGCCACTGCTGGCGAACAGGTCGACCGGGCCGGCGCCGAGCGCCTCGATCAGCTGGTGCAGGTCGGCCGCCTGCTGCTGCGGCGTGTGGTCGGTGCGACCGTCCGTGCGGACGCTCCGGCCGAGGCCACGCGGGTCGTAGGTGACCACGGTGCGGTCGGTGAAGTGCGGGGCGAGCGCGGTGAAGCCCTCCGCCGCCATCGGTTGACCGATCAGGAGCAGGACGGGGCGCCCGTCGGACGGGGGCAGCGGGCCGCAGACGTCGTAGACCAGGTCGACGCCGGGTACGGCGAGGGTGTGCGTCTGCGTTGTCGTCATGCCGCTGAGACTACGACCGTCGCGACGCGGTGGTTGACCACGCCGTGCCGGCGACACCCATGGATCACGCGCTGGCCCACCCGCCGACGTCGCCGAAGCGACGCAGAGTCCAACGGGCCGGCGGCCAACCGCCGGGGTCGTGGTCGCTTGTCCATTCGGTGATCGACGCCGGGGGCACGTCGAGGTCGAACGCCCGGAAGATCGGCTGCGCGGCGAGCGCGTGGAACGCGCCCTCGACGGTCTCGCTGTGGCCGACCAGCACCACCGTGGCGCCCCGGTGCCGATGGGCGATCTCCATGATCGCGCGGCTGACCCGGACCACCAGCTCCGCCCAGCTCTCGTTGCCCTCCTCGAACGGCCGGAACACCCCGCCACCGGCCACCGCGTGCTCGGTGCGGAAGCGGGCGGTCGGCAGGCCGTCGGCGTACGGGGGTGTGTGCCAGGTGCACAGGCCACAGTCGGCCACCGGTCGGACGCCGAACGCCGCCCCGATCGGTTGCGCGGTCTCGACGGCTCGGCGCAGCACGGACGAGTAGACCGCCACCGGCCCGTCGGCGGCAACGTCACGGGTGAGCCGGTTGGCCAGGTCGTGTGCCTGCTCGTGGCCGAGGGGGGTGAGGCCCCGGCAGCCCCGTGGCCCGCCCACGATTCCTTCGAGCTGGTGGAGCGACTCGCCATGTCGCACGAAGATCAGACGTGTCCGCATCGGCACATCATGCCAGCGGCATCGACAGCGTTATCAGTCGTCCGTACGGCCGACGGAGAAGTCGCTGGCCCGGGTCAGCAGAGCGTCCAGTTGGGCACCCGTCTGCGCGGGTAGGCGGTCGCGTTCCACCAACTCGGCGATGCGTCCGCGCAGGTCGGCGACGCGCCTGGACCGGTCCCTGGTGTGCCGGTTGAGGTCGGCGAGGTCATCGCGCAGATCCTCGGCGGTCTTGCGGTCCACGTCGCCGCGGGCGACCGCCCCGGCGAGGACGGCGGCGAACTCGCCGGTCACCTCCCGGAGGCTGACCGGCACCTGCTGCCCGGCGGTCGGGGGCGCGGTGCTGGCGCTGGGTCGGGGCGAGGAGGGCGCCGCCGGCGTCGGCGAGTGCGTCGTGGGCGCGGGTTTCGGGGCGGCGGTCGACGGCGGGGCGGCCACCTGCGGCGAGCTGGGCGTGCCGAAGGGGCCCTCGGCGAACAGGGCGCCGACACCGACGAGCACGGCGAGGCCGGCCGCGACAAGCACGGCGAGAGGCCGGCGGGACCGACGGCGGGGCGGCTCGGCGGCGACCGGGGCGGGGCGGGCCGCCAAGCGGTCGATCAGGGTGGGCGGGTGCGCCGCCGGTGGGACGCGCAGCAGCTCGGTGGGCGGGTGCGCCGGTGAGACGCGCAGCAGCTCGGTGGGCGGCTCGACCGGCTGGCCGGCGCCGAAGCGGCGGGCCAGGTGCGCGGCGCTGGGCCGGTCGGCCGGGTTGGCGGCCAGGCAGGCGAGGGTCAACGCGGCGATGTCGGCGGGGAGGCCGGGCACCCGCAGCGGCGGCACCGGCGTGCCGCGGCGGTGCACCTCCAGCGCGTCCTCCCAGCTCTGCACCGGCAGCGGCGCCTGCCCGGTGAGGGTGCGGTAGAGCAGCGCACCGAGGGCGTACACGTCACTGGCCGGGTCGGGCGGGCCGGCGGCCAGCCGTTCCGGGGCGAAGTAGGCGGGTGTGCCCATCAGCGGCTCGCCGGACTGGCTGTCGAGGCCGCCGAGCGCCGCGATGCCGAAGTCGAGCACCTTGGCGCCGGTGTCGGTGAGCATGACGTTGCCCGGCTTGACGTCGCGGTGCACGACGCCGATGCGGTGCGCGGCGGCGAGCGCGGCGGCGATCTGCCCGGCCACCCGGACCGCCTCCGGCCAGGGCAGCGGCCCGGTCCGCAGCCGGTCGGCCAGGTTGTGGCCGTCGACGAGCTCCATCACCAGGTACGGGACCACGACGCCGCCGGCCAGGGTCGCCTCGGCGTAGTCGTACACCTGGGTCACGTGGGGGTGGGTCAGCCGGGCGGCCGCGCGGGCCTCGCGTTGGATGGTGGCCCGCAGTTGCGGGTCGGCGGCGAGCTGCCCGGCGAGAACCTTGATCGCGACCGGTCGGCCGAGCACGTCGTCGTCGGCCCGCCACACCTCGGACATGCCACCGAGGCCGATCCGCTCGTGCAGTACGTAGCGGTCGTGCAGACGGAGGGTGGGCGTGAAAGGCGACATGGCTTCACCAGTCTGCCTGGCCGCGCCCTCCTCGACCACCCTGCGTGCCCGGACCCACACTGTTCGTCCCGTGCGTGCCGGAATGAGTTTCGATCAGGTCAGGAGCAGGGCGGCGCGGCGGGCAGCGGTCGCGGCTGGATGCGGTCGGCGAGCCGGCGCAGGGCGACGGCGGCGGCCTGCCGGGTCGGGGCGAGCAGGGCCGGACGGACGCGTTCGACCTGGACCGGGGCGTCCGGTCGGGCCGAGTTGACGTGCCGGTTCATGGCGTCGAGCGCGGTGACGTATCCGCTGGGAAGTTCCATGGTCAACTCCTCGGGACAGGTCCGGTGGAGTCCCGGACGACGAGTGCGGTGGGCAACAACACATGGCCGGCCGCGGCGTCCGCGGGCGGGTCGAGCAGGAGCTCGGCGGCGATCCGGCCCTTCTCCTCGGCTGGCTGCCGGACCGTGGTGAGACCGGCCGCGGCGGCCTCGGGGACGTCGTCGAAACCGGTCACCGAGACGGCCGGCCGGCTGCTGCCCGGCCGCTGCTCGAGGGCGTCCAGCACACCGAGGGCAAGCACGTCGGAGCCGGCCAACACGGCGGTCGGTGGCGTCGGTGAGTCGAACAGGCCGGCGACGGCGGCGGCTGCCGCCTGCCGGCTGTTGCCCGGGGCGTTGAGCAGGGTCAGCTCGGCCCACTCGACGCCGACCTCGGCGAACGCGTCGGCGAATCCGGCGAGCCGGCCCCGCGTGGTGGGGTGCCCCGCCTCGTGCACGCCGGACAGGCGGAGCGGGCCGGCGGGGGCGTCGGGGGCGACGGAATCGGCGAGCAGCGCCACCCGACGGTGGCCGAGCCCGGCGACGTGCGCGGCGACACTGTGCGCGGCGGCCCGCTCGTCGATGCCGACGAACCGCTCATGCGAGCCGGCGTCGTCGCGGGCGGCGGTGCTGACGAACGGCAGCCCGCGGGCGCGGATCACGTCCAACGCCCATTCCTCGTCGGCCACGCAGTAGACGCAGAACCCGTCGACCGCGGCGTTTTCCACCGCCCGCCGGGCGTCGGTCACGGCCGGCGGCAGCGGCACCAACAGCATGCTGGTGCCGTGCCGCTCGGCGGCCACGCCGACCCCGGCGAGGAAGCGGACCGCGAACGGGTCGGTGAAGGCGTACGACAGGCGGGAGGTGAACAGCACCCCGATCGACCCGACGAAGCCCCGGCGCAGGGAGCGTGCGGTGGGGTTGGGACCGGGGTAACCGAGTTGCCGGGCAGCGTCCAGGATCCGCTCGCGCAGGGTGGCCGAGAGCTGGTCGGGGCGGCTGTAGGCGTTGGACACGGTGCTGCGGGAGACGCCGACGGCGTCGGCCACGGCTTGCAGTGTTGGCTTCACCGGCACCTCTCTGTATCGATTCAGTCTGTATCGATACAGAGACTAGCTCGACCAGTCGGCGTCGGTCAATACGTAGATCCGGAGAACGCCGCCGCCGGCCAGCACGGCGGCCGGCGGCGTCGGCCTCAGGGCTCCAGCACCAGGCGCCCCCGCAACCCCCCGGCGGCCAGCCGCTGGTGTGCCGCCGCCACCTCGGTCAGCGGCAGCCGACCGGCCAGCCGCAGGCTGAGCTGACCACTGTCGACCAACGCCGACAGCTCGGCCAGGAGGGCACCGTCGGCGTGGACCTCCTGCACGACGACCCGGGTGGCGCGCAGCGGCGGCGGGGCGAACGGCGCCACGAGTGCGACGAACACTCCCCCACCCCGCAAGGCCTCGTGCGCGCCGACGCCGACGACCGCCGCGTCGACCACCGCGTCCACCCCGCCCGGCACCACCGCGCGCACCGCCGCCCCGAGCCGGTCGGTCCGCGCCACGAACCAGTCCGCGCCCAGCGAACGGACCACCTCCTCGTCCCGCGCGTCGGCCACGGCGACGGTCCGGATGCCGCGCAACGCGGCCAGTTCGAGCAGAAGTCCACCCACCCCGCCGGCCGCGCCGGTGACCAGCAGCGTGCGCCCGGCGTCCAGGCCGGTGAGGGCGAGCGACCGGCTCGCGGTGAGACCGATCAACGGCAGCGTCGCCGCGACCTCCGGGGCGACGGTACGCGGGGCACGCGCCACCGCCCCCTCGTCCAACACCACCCACTCGGCCTGGGTTCCGGGCGCGGACAGCAGGTCCCGCAGCCCGATCACCGCGGCACCCACCGCGAACCGTCGTACTCCCGGCCCGACCGCGTCCACCGTCCCCGCCACATCCCAGCCCAGCCCCACGACGGGCAACTGTGGCAGCAGGCCGGCCGCGGTCAACGCACCACTGCGGGTGGACAGGTCGATCCGATTGACGCCGGCGGCGGCGACGCGCACCCGCAGTTGCCCGACTCCCGGCTCCGGTTCGGGCCGGTCGGCTATCTCCAGGACCTCGGGGCCGCCGAACCGGCGGACGATCACAGCTCTCATGCCAACGACGCTAGAAGCGTTAGCATCCGGCGAGAAGAAGGCACCTCGAGGTGCCCTGGGTACCCGGGAGGGACACGATGGTCACCATGACCGCCGGCGAGCGCCGCGAGCGGGACCGGCGTTCGTACAACGCCTTCCTGGCCGAGTGCCCGGGTCACGAACTGCTCGCGACGCTCAGCGACAAGTGGTTGACGCTGGTGGTGAGCGCGCTTGCCGACGGGCCGCGACGGCACAGCGAACTGGCCCGCACGGTGGCCGGGGCAAGTCAGAAGATGCTCACCCAGACGCTGCGCAAACTGGAGCGCGACGGTCTGGTCAGCCGGTCGGTGACCGTCGGCGTGCCGGCCCGGGTCGACTACCAACTCACCCCGCTGGGCGAGAGCCTGCTGCCGGTGCAGCGGGCGATCAAGGCGTGGGCCGAGACGCACATCGGTGAGGTGCACGCCGCTCGGGCCCGCTACGACGCCCCGGAGAACTGAACGCCCGCGCCCGCGCTCGGGGCGGACGGCCGGCCTGGTCAGGGCAGGCGGGCGACCCCGGCGTACATGCTCACCTCGGCGGCCGAGGGACGCGGCCCTCGCTCGCTCTGCGCCCGCCAATCGGCGACCGACGTGACGCCCGGCTCGACCAGGTCGAGGCCGGCGAAGAAGCGGGTGAACTCATCCCGGGTGCGCAGGCTGATCATCCCGTGCGGGCCGCCGTTGCGGGCCCCCGCCCTGGCCGCCGGGGCGATCTCCGGTGGCAGGTAGTCGTGGGTGGCGTGCGACGCGGCCAGGAAGCTGCCCGCCGGCAGCGCGTCGAGCAACTGCCGCACCAGCTCGTACGGATCGTCCTCGTCCGGCACGAAGTGCAGGACCGCGACAAGCATGAGGGCGACCGGCTGCGACAGGTCGATGGTGCGTCTCAGCTCCGGGTCGGCGATGATCCGCCGCGGGTCGCGCAGGTCGGCGTCGATGTAGGCGGTGGCACCCGCCGTCGAGCTGGTCAGCAGCGCGCGGGCGTGGGCCAGCACGATCGGGTCGTTGTCCACGTAAACCACCCGGGTCTCCGGCGCGATGGCCTGGGCGACCTCGTGGGTGTTGTTGGCGGTCGGGATGCCGGTGCCGATGTCGAGGAACTGCCGGACGCCGGCCTCGCGGGCCAGGTAGTCCACCGCCCGCCGCAGGAACCGGCGGTTTTCCAGGGCGGCGGTGCGGATGGTCGGGAAAGCCTCCGCCACCGCGTCGCCGGACTCCCGATCGGCCTGGAAGTTGTCCTTGCCGCCCAGCCAGTAGTTGTAGCGGCGGGCCGGGTGCGCCACCGAGGTGTCGATCCGGTCACTCGGCGAGCCGGCCGTCGTGCCCGTGGCGTCGGTGGTCAAGGCAGCTCCCGCAATGACGTCTGTCCACTGTCGTCGATCGTGGACCATGCTAGCGCCACGGCAGGCGGGGCCGCGGCCCCGGTCGGCGATCAGGCGGGATAGAGGTCGTCCAGCAGCCGGCCGAGAATCTCCGCCGTACGCTCCGGTGGCTCGACCTCGACACAGAGTCGTTCCATGGCCACCGCGTAGTAATCCAGGTCGTCGCGCTTGTCGAGGTAGATGGCGCTGGTGAGTTGTTCGATGTAGACGATGTCGGGCAACTCCTGGTCACCGAAACGCAGGATGGTGAAGGCGCCCCCGGCGGCGGCGTGGCCCCCGGCCGCGAACGGAATGACCTGGAGCCGGATGTGGGGCGACTTGGTCGCCTCGATGAGTGCGGTGAGCTGGCCACGCATGACCATGGGGCCGCCGATCGGCCGACGCAGGGCCGCCTCGTCCACCACCGCCCAGAGCTGCGGCGGGCTGTCCCGGCGAAGCAACTGCTGGCGCTGCATCCGCAGGGCGACGCGTCGGTCGATCTCGCCTGGACCGGCCGCGCCGTGCCCGAGCAGCACGACCGCCCTCGCGTACTCCCGGGTCTGCAGGAGGCCGGGCACGAACTGCACCTCGTAGCTGCGGATCAGCGCGGCCGCGGCCTCCAGGCCGAGGTACGACTGGAACCAGGTCGGCAACACGTCACCGTAACGGTGCCACCAGCCGGGGCTGTTGGCGTCACGCGCGAGCTTGAGCAGAGCGTCACGCTCGTGTTCCTCTGTGACGCCGTAGAGGGTCAGCAGGTCGGACACGTCGCGCTCCTTGAAGCCGACCCGACCCAGCTCCATCCGGCTGATCTTCGATTCGGAGGAACGGATCTCCCAGCCGGCGCCCTCCCGGGTCACCCCGCTGGACTCCCGCAGGCGGCGCAACTGGGCGCCGAGCAGCATCCGAAGCACGGTCGGCCCGGTCGTCGGGCCACCCTCGGCAGGAACCATCGACACGTGCGGACCTCCGGACACCGACCCACGGTGACCGGGCGCCCCGGCCCGGCCGACGTGTAAGCATGCCATGGACCGACAGTGAGGTGAACTCCTCCGCACCGGCGATTCGGTCTCGTCGCCGGGACGCTGCGGACGACGAACGGTCAGTTGATCAGATGGTCGAAGTCGCCGTCGCGCGCACCGAGCACGAAGGCGGCGATCTCGTCCACCGTGTAGATCAGTGCCGGCCCCTCCGGATGTCGTGAGTTGCGGACCGCGATGCCCGCTCCCCCGGGCAGTTCGGCGAGTTCGACACAGTTGCCGCTGGGGTTGCTCCGGCGGCTCTTCTGCCAGCTCAGCGGGGGCAACTGATGGATCGGTACGCCATTGGGTGGCTGCTGCATGGAGGCGTCTTTCTGCTCACGAGCCCGCCGGTGGCCGTGGGAGGAGCGGTGACGGCGAGGGGTGTTTCAACGACATTGGACGTTCATGCACGTGCATCTGCTATTGCATCTGCATCGGACGGCGAGCATGATAACGCACGTGATCGGTGGCCATCCGTTCACTTTGCGTTACCCCCACAGGGGCAACCATCAGGCAAAACGTTGGCCCCGACGCGGCACGTCGCGTCGCGGAGAGGCTGGAGGCGGTCGAGGCGATGGGAGGGTTCGTGCCGGATCCGATGAGTGTCGCCTCCGGCATCTGTGCCGCCGGTGCGCTGCTCTCCTCCTGGCAACTGCGCCGGCGGGCGCTGCGCGCCGAGGTCGAGATCGGGCACCTCCAGGCCGAGCTGGCCGCCGAGCGGCACGCCGCGAGCCACGACCCGCTCACCGGGCTGCCCAACCGGCGCGCCTTCTACCGCCTGGCGGCCGCCCTGCTCACCGACGCGGCCGGCCAACCGCTGATCGCCGTCGTGCTCGACCTCAACGACTTCAAACAGATCAACGACCAGTACGGGCACGCCGCCGGCGACCAGGTGTTGATCAGTGTGGCCGAGCGGCTCGCCGGCTTCGCCGGGGACAACCTCGTCGCCCGCCTCGGCGGCGACGAGTTCGCCGGGCTGCTCTCCACCCCCACCGTCGACCGGCGCTGGATCGACCACGCCACCCGCCGGCTCAGCGAAACCGTCGCCGCGCCCATTCGGCTCGGCGGTTCCAGCGTCCGGGTCACCGCGTCCGTCGGGCTCGCCCCGGTGACCGGTCCGGCCCAGCTCACCGACGCGCTCAGCCGCGCCGACGCCGCCATGTACCAGGCGAAGAGCCTCGGCGGCGCCCGGTCGCCCCGACAGTTGGTCGACAGCGCCCGCCTGGTGGAACGCTGACCGTTCAGGTGGCGGGCGCGCCGAACCATCTGGGCAGCTGACCGAGCAGATCGGTCTGGTCGTCGCCGACCCACGCCACGTGGCCGTCCGGCCGGAGCAGCACCGCGGGCACGTCCAGTTCCTCGCTGGTGTCGACGACGTGGTCGACCCGATCCGCCCACCCGGCGACCGAGAGCCGACCACTCTGGTCGAGCAGCAGTCCGCGACCGGCGTGCATCAGCGCGTAGAGACGCCCCCGCCGCAGCCGCACATCGCGCAGGTGTCGGCCGAGCAGGTCGTGGCCCTCGCCGACGTCGTAGCGGACCCCGATCGCGGTGATCTTCTCGATCAGGTACCGGTTGACGTCCTCGAAGTCCAACAGCTCCGACAACAACTGGCGCACCGCCCGAGGGCCGGGCTGGGGCGACAGCAGCTCCATCTGCGCGCGGGTGTTGGTCAACACGTCGGCGGCCACCGGGTGTCGTTCGGAGTGGTAGGTGTCCAGCAGCCCCTCCGGCGCCCAACCGTTGATGTCGGCGGCCAACTTCCAGCCAAGGTTGAAGGCGTCCTGGATACCGAGGTTGAGACCCTGCCCGCCGGTCGGCGGGTGGACGTGCGCCGCGTCCCCGGCCAGCAACACCCGCCCGACCCGATAACGCTCGGCCAGCCGGGTGGCGTCGCCGAAGCGGGACAGCCAGCGCGGCGAGTGGACGCCGAAGTCGGTGCCCGCGTACACCCGCAGTTGGTCGGTGAAGTCCTCGATGGTCGGCGGGACCGCGCGGTCCTCGGCCACCCCCTCGGCGGGGACGAGGACGCGGTAGACCCCGTCGCCGAGCGGCCCGAGACCGAACCGGAGGTGGGTCTTGCGGACCTCGGCCACGACCTGGGCCACCGTCTCCGGCGGCACCCCCACCTCCATCTCGCCCAGCAGCGTCTCGACCGTCGACGGCTCACCCGGGAAGCCGACGCCGAGCAGCTTGCGTACGGTGCTGCGGCCACCGTCGCAGCCGACGAGGTAGCGCCCGCCCAACCGCGTGCCATCGGCCAGCTCCACGGTCACCCCGTGGGCGTCCTGGCTCAGCCCGACCAGCTCGCTGCCGCGCCGGATCTCGACGCCGACGGCGCTGGCGTGCTCGGCCAACAGGCGGTCGGTGCTGGTCTGCGGAATGCCGAGGACGTACGCGTGTGCGGTGTCCAGCCCGCCCGGCGACGGTTTGGGGATGGCGGCGAAGAAGCCACCGACTGGGTGTCGGGTGCCGAGCGCGAGGAACCGCTCCAGCAGGCCGCGCTGGTCCAGCACCTCGATGCTGCGCGCGTGCAGGCCGAGCGCGCGGACATACCTGGTCGGCTCGGCCTCCTTCTCCAGCACGAGGGGACGGACCCCCTGCAGCCGCAGCTCGCTGGCCAACCACAGGCCGGTCGGTCCACCGCCGGCAATGATTACATCGATCACAGAATCCCCCGATTTTCCCGGATTTGGGCTTCGGCTGGTGATTCTGCTGCACCACCCGGGTCTTGCCGCAAGGCCCCCGGTGCGCTATATGTTGGGAGTGGCAGGGAGGGGATGACCTCCTTGCCCTTGTTTTTTCCCGCCAACCCCGACGCGGTCGCCGCTCAGCGACGCGCACCGAGATCGCGCAGCGCCGCGACGGCGAGGGTGACCAGACCCACCGGCGACACGAGTCCGTGCACGATCCGCGCCGCCCGGTCCCGATCGGCCGCCTCGGCGTCGGCGTCCACCGCCTGGCGCGTCCAGTCGCTGAGGTCGTCGAGCGCGCGCACCGCGAGGAACCAGGCCACCCGCGCCGGGTCGACGTCGGTCGTGCCGTAGCCGGCGAGGACGGCCCGCTGCTGCTCGGGTGTGATCGGCGCGAAGGCGAGCACCCCGCCGCGCACGAACATCAGGTCGCACTCGCGCGGAGCGAGCACCGCGTCGTCCCAGTCGATCAACCAGACCCGCCCGTTCGCGCCGAGCAGCAGGTTGCCCAGGTGTGGGTCGCCGTGACAGACGACGAACGGCACGGGCCGATCCTGCTGGTCGACGGCCAGGCGCTCGACCTCACGGAGCAGAGTCCGCACCCGGTCGGCCACCGTGGACCACACCCCCGCGAGGTCGGCGACCACCGGGCCGGCGGGGTCCGGGTCGCGCAGCCGCTCGGCCATCGTGCGGGTCGCGGCCACGATCGAGGGGTACGCCGCGCCGCCCACCGGCAGCAGTCGACTCAACTCGTCGGTGACCGGCACCGCGTGCACGGCGGCCAGCACCTCGCCGTACCCACGCCAGTGCGCCGTGGTCATCGAGCCGTCGACCGCCCGCTCGTCGGAGACCCACGGCACCACCGAGAGACGGTGACCGTCGTGGTCCACGGACAGCCGTCCATCGTGGGTCGGCACCGGCGCGGCGATGCCCGGCACACCCTGCCCGGCCAGGTACGCCGTCACGGCCAGACCGGCAGCGGTGCCGCCGCCGCTCAGCTTGACCGCGTACCGGGCGCCCTCGACGGTGGATGCCTGCCACAGTCGGGCGTGCTGGTCGGCGCCGTGGGTCACCCGTTGCATCGTGGACAGCCGCAGGCCGAAACTCGCACGAACCCGCTCGGCCACCCGCCGCGTGACGTCCTCGGTCATCAGTATCGGCTGAATATACGGCTCAACGTCGTCTCGTCAATCGCTTCGCCGCCACGTTCATGGATGTTTGGGTTCCGCTGACCGGGTATGGGACAGCGGCAGCCCAGACAACTGCCGGGAGGAACCGACGTGGCGGACATTCGCGCCCTCGTGCTCAACTGCACCCTCAAGCCCTCACCAGCGCCGTCGAGCTCCGAGCAACTCGGCCGGGAGGTGCTCGCCGAGTTGGCCGCGCAGGGCGTCGAGGGCGAACTGGTCCGGGTCGTCGATCACGGCGTGCGCTTCGGGGTGTCCACGGACGAGGGCAGCGGTGACGGCTGGCCGGCGATCCGCGCCAAACTGCTGGCAGCCCAGGTGCTCGTCATCGCCACGCCGATCTGGCTCGGTCAGCCGGCGAGCGTCTGCAAGATGGTCCTCGAACGCCTCGACGCCGAGCTGTCCGAGACCGACGCCGAGGGTCGGCTCCTGACCTACGGCAAGGTGGCCGGCGTCGCCGTCGTCGGCAACGAGGACGGTGCGCACCACACCATCGGTCAGGTGCAGCAGGCGCTCAACGAGGTCGGGTTCACCCTCGCCGCCGCCGCCGCGACCTACTGGGTGGGCGAGGCACTGCACACGGTGGACTACCGCGACGTCGGCCCCAAGCCGGACACGACCGGCCGCACCACGAAGGCTCTGGCGCTCAACACCGCGCACCTGGCCCGGCTGCTCGCCGACCAGCCGTACCCGCCGCCGGACGCGCGGGGCGCAGCGGTCGCGGGGCGCGAGTAGGCACGACCACCAGGTGCGTCCCTATCGAGCTGCCCCGTTCCTGGGGCAGCCTGATGCGCCGTTCGCCACCGGTCCGGGCGCGGTCAGCGCCAGCCGTAGCCGGCGCGCAGCGCCTGCCCGACCCGGTCGAACCGGGGCCGGTCCAGCACGGCACCCTCGCGGCGGATGCTGTCCTCGCGCATGGTGAGCACCCGGTCCAGCCGGACCCAGCTCGGCCGGTTGTCGCGGTCCCACTCACCCGGCCCGAGCGCGAACCAGTGCCGCTGCCCGTCCCGCTCGCTCTGACTGGACAGCATCAGCCCGAACAGCGTCCGACTGTGCCGCCCGACGACCAGCACCGGACGGTCCTTGCCCTGCCGGGGGTCGTCCTCGTACGGCACCCACGTCCAGACGATCTCGCCGGGGTCGGCCTGACCGTCCCGCTCCGGGGCGTAGGTCAGCTCCCGTCGCTGCAACGCGCTCACCTGACGGCGGCGGGCCACCTGTGCGGGAGCCGGCCCGGTACGCCGGGGCGACGGAATCACCGCGCCCACCCGGGAGATGCGAGCCGCGACATTCCTCAACAGACCAGCCACGGCGGGCAGCCTACCCGCCGCCGCACCGCGGGTTGCGACAGACTGGGCCGATGGACGATCTTCCCCGCGACCTACCGATCCTGCAGAGACGCGCGGTGCGGGTGGTGGTCATCGACCACACCGATCGGGTGTTGCTGTTCCACACCCACGACCCGGACCATCCCCGGCTGGGCACCTGGTGGGAGCTGCCGGGCGGCGGCATGGACCAGGGGGAGACCTATCGCGACACGGCGGTGCGCGAGCTACGCGAGGAGACCGGCATCGTGGTCACCGCCGACCAGGTGGGCATGCCGACCTGGCGACGACGGGCGAGTTTCCTGCACCGTCAGGTGCGGCACGTCCAGGACGAGGTGGTGGTCACCGTAGGACTGGCGGGCCCCGGCCCGGACGTGGACGAGGCGCACCGGCTCGACTACGAGGTGGAGGACTACTTCGCCTTCCGCTGGTGGCCGCTTGCGGAGGTGGTGGCCAGCCGGGACCGGTTCTACCCCGGGCAACTCCCCCGGCTGATCACGCCCTTCCTGGCTGGCGAGGAGATCGACGAGCCGTTCGAGCTGTGGTCGTGAGCGAGCAGGCGGGCAGAGTAGGGGCATGACGACCGATCTGCACGGGCCGCTCTCCGCGTACGCCGCGCGGTTGCACGCCACGATCGGCGACCGGCACCACGTCGCCTCCCCGCTCGGCGCCTGGCTGCTGCTCGCGGTCTGCGCCACCGGGGCCGACGCCTCCGACCCCGCCGCCGAGGAGCTGGCTCGCGCTCTGGGCACCGACCTGGCCAGCGCGGCCGAGGTCGCCCGGACGCTGCTGGACGCGCCGCATCCGCTTGTCGCCTCGGCGACCGCGCTCTGGCACCTGCCCGGCCAGGGCCACGGCGGGTCGACCGGGTGGCGGGCCGCGCTGCCCGCGACGACGGAGGTGGGTGCGCTGCCCGACCAGGCCGGGTTGGACGCCTGGGCGCGCGAGCACACCGACGGCCTGATCGACACGTTTCCCCTGAAGGTCAGCCCGGAGGTGGTCTTCGCCCTGGCCAGCGCGCTGGCCACCCGCATCTCCTGGGCGACCCCGTTCGACCACACCGAAGCCCGCGCACTCGGTGCGGGCAGCGCCTGGGCCCGCGGGTTACGCCGGGTGTTGCGCAGCCCGAGCCAGGGCCACCGGTGCGCCATCGTGTCCGGCACGCGGGTCGGTGACGTGATCGTGCACGCCGCGCCGGCCCAGAGCAGTGCCGGCGCGGGGCTGGTCGTCCTGTCGGTGGCCGCCGCACCGCAGGTGTCGCCGGCCGAGGTGCTGGCCGTCGCGTACGACCTCGGTGCCGGCGCGGCCGACGGCTCGCCACCGGCCGGCAGCCGCTCGCTGTTCGACCTGCCGCTGGGCGAGACCGCGCTGTGGACGGTACGCGAGGAACGGGTCCGGACCCGGGCCCCCGACGGCCGCGAGGAGCGACACCAGGCGATACTCCCCTGCTGGTCGGCCCGCGGTGAGCATGACCTGAGCGCTCCGGCGTTGGGTTTTCCGGCGGCCACGCTGGCCCTGGCGAAGGCGCTGGCCCGACCGGTGCGGGGCTTCGAGGCACGACAGACGGCGGTGGCCCGGTACGACCGGTACGGTTTCGAGGCGGCCGCGGTGACCGGCATGTTCGGGCTGGTCAGCCTGCCACGGGAGGGCCTCGCCCGCACCGCCGAGCTGCGCTTCGGCCATCCGTACGCCGTGGTGGCCGTCGCCACCGACACCCGGGCCGACGGCACCACCGGGCCGTGGCACGGGGTGCCGGTGTTCTCCGCCTGGATCACCGACCCGGAGGACCTGGACGACTCCACGACGTGAGCGCGGGGGTGGGCCGGGCCGACCGATGCTCCCCGGTGAATGGCGGGACGATGGCCGCGATCAGGTGCGCGGGCCGAGGAACAGGCCGCCACTGGCGTCGATGACCTGACCGGTGATCCAGCGTGCGCCGTCGGAGGCGAGGAACGCGACCACCTCGGCGACGTCGTCGGACTCGCCGAGCCGGTCGAGCGCGGTCGTACCCTTGATGAACTCGGCCAGGCCCGGCGCCTCGAAGACCGACCCGTTGGTCGCCGTCCGGGTGGCGCCGGGAGCAACCGCGTTCACCGTGATGCCCCGAACCCCTACCTGGTTGGCCAGGGTCATGCTCATCGTCTCGACCGCGCCCTTCGTCATGGCGAACGACGTCTGAGTGGGGTTGGCCATCCGGGTCGCCACCGACGAGATCGTGATGACGCGACCACCGTCGCGCAGCAGTGCCAGTGCCCGCTGGGTGATGAAGTACGGCGCTCGCACGTTCACCGCGAAGAGGTGGTCGAACTCGGCCCGCGTCGTGGCACCGAGCGGACCGGCCGGCGCGGTCGCCGCGTTGTTGACGAGGATGTCGAGTGGCCGCCCGGCCAGACCGGCCTCGACCCCAGCGAAGAGCGTCGCCACGTCGTCCTGCACGCCCAGCTGCGCGCGGACGGCGAGCGCGGTGCCGCCGGCACGTTCGATCCTGTCGACAGTCGCCGTTGCACCGCCCTGGTCGGTGCCGAAGTGCACGAGAACCATCGCGCCCTGCGCCGCGAGCCGGATCGCGATCGCCTGGCCGATGCCGCGCGATGCTCCGGTCACGAGAGCCGTCCTCCCGGTCAGATCACCCATGCCAACCCACCCCGAACTTGTTAGTCACCACCAATCTGGTAGCGACTCTCACTGAGGTAGTGTCTATCACGTGCCCGACCAACGCTCAACACTGCGAGCCCAACGACGAGCCGACACCCAGCGCACGATCCAGGCGCAGGCGATCCGGCTGTTCAGCGAGCGTGGTTACGACGCCACGACCGTGCAGGACGTCGCCGAGGCCGCCGGGGTGTCCCCGATGACCCTGTACCGGCACTTCCCCACCAAAGAGGACCTGGTCCTCTTCGACCAGCACGGCCAACTCTTCGCCGAGCGGATCGCCGCGGCGCCCGCCGCGCAGCCTCTGGTCCGGCGCATCGGCGACGCGCTCATCGAATCGGCAGCGACACTCACCGGTGGCAGCCAGCGGGAGTTCCTGCTCGCCCGCCTCCGCCTGATGATCTCGACGCCGGCCCTGCGGGCCAAACACCTGGACAACCAGTACGCCCTGCAGCAGGCCATCGTCGCCGCCGTCCGGGACGACGCCACCGACACCGACCCCGACGTGGCGTTCCACGTCCAGGCGGCGGCGAGTGCCTGCCTCGCCGCCATGCACACGGCGGTGATGCGCTGGGCCGAGGACGACGGACGAAGCGAGCTGCCCGAGCTGATCGCGAAAGCGTTTACCGCCGCCTTCGGCGACGACACCGTCAACGCCCACCCCGGGGCGCGATGACCGTGTCCCGGACGACCGGTGGCTTCCCCATCCGGTCCAACCCGGGCCCGACCCGCCATGATCGACTCGGGTTACAGGAACCCGGGGTGTCCCGGTCGCCGCGACACCGCGACTTCAAGAAACACGGGTGGATCTCGCCGCGCCGCGCCGCGCCGCGCAGCGCCCGCACCGGGCCGGGCCGCAGCGGCCGGTTCGCACCAGGCCAGGTCGGACCGGGCCGGAGGGCACCGTCTCGGGTCAGGGCCGGTACGCGACTCCGCCTTCGCCGTCGCGTGGCAGTCGTGCCACCAGCTGTCGGAACTCCCGTACGGTCATCGCCGAGCGCAACGTGCCGAAGACGGCGCCGGTTCCTGCTCGGGCGGTCTCCGGATCCACTCCGGCGCGCTCTTCCACCCGGCGCAGGAACTCCGCCGGACCGGCGCCCGCTGGCGCAGGAGCCGCAGCGGCGCCGCCCACATCCAGGCCCACCCCGGTATCCAGCCCGTCCTCGCCACCATCCGGGCCGACCACTCCGGCGGGCTCCAGAGCCGAGCTGGCCGGGTCCAGGACGGAACCGACCGCCCCGGCCACCTCCGGGGCCGGACCAACAAGGTCCGGAGCCGGACCAGCCAGGTCCGAGACCGGACCACCCAAGTCCGGGGCCGGACCGGCCAGGTAGCCGTCTACCTCGTTCGGGAGGTGCCCGACGAGGTCGTCGGGCGCGCCGCCGGTCACCCGCTCGGCCAACGTCTGGAGTACGGCGCGGGCGAGTGCGGCGGCCTGCTCGGTCGGCAGGCCGGACCGGCGGGACACCGCGTCGATGAAGTACGGGAACCCGTCGCGGTCGGTCACGTCCGGGCGGTTACCCCCGCCCGGCCGCGACAAACTGCGCCACCAGTGCGGCAGGTTGTCGCCAGTTGAGGTGCGGGACCGGGCACGCCACCACCTGGTACGCGTCGAGGGCGGGCTCAGTCGGCCAGCAGGTCGAGCAGCAGCGCGGCGGTCCAGCTGAACGCCGGCGAGCCCAGCCCGGCGCCGGTGTCCGGGTGGAAGTACTCGTGGCAGCCGGCCCCGCCGACCAGGTCGATCATGGAGTGGCGCAGCCCGGCGGCCAACTCCGGGTGCCCGTGCGCGAGCAGCCCTCGGTGGACCAGCCAGCCGATGTTCAGCCAACTCGGCCCACGCCAGTAGCGCAGGGGCTCGAAGTCGGGTGCGGTGCGGTCGTAGGTGGGTAACGGCCGGTCCATCCGGCGGGCCACGCCGAAGCGCGCCGACCGGGCCTCGGCGACAAGCGCGTCGGCCTGCGGCGCGGGCAGGTCGGGCAGGATCAGCGGCGCCAGCCCCAGCACGGTACGGGCGCTGATGAGCCGGTCGGTGCGCAGGTCACGGGGCTGGAACGTCCCGGTGCCGGGGTCGTGGAGCCGTCGTAGCAGCGCCTCGGTGATCTGGGCCGCGCGAGCCCGGTGCGGCCCCGGGTCGGCGTCGACAAGCACGGCGATCTCGGCGAGGGCGTGTTCGGCGGACCCGAACGCCGCGTTGAACAGCGGGCACTCCACCAGGAAGGGGTGGTGGTCGGCCAGCGAGCGGTCGGCGTAGTCGTGGTCCCGGTAGGCCGCGACGATCGCCAGGTAGCGCGCGTAGTCCAGGTCCGTGGGGCGGTGCGCGGCGTCGGCGTGCGCGGTGTCGTGCCGACGGTACGCGCGCATGACGGCCGCCTCCGCCGGCACCGCGGCCATCGGCTCGTCCCAGGCCGGGCTGTTGTCCAACCCGGACTCCCACGGGTGCACGATGCAGACCAGTCCGTCACCTGCCACGTCGCGTCGAGTAGCCAGGTAGTGCTGCTGGGCGACCAGCGCGGGATAGAGCCGACGCAGTGCGGCCAGGCCGGCCGGGTCGGGCGCCCGCCGGTACGCCAGCAACGCGGCGAGCGCGTGCACCGGTGGCTGGACCAGGCCGGAAGTGTCCACGGCGGGTGCGCCCTCGACGCTGGCCGAGCGCCACAGCTCCGGGCCGGGGAAGTACGCGCCGACCCGCATCGCCGGGTTGAACACGATGTGCGGCACCCGTCCGTCGGCCCACTGCGCCCGGAAGAGGCTCGCCAGCTCCTGCCAGGCCCGCTCGGGCCGGATCTGGGCCAGCCCGATCGCGATGAACGCGGAGTCCCAACTCCACTGGTGCGGGTAGAGGGTGCGCGAGGGCACGGTGTGGTCGTGTTCCCAGTTGGCGTCGAGGGTGTCGACGGCGAGCCGACGCAGCCCGGCCGCGTCGGTCGGCCCGCCGGTGCGGGCCGGGCCGCCGACACCAGCCGGGCCGGCGGCGGCGCGGGTCGGGTCGGCGCGGGTCGGGTGGACCTCGGCGTCGACGCGCGTCCGGTCGCCTTCGACGGTCCCGTCGACGCGCGTCGGATTCGCACCGGCGGTCATGCGGCGGCCCGCCGGGGCAGCGCGTGTCGCAGGACCGCGGCGGCCTGTTGCAGGGCCCGGACCGGGTCGCCGCGCAGCCGGCACTCCAGGGCCAACCAGCCCCGGTAGTCCAGCTCCAGCAGGGTACGCACCAGCGCCGGCCAGTCCAGGTGCCCGGCGCCGGGCTGGAACCTGTTCGAGTCGCTGACCTGCACATGCCCGAGGTACGGCGCGGCGGCACGCAGGGCGCGGTGCATGTCGTCCTCCTCGATGTTCATGTGGAAGGTGTCCGCGACCACCCGCACCGACGGCAGCCCGAGCGCGGCGCAGAGCGCGACCGCCTCGTCGAGACGGTTGACCATGTGATCCTCGTACCGGTTGAGGGGTTCGAGGAAGAGGCTGACCCCCTCGGCCCTGGCGTGCTCGCCCAGCTCGCCCAGGGCGTCGAGGAGGACCTGCCGGTCGCCGGCCGGCGGACGCGGCGGCTCGAACGGTGGTAGCCGCCGGGAGAACATCCCCCAGGCCGCCGGGGTCATCACCCCGACGCCGCCCAGCTCGGCGATCACCGAGAGCTGCGAGCGCAGGTTACCGACGGCGTCGCCGGAGCGGGCGGGGTCGAAGTCGCCGATGAAGTGGTCCATCTCGACGCAGACGGTGGGCATCACCACCCCGGCGGCGCGGGCTCGGCGCAGCTCGGGCAGGCGGCGGGCGAACGCCAGCTCGCCGCGCCCGCGTAGCTCGATGCCCTGGTAGCCGAGGGCGGTCGCGAGGGCGTACTTCTGGATCAGGTCGGTGCCCGGCAGGAGTTGTTCCTGGCAGGCCAGCGCGATGGTGGTCATCTCAGAACCTCAACACCACTTGGAGGACGTCACCGGCGCCGCGGTCGAGCAGCGCGAGGGCGTCGGCGACGGCGCTGGCGTCGACGATGTGGCTGACCAGCGGCATCGGGTCGAGGCTGTGCTCAGCCACCAGATCCATGAAGGTCTGCGCGACCCGGTCACCGGTCCACCGGCCGGCCATGCTCGGCGCGGGGGTGGGACCGGAGACCTGGGCGGCCACCAACTGGATGCGGTTGTGGTGGAACTCCTCGCCGAGGCCGAGCGCGTCGGCCTGGCCCTGGTAGAAGCCGGCGGCCACGACCCGGCCGGCGTGTGCGGTGGACCGGATCGCCTCGTGCAGCGCCGGGTACGTGCCGGACAGCTCCAGGCAGACGTCCGCGCCCCGGCCGGCGGTGAGGTGCCGCAGCACGGTGGCGGCGGACTCGACGCCGACGTCCACGGTGGATCGGGCGCCGTAGCGGGCGGCGTGCGCCAGCCGGTCGGGCATCTGGTCGACGGCGACCACCCGCGCTCCGGAGAGGACGGCGAGTCGGGTGGCGAGCAACCCGATGACGCCCTGCCCGAAGACGCCGACCCAGTCGCCGAGGTGCAGGTCACCGGCGAGCACGGCGGTCAGCGCGATGGCGCCGGGTCGGGCGAAGACCGCGGCGAGCGGGTCCAGCCCGGCGGGGAGCGGACGGACCGCGTCGGCGGCGAGCACCGCCTCGGCCCGGTGCCCCCAGATGCCCCAGACGAGCTGCCCGGGGTGTCGGTCGGTGACCTCCGGGGCCACCTCGACGATCTCGCCGACCTCTTCGTAGCCGAAGCCGATCAGCGGATAGGGCACCGGGGTCTGTCGGGGGACGAACATCCGGGCGGCGTCGTCCCAGTCCTTGCTGAGCCGGGGATTGCTGCCCCGGTAGAGGGTCAGCTCGGTGCCGGCGGAGATGCCCGAGTAGCAGGTGCGGACCCGGACCTGGCCGGGGCCGAGCGGATCTGGCGGGCAGGGCTCGAGGCTGATCCGTCGAGGCCCGGCGAGAGAGACAACCCAGTTGCCCATGCGTCACATCCCGGTAGCACTGGGCTCCATGATAGCAAAAAATCGCAATATGTCTTGTTATTGATCTATCGAAGGTGTTGAATCCGTCATGTACCCTTCGAGAGGAGTGCCACCGATGTCAGCACCTCCGAGGCGGATACTCGCCACCACCCTGATCATGGCACTGACTGCGTCCTCCCTGCTGGCCTGCGGCGACGACGAACCGGACAGCAACAGCAAAAAGATCACCGTCTGGAGCCTGGAAGACGTCGCCGACCGGGTCACCGCCACCAAGGCGATCATCGCCGACTTCACCGCGAAGACCGGGATCCAGGTCGACCTCGTGACCGTCAACGAGGACCAGTTCCCCTCCCTGATCGCCGCCAACGCCGCCGCCGGAGACCTGCCCGACGTGGTCGGCTCGGTCTCCCTGGCCGGCATCCGTACGCTCGCCGGCAACGAGCTGCTGCACGCCTCGGCGAACGCGGAGGTCGTCGACAAGCTGGGCAAGCAGACGTTCTCCCCCCGAGCGCTGGAGCTGACCTCCGACGACGGCAAACAACTCTCCGTGCCCAGCGACGGGTGGGGGCAGCTACTCGTCTACCGCAAGGACCTGTTCGCCGCCGCCGGCCTGCCCGCCCCCGACACGTACGAGCGGATCACCGACGCCGCGGCGAGACTCAACACCGGCGGCGTCGCCGGGATCACCGCGGCGACCTCGTCCAGCGACGTGTTCACCCAGCAGACCTTCGAGCACCTGGCACTGGCCAACGGCTGCCAGCTCACCGACGACTCCGGAAAGGTCACCCTCGACTCACCCCAGTGCGTCGAGGCGTTCCGCTTCTACGGCGACCTGATCCGCACCAGCTCGGTGAAGGGCGCACAGGACGTGGACACCACCCGGGCCACCTACTTCGCGGGCAAGGCGGCCATGGTCATCTGGTCGCCGTTCATCCTCGACGAGCTGGCCGGGCTGCGCAACGACGCCAAGCCGACCTGCCCGCAGTGCCAGTCCGACCCGGCGTTCCTCGCGAAGAACAGCGGTTTCGTCACCGCGATCAAGGGCCCGAACGGCACCGAACCGGCGCAGTACGGCGAGATCAGCTCGTGGGCCGTGCTCGACGGCGCGGTGGCCGACCCGGCGAAGTCCTTCGTGGAGTACATGCTCGGCGACGGCTACCCGCGCTGGTTCGGCATGTCCCCCGAGGGCCGCTTCCCGGTGCGCAAGGGCACCCCGGCCGAGCCCGAGGCGTACCTGACGGCCTGGAACACCAGCCAGGCCGGTGTGGACGCGAAGAAGCCCCTCGCGGACGTGTTCGGCGACGAGGTGCTCGCCAACCTGCGCCGCAGCCCGGACACCTTCCAGCGCTGGGGGCTCACCCAGGGGCAGGGCAAGCTGGTCGGCGCCATGCTCGGTGAGCTACCGGTGCCCAAGGCGTTGAGTGACGTCTACTCCGGCAAGTCCGACGCCGCGGCCGCCGCCGGCCGCGCCAAGAAGGACGTCGAGGCCATCAAGGCAGGCGTCAATTGACCACCACCGCGCCGGAGACCGGCCGCTCCCCCACCCGGGACCGGCCGGGACGGCCCGGCCGCCGTCGCCCACTGACCCTGCGCCGCCGCGAGTCCCGGGCCGGGCTCGCGCTCGTCGCACCGACCCTGCTCGTCACCATCGCGGTCATCGGCATCCCGATCGTGTGGACCGTGGTGCTCGCCTTCCAGCGGGTCCGGCTCGCCACGTTGCGCAAGACCGGCCTGTTCGGCGACTTCACGATGGACAACATCGACCGGGTGCTGCACACCCCCGGCTTCGCCGAGACACTGTGGGTCACGCTGATCTACAGCATCGGCGGCACGGTCGGGTCGATCCTGCTCGGTCTGGTGGCCGCCCTGGTGGTCCGCCGACCGTTCCGGGGCCGCACGCTGGTGCGGGCGTCCATGCTGCTGCCATACGTGGCGCCGGTGGTCGCGGTGACGTTCGTGTGGCAGGTGATGCTCGACCCGCAGCTCGGCATCGTCAACGCGTGGGGCCAGCGCCTGCTCGGCTGGGACGCCCCGGTGCCGTTCCTGTCCCAGGAGTCGACCGCGCTGACCACGGTGATCGTCTTCGAGGCGTGGCGGTACTTCCCGTTCGCGTTCCTGTTCCTACTGGCCCGGCTCCAGGCGGTGCCCGGTGAGTTGGAGGAGGCCGCCCGGGTCGACGGCGCCACACCCACCCAACGCTTCCGGCACATCCTGCTGCCGCAACTGCTGCCGGTGATCGCCCTGCTGGGCGTGCTGCGCTTCATCATGACGTTCAACAAGTTCGACGACGTCTACCTGCTCACCGGTGGTGCCGCCGGCACCGAGGTGGTCAGCGTGCGGGTGTACGAGTTCCTCACCGCCCGCACCGACATCGGCGCGGCCTCCGCGCAGGCGGTCGTGCTGGCCCTGGTGCTCATCGTGTTCGTGGTGATCTATCTGCGCTTCTTCGGACGGAGGGTGGGCTGATGGACCGGGACGTGGTCGAGACGGTGAGCCTGCGTTGGCTGCGCCGCCTGGTGATCGCCGTGTTCCTGGTGGTCACCGTCTTCCCCTTCTACTACATGCTGGTGCTCTCGGTGCGCCCCATCGAGCAGCTGCTGCTCGACCCGGGTGCGCTGCTCGTCGGCTTCGGCGAGCTGACGGTGGCCACGTACGCCGAGGTCCTCAAGGCCACCGACGACGGCGGCCAGGGGTTCCTGACCTTCATCCGCAACAGCGGACTGGTCGCGGTCACGGCGACCGCGCTCACCCTGGTGGTGGCGATCCCCGGCGCGTACGCGGTGGCCCGGCTGCGGTTCTTCGGCCGGCGGCAGGTCGACTTCCTGTTCCTGGCGGTCTACCTGTTTCCGTCGATCGTCATCGCGATTCCGCTGTTCGTGGTGTTCAGCCTCGCCGAGCTGCGCGGCTCGCTGTTCGGTCTGGTGCTGGTCTACATCTCGCAGACGCTGCCGGTGTCGGTCTACATGCTGAGGAACTACTTCGAGACCATTCCGGTCAGTCTGGAGGAGTCCGCCGCCATCGACGGCGCCGGTCGGCTCGGCATCATCCGCCGCGTCAGCCTGCCCCTCGCCATGCCGTCGATCATGGCGGTCGCGCTCTACGACTTCATGATCGCCTGGAACGAGTTCCTCTTCGCCCTGCTGTTCCTGGTCGACAAACCCAACAGGTGGACGGTGTCGCTGGGGTTGTCCCTGCTCGCCGACGGGGTGGAGGTGCCCAAGACGGTACTGATGGCCGGGTCGGTGGTGCTCACCCTGCCCATCGTGATCCTCTTCTTCGCCAGCGAGCGGCTGCTCACCGAGGGGCTGACCAGCGGCGCGGAGAAGGGATGACCGTCTCCCCCCGGGTCCCCCGCCGCACCCCCACCGGCCCGGTTACGGTGGCCACATGGCCAACCCGACCCGCTGGGCGACCGACACCGGCCCCGAGCACTCGCAGTGGTATATCGACCGGTTTCGGAAACTCGCGGCCGAGGGCGCGGACCTGGCCGGCGAGGCCCGCCTGGTGGACACTCTGGTCGCGCCCGTCTCACGGATCCTCGACGCCGGCAGCGGCACCGGCCGCGTCGGTGCCGCGCTGGCCGAGCGGGGGCACACGGTGGTCGGGGTGGACGCCGACCCCGCGCTGGTGGATGCCGCCCGCGCCGACTATCCCGGCCCGACGTGGCTGGTCGCCGACCTCGCCGAGCTGGATCTACCGGCGTTGGGTGAGGCCGAACCGTTCGACGCGGCGGTGTTGGCCGGCAACGTGCTCGCCTTCGTCGCCGTCGGCACCGAACCGGACGTGCTGCGCCGCGTGGCGGCGCACCTGCGACCCGACGGCGTGCTGACCGTGGGCTTCGGCACCGAGCGCGGCTACCCGCTGACCGCGTTCGACGCCGACGCGGTGGCCGCCGGGCTGCGCGTGGAGCAGCGCTTCGCCACCTGGGATCTGCGCCCGTGGCGCGACGACGCGGCGTTCGCGGTGACGATCCTGCGCCGCCCGGCGGACTGACACCGGCCGGCCGATCGGCCGGGTCACCCTCAGTCTCCGGCGGCGACGGCCCGTGCGGCGGCCGGGTCCAGGGTCGCCCCGGCGGGCACCAGGCTGACCAGCCCGGCCGGCAGCCGCAACGGGCGCACATTGCGGTAGCCGAGCATCGGGAGCACCTCCCGGTCCGCCAACACGTACCGTCGGCCCAGATCGGTGACCACGGACACCGCGCCGCCGGACGCGCCGGGCGCGGCGGCGGCCTCGACCACCGCGCCGCGACCCGGCTCGACCACCACGTGGTCGGCCAGCACCGCGTCGCCGCCGGGCGCGGTGCGTGGCGTGGCCGCCAGGTCCCGCAGCGGTACGCCCCAGCGCACCTCGGCAACCCCACCGTCGTCGGCGACGCGGGCGCAGAGGGCACCGTCGTCGCCGGCCGCGAGCCGGGGCGGGGTCGGCGGTGGGGCGGTGACGCCGCTCGGGGCGAGGTCGGGCACCGTGGGCAGCGCGGCGAAACGGCCCAACGTCATCGACACCGGCTCGCCCTGCCCGGTGCGAGCCAGCAACAGCCCGGCCTGCAACTCGGTGATGCCGGCCAGGCCGGCGTCGACGGCCACCGCGTACTGCCGGCCGCCACCGGAGTTGCTCACCAGGTAGACAGTGCCGACCGTGGCGCCCGCCACCCGGGTCGCGGGCTGCCCCAGGCCGGGAAGGTCGAGCGGGGCGAGGTCGGCGCCGGTGGGCAGTGAGTTGAGCAGGGCGGGCGCCACCGCCACCGCCTGCGCGCGGGTGGTGGCGAGCGCCGCGAGCACCCTGCTGGGATCGCGCACGAGGTAGCGCCGCTGGTGCCAGACCAGGTGCAGCCCGCCGTCGGGGTGCCGCAGCAGCAACGCCTCGTCGCCCAGCAGTCGGCCGCCGTCGGGCTCGGTGCCGATCAGCAGCGCGGAGCGGGGTGCCTCGCCGGCCGGGGCCGTCGAGCAGACGGTCCACGCCGCCGTGGCCAGCCGACCGGGGGCGGGCAGCGAATCGGGCGCGTCGGCGATGCCCAGCGGCAGCCCGCGCGGCACACCGTCGATGGTGCGTCGGGAGACCAGCACGGTCTTCGACTGGTCCGCGCCGACGATCAGCAGCGCCGAGGCGTAGTTGAGCACCGGGTGCAGCCGCTGCTCGCGATAGACGAACCGGGCACCGGACTCCTTCTCCACGATCACCGCACCCGGGTCGCGCCAGCCGTTGCCGCCGCCGGCGAACAGGCCGTAGAGCGCGAAGCCGCCGAGCGCGATCGCCGCGACCAGGACGCTGGCCAGGCCGGCGCCGGCCAGCCGCCGAAACGGTGACTGCGCCGGGTCGGTCTCCCGCATGACCAGGGCGGCGACCGCCCGCTGCACGCTGAACTGGTAGGAGTGCAGCTGGTCCTGCCGCGACGGCATGAGAGTCCCTCCGGTGGATCGGCCGGGCACAGAATATGCGTTGCGTCGATGTCGCGTGGACCCTGCGTGGCCGGCCCGGGGCAACCGGTACCATCCGGGGACGAATCCGGCGGCGAGAGGGCACCCGTGGGCGCGCGTTTCGAAGAGCTGGCCTGGCGGGAGACCCCAATCGGCGCGATCAGCCTGCGCCGACGCCGGGACCCGGCCCTCCAGGTCGAGGTGTACGAGGTCAAGCTCGACGACGAGTACCTGATGTCCAGCCTGTTCCCGGTCGCGGAGATCGAGTTGGCGCGGCTCGGCCTCGCCGAGGTGACCGGTGACTCGCTCGACGTGGTGGTCGGCGGTCTCGGGCTGGGCTACACCGCCTGCGCGGCGCTGGGCGACCCCCGGGTGCGCTCGCTGCTGGTGGTGGAGGCGATCGAGGACGTGATTGACTGGCACCGCCGGGGCCTGCTGCCGTTCGCGGCGGGGCTCGCCGAGGACCCACGGACCCGGTTCGTGCAGGCCGACTTCTTCGCGGCGGTGGCCGGTACGACCGGCTTCGACGCCGAGGTGCCCGGCCGGCGGTTCGACGCCGTGCTGCTCGACGTCGACCACTCCCCGCGCAACGTCCTGCACCCCAGCCACGCGGCGTTCTACCCGCCGGCCGGGTTGCGCCGGCTGGCCGCCCTGCTGCGTCCCGAGGGGGTGTTCGCGCTCTGGTCGGACGACCCGCCGGACACCGAGTTCACCGCGGCGCTCGCCGAGGTCTTCGTGGACGTACGGGCACACGTCGTGCCGTTCGCCAACCCGCTCACCGGCGGTGAGTCCGCCAACACGGTCTACGTGGCGCGTACCAGGGGCTGAGCCCGCCGGGCCTTGGTCGACTCGGTTTCCTGTAAATCGGGCCGACCCCGCGTCCCGGATACCCCGCTATCAAGGAACCGAGTCGATCAGAGGCGCTTCTCACCTCGGGCGGGCATGGTGGCGGCCGGATCGGGAAGGTGACCTTCGTGCCCGCCGCACCAGGCGCGGCCGGTTACCGGAGGTGGACATGCGTGCACTGCTCTGGGTCGTCGGCGTGGTCGCCGGCGTGCTGATCCTGCTCGGGCTGATCCTCGAGGCCGTCCGCTGGCTGATCATCATCGGTCTGATCGCGCTGGTGATCGTGATCATCCTCGGCGTGGTCAAGGGGCGGCAGGCGATGCGGCACCAGGGCCGACGATGACGGCCAGCCCGGTCAGAACCAGTCCGGGCGCATGTCGAGGGTCGTCCGGTCCCGGCTGTCCAGCAGGTCGAACTGCGGGCCGGTACGGGGCAACTCGACCCTGAAGAAGTAGCGTGCGGCCTGCCGCTTGCCCGCGTGGAACGTGTCGCCCTCCTCTTCCGGCGGCAGCGTCAGCACCTGCTCCAGCCACATCCACGCGATCACCACGTGCCCGACCGCCTCCAGGTACGTGCTGGCGTTGGCCAGTGCCAGCACCGGATCGCCGTCGGCCCAGAGTCGACCGGTGACCTCGGTGATGCGGTCCACCGCACCCGCCAGCCGGTCCGCCAGATCGGCCGCCTCACCGCCGGCCTTTCGGCCCCGCTCGACGGTGTCGCCGACCGTCGCGGTCAACACGGTGAGACCGGCACCGCCCCGCATGGTCATCTTGCGGCCCAGCAGATCCAACGCCTGGATGCCGTGGGTGCCCTCGTGGATCGGGTTGAGCCGGTTGTCCCGGTAGTGCTGCTCCACGTCGTGATCGCGGGTGTAGCCGGCACCCCCGAGCACCTGGATCGCCAGGTCGTTGGCGGCCAGGCACCACTGCGACGGCCAACTCTTGGTGATCGGCGTGAGCACGTCCAGCAGGAGATGCGCGCGCTCG
This sequence comes from Micromonospora sp. NPDC049171, assembly GCF_040648275.1. Taxonomy (NCBI): domain Bacteria; kingdom Bacillati; phylum Actinomycetota; class Actinomycetes; order Micromonosporales; family Micromonosporaceae; genus Micromonospora; species Micromonospora sp. NPDC049171. The sequence continues at coordinate 235,261 of NZ_JBEZDJ010000004.1, forward strand.
CGGTCGGCGTCGGCGTCGGCGGTCTGCTGCTCGTCGAGCAACCGGGCGCAGTAGAGCACCAGCGCCAGTGCCCCCTCCACGTAGCTCTTCTGGGCCAGCAGCATCCGACGTACGTCGGGGTGGTCGATGATCGGCACCTGCGCCGCGGCCGGGTCCTTCGCGCCGACCGGCCGGCCCTGCGGCCTCTCCTTGGCGTACGCCAGGCTCTTGAGGTAGCCGGTGTAACCCAGCGCGGTGGCGCCGGCCCCGACCCCGATCCGGGCCTCGTTCATCATGTGGAACATCTGCGCCAGGCCCTGGTGCGGCGGGCCGACCAGGTGGCCGACCGCACCGGCGCGGCCGCCCGGGGTGTGCGCGCCGTCGCCGAAGCTGAGCAGGGTGTTGGTGGTGCCCCGGAAACCCATCTTGTGGTTGAGCCCGGCCAGCACCACGTCGTTGCGGTCGCCGAGTGAACCGTCCGCACCGACCAGCACCTTGGGCACGATGAACAGCGAGATGCCCTTCACCCCGGGCGGCCCGCCGGGGATCCGCGCCAGTACCAGGTGGACGATGTTCTCGGCCAGCTCGTGGTCGCCGCCGGAGATCCACATCTTGGTGCCGAAGAGCCGGTACGTACCGTCCGCCTGCGCCTCGGCGCGGGTGGTGATGTCGGCCAGTGAGCTGCCGGCGTGCGGCTCAGACAGGCACATGGTGCCGAAGAACCGGCCCTCCAGCATGGGCCGGACGTAGGTGTCCACCTGCTCGGCGCTGCCGTGCGCCAGCAACAGGTTGGCGTTGCCCAGCGTGAGGAACGGGTACGCCGAGGTGGCCACGTTCGCGGCCTGGAACCAGGCGAAGCAGGCCGCCGCGACGGCGTGCGGCAGTTGCAGGCCGCCGACCGAGGCGTCCAGGCCGGCGCTGAGCAGGCCCGTTTCGGCGAAGCTGTCCAGCGCCGCGCGGACCTGCGGGATGAGCCGCACCCGCTGCCCGTCGAAGGTGGGCTCGGCGAGGTCGGCGGCCCGGTTGTGCGGGGCGAACTGCTCGGTGGCCACCCGCTCGGCGAGGTCCAGGGCGTCGTCGAAGGTCTCCCGGGAGTGCTCGGCGTAGCGGGGTCGCTCGACGAGTTGACCCACCTTCAGCCAGTCGTGCAACAGGAAGTCGAGGTCGCGGCGGGAGAGCAGGATGGACGGCACGGCACTCCTCAACGGGCACGGGGGTGGGGTGGGCCTGGACGACGGCCCAGGATCACCACGCCCATCCTCGCGGATCGACGGGGCGCGCACCACCGGGCGGGGAGGCCGTCGACGAGCGGAACTTGTCACACCACCCGACTACCGTCGCTGCCCGTGACCGAACCCGGAGACGTCCCGCCCGAGATCCTCGACCGGCTGCGGCCGATCTGCCTCGGGCTGCCGGAGACCTACGAGGAGCCCGCGTGGGTGGGCATCCGCTGGCGGATCCGCAAGCGGACCTTCGCCCACGTGCACACCGTCGACCCCGACCGCCAGGTGACGCACGGCCGGGCCGCCGCGCCCGCCCGTCCCACCTGCCGGCTGGTCTTCCGGTCGCCACTCGACGAGATCGCCGGGCTCCTCGCCAGCGGACATCCCTTCTACAAGCCGGACTGGGGCCCGAACGTGCTGGGCGTGCTCCTGGACCGGGACACCGACTGGGACGAGGTGGGCGAGCTGCTCACCGAGAGCTACTGCGTGCAGGCCCCGAAACGGCTCGCCGCCCTGGTCGGTCCCCCGGCACCGCCGACCGGCTGAGCACTGGCGGTGCCCGTCCGAGACCAGGTGTCGCAGTGGCTAACCGCCGGGCTGTCACAGGGCGGCGCTAGGGTGCCGGCCATGGCTGATTTCGTGTTGGTGGCAGGGGCGTGGCTGGGTTCGTGGGTCTGGGACGAGGTGGTCCCGTCACTGCGTGCGGCCGGGCACGACACCTACCCGCTGACTCTCTCCGGCCTCGCCGACAAGCAGGGTGTGGCCGCCGGCCAGCAGACCCACGTGCAGGACATCGTCGCCGAGGTCGAGCGCCGCGACCTGCGCGACGTGGTGCTGGTCGGGCACAGCTACTCGGGCATCCCGGTGGGTCAGGCCGCCGAGCGGATCGGTGACCGGCTGACCAGGGTGGTCTTCGTCGACTCGGAGGTGCCGGTCGACGGCGCGTCGTTCATGTCCGAGTGGTGGCAGGGGCCGGCGGCACTGGAGTCGGTGATCACTGCCAATGGCGGCTACTGGCCGCCGCTCGGTGCGGCCGACTTCGACGGTCAGGGGCTCACCGACGAGCAGGTGGCCCGTCTGATCGACGGCTCCACGCCGCACCCGGGTGCCACGCTGAGCGAGCCGGCCGTGCTGACCCGGCCGTTGGGCGAGCTCCCGGCGACGTACATCAAGTGCCTGCTCGACGGGCCCGAGCCCAACGACACCGTGGCCAAGCTGCTGACCAGCGACCACTGGCGACTTGTCACGATGGCCACCGGTCACTGGCCGATGATCTCCCAGCCCACCGAGCTGGCCGGCCTGCTGCTGGCGGAGACCAGCTGACCGGCGCGACACCGGCCCGGCCTCCACCGGAAACGGTCGCTGGTGGCCGCACTGCCAAGCCTCGTCGCCGACGAGCGGTCGTCGACGCAGCTCACGTGCCACGACGGCAGCCCACGCCGCACACCGACCGACCACGGCCCGCGGCGCACAGCGACCACGGCTATCCGGGACACCGACCGCAGCCCGCGGGTCCAGCACCGATATCGGCGCGATGCCTGTGAGTCATCATGATGACTCACAGGCATCGCTCGTCCGGGTGGTGCCTTCTCCGGCACCGCCTCCGATCGCGCTGGCGGGCCGATCCCCAACCGGGTCGATGCGGTGACCAGCGCCCCGGGCAACAGCGGCCCAAGGTCCGGGCAGCCGCGGGTCCGAGCAACGGCGGCCCAGCGTCCGGGCAACGGCCGGGCGAGCCAGCCCAGGTCGATCATGCCGTCTGGTCGTCCAGGGTCCTGATGTGGCGAATCGGTGACGCGAGCAACCACAGCACGGCGAGCACGCCACCCAGGCCGGCGATGACCAGGGTGGGTCGCAGCCCGATGGTGGTGCCCAACGCGCCACCGACCAGCGCGCCGAGCGGGCGGATACCGTAGTTGACCGCGCTGTACGCGCCGGCACGGCGTCCTCGCGCGTCGTCGGGTGTCACCGCGGTGAGCAGGGCGTTCAGGTTGACGTCCATCAGCATCACCCCGACGCTGGAGACCAGCTCGATGGCCGCCAGCGCGGCCACCTTCGTCCAGGTGGGGCCGGACACCAGCGCGGTCAATGCCAGCGGCGCGGGAAAGAGCACCGCGCCGATCATGGCGGTACGGCCCAGGCCGATGGCGCGTGAGATCCGTGGTGCGAGCGCCGCGCCCGCGAGCCCCCCGACTGCCCCGAATCCGAGGGCGACGCCGATCGCGCCGGCCGACAGGTCGAGTTCGCGGCTGGCGTAGAGCACCAGCAACGCGCCGGAGATGAAGGTGAAGAAGTTGACGGTGCTGGTGCAGCCGAGTGCGGCACGCAGCACCGGATGCCGCAGCACCAGCACGAGCCCTTCGCGGACCAGGCCGAGGGTGGACGTCCGACGTGGCGGCGGAGGCACCTCGGTCACCGGGATGCGGCTGAGCAGCAGCGCGGAGCCGAGGAAGGACACCGCGTCGACGACGATCGCGGCCGGGGCGCTCAGCGCCTGGACCAGTCCACCGCCGACGGCCGGACCGGCGATGAACGACAGCGACCGGCTCATGCTCAGCTTGCTGTTCGCGTCGACGTACGCCGATCGCGGCACCAGGGCCACGAAGAACGCCTGACGTGCCATCGCGAACAGCACCGCACCGAAGCCGGTGAGCAGTGCCACCAGGTAGAGCTGGCTGAGGGTGACCGCGCCGAACAGATAGGCCAGCGGCAGGCTGAGCAGCACCGCGCCCCGAAGCAGGTCCGCGATGATCAGGAGACGCCGCTTGTGGGTGCGCTGGTCCACCCACGCGCCCAGGAACAGGCCCAGCAGGTTGGGCAGCCAGATCAACGCGGTGAGGACGCTGACCTGCACGGGGGTCGCGGCGAGCAGGGTGACGGCGATCAGTGGCAGGGCCAGTTCGCTGATCCGATCACCGAAGTCGGAAATCGTCTGCCCGAACCAGAAGGTGCGGAACCGCCGGTCGCGAAGCAGAGCCGGCGGGGGCACGGCGCCGGTGGCGCGCACGGCCTCGGCGCCGGTGGCGCGCACGGCCTCAGCGCCGGGTGCAGTCGCGGTGTCGGTGCCGGCGGTGTTCACGACGCGGCCGGGGCGTCGCCGGACGCGGCCGAGGCGTCGTCGCCGGCCTCGGGCAGGAGGTAGCGCAGCATCCGGACGATCCGCGCGCCGTCCGGAGACGCCTCCTCCTTGCGCCGCACGTACGGGGCGATCAGCTCTTCGATCGACTCCTCGAGCTGCCGCAGCTCGTCGGCGGTGGCCACGAATCGGGTGTCGGCAATGCCGGCCAGAGCGCGCCACTCGGGGTCCAACCGGGGCTCCTCGTGCAGCAGCCACTGCTGGGGCGCGTCGGCGTTCCGGGCGAACATCTCGCCGCGCAGCTGGTGGCTGGCGGACTGCCCTTCGACGCTGTCGGTAGGGGTGAAACGGAAGCCCCGGGCAGTCGCCTGCCACCAGCGTTCCCGCTTGCTGGTGGCGCCATCCCAGTCGGTGACCAGACCGAACGTCGCGAGGTGCCGTAGGTGCCAGCTGACCACCGACGGCGTGGCGCCGACGTGCGGTGAGAGCCCGGTCGCCGTGGCGGGGCCGTGTCGCTGAAGGTGTTCGAGGATCGCCAGCCGCACCGGATGGGCCAGTGCCCGCAACGCCTGCGGTTCGGTGATCTCGAAATCCCCGTACGGATTCTTGAGAGACATGTTTCGAAAGTAGTCTCTCAGATTAGGTGCGGCAACCCCTGCCACGGCGCGGGGGCCGAAACGATCAGGCGATGCCCAACCGTGCCAACGGCTCGACCAGCTCACGCTCCTCGTAGCTCAGGTGCGACAGCAGGGCGTCGGTCAGCAGATCCACCGCCGCCCGCAGCTCGGCGAGACCGTCCGGAGACCCGACGTACGCGACCAGGGCCTGGTCCACGCCCTCCAGCACGTCGTGGATGACGTGATGCTCCTGCTCCAGCCGGTCGACGACCGGGCTGAGTCGGGGGTCACGCGCCCGCAGCCGGGGGAAGAGCGACTGGTCCTCGATGGTGTGGTGGGTGGTGACGATGCGACAGTACGACTCGCAGTAGACGCCGAGCGTCCACCGGTTCTGCCGCATGGTCATCGTGTTGATGTGGGACCGGGCCGCACCGGCGTCGATCTCACCGGTGGCCACCTGTTCGATCAGGTCGTGGATCTGGGCCAGCTCGGCACGCAGGCCGTCGTGGACCTGCACCAGGTGCGCGCCGGTGGCCTGCTCGTGCGGGGTGTACGTGCGCTCCGGGTCGGGCGTCGGCCCGGTCGGCCGGGTCGACTCGTCCCAGGCCTGCTGGTCGCTACGCCGCACGCCGTCATCAGGGGTCGGCACCACGGCGAACGCTCCCCCGGCCACGGTCGCCCGACTCGGTCGCACCGCCGACTCCGGCGCACGTTCCGGCGCACGCCCCGACTCCGACGCACGCGACGACTCAGATGCGCGCGACGACTCCGGCGCACCTCCCGACTCCGGCGCCGCACCGCGATCGCGCTCGGCCGCGACCAGTTCACGAACCGCCGGAGCCACCTCGCCGGCGAACCGGCGCAGGTCGTCGGGATCGTCGCTGCCGAGGATGAAGGTGCTGACACCCTCCCCCAGCGCCAGCTCGGTCAGTTCCCGCGCCCACTGCTCGGCGGGCCCGTTCAGTGTTCCGCGCCCGACGGCCGAGAACTGCCCCGAGATGTTGAGCAGCCGGCGCACGTCCTGCGGTGACCGGCCGGCCTCCCGCGCGGCGTCGTCGATCGTCGCGTTGCCCCTGGCCAGGTCGCCCGGCTGGAGATAGCCCAGCGACGGCAGCCAGCCGTCGGCGCGGCGACCGGTGAGCTGGAGCATCCGGGGCTTGTACGCGCCCAACCAGATCGGCACCGCGTGTGCCGGCGCCGGCCCACGCTTGGCGCCTCGCACCCGGTAGAACTCGCCGTCGACACGGACGCCGCCACGCGTCTCGGCGTCCCAGACCTGGCGGATGATCTCGATGGCCTCCTCCAACGCGCGTACGCCCTGGCCGGGGGTCAGGCGTCGGCCGCCCATCGCCTCGATGGCGTCCCAGAACGCTCCCGCGCCGAGGCCGAGACCGACCCGGCCGCCGCTGAGCAGGTCCAGGCTGGCCACGCTGCGGGCGAGCACCGCCGGTGGGCGCAGGGGCAGGTTTGTCACGTTCGCCGCCACGTGCACGCGGCTGGTCCGGGCCGCGACGAAGCTCAGCAGGGTCCAGGTGTCGAGGAACGCGGGCTGGTACGGGTGGTCCTGGAAGGTGACCAGGTCCAGCCCGACCTGCTCGGTCAGGACGGCGAGGTCGACCGTGCGGGCCGGGTTGTCACCGCTGGGGGTGACGAACGATCCGAAGACCAGGTCGTGGCCGTAGTCGCTCATCTGTGCGCCTCCCGATTCACCCGACGCCTCGAACGATGCGTCGTGACCATAACCTTATGTCAGACAGAACATCTTCCGCCAACAAGGTCTTCGTCACTGCGCTATTGTCGGGGGATGACGGGTGCCCCCCACCGGCCGGACCGGCCCGATCCGCTCGACGACGACCTGGGCTGGATGCTCGGGATCGTCTTCCGTGGCTACGTCCGGGCGGCCGAGCACGCGCTCAGCGACTTCCCCGGCGGCCCCCGCGGCTACCAGGTGCTCACCGCGGCGAGCACCGGTCCGGCGCGAAACCAGGGTGCGATCGCGGAGGAGCTCGGCATCGACCGCACCGTCCTCACGTACCTGATCGACGACCTGGAACGGCCCGGGTTCGTCGCCCGTCGGGCGGACCCGGCCGACCGGCGCAACCGGCTGGTCGACGTCACCGACGTCGGCCGCGCCGCCTGGGAGCAACGGCGCGTGGCGCTGCGGCACGTCGAGTCGCACCTGCTGGGGGCACTCACGCCGACCGAGTCGGAGACGCTGCGCGCACTGCTGCAGCGGGTCGCCTGCTCGGCCCAGGCGATGGACCCGCTGCGTGACCTCTGCGAGGTGGTGTCGCAGGTGCAACCCGAGCCGACCCAGACCGCGACCAAGGCCGGGGGCGGCGGCCGGGCCGCCACGCCCCGAGGCCGTCGCCGCGGCGCCGACTGACCCGGCGGACCGCCGCCGGGCGGAAACGCGACGCGGGTCCGGCCGGCTCCCCGACGTGGTACGTCGAGCGCAGCCGGCCGGACCCGCGGTGCCCGGAGCGTGGGATCAGCGCACGTGCACGAACACCGGGTTCGAGTAGAACCACAGGTCGTCCCACGGGCTCTCCAGCCCGTCGGCGAGCGGCTCGGCCTCGTCGGTGCTGGTGCCCCGCACCCGCGCGTAGGTGTCGGCCTCGACGTTGCGCAGCGTGTGCCGGATGACGTACTCCTCGCCCTGACGCCGCCAGTCCCGCGGGCCGAAACGGGCCACCACCTTGGTGGTGGGGTTGGTGTCGGCGTCCAGGCTGGCGCTCGGGCCGGTGATCTGGCCGACGATCAGGTCGACCCGACGGACCTCGGGACGGTCCCCGTTCGCGTTCACGCCGCCCAACGGACGGAACCTGACCTCGATCTCGACATCGGTGCGGCTACGACGGCTGACCGTGATGGTCTCGCCCACCTCGGCGGTCCGGCCCTGGGACGTGGCGGTGACGTCGAGGGTGCGGATCAGGTCGCCGGTGGTGACCCAGATCCGGCCGTTGCGCAGACCGTCCATGATGTCGCCGTAGTCCTGACGGGCGTGCACGTACGTCTTGCTGTACTCGCCCGGCCAGAAGTCGGAGCCGCCGCGGGTCCAGTGCACGTGCGAGTCGGACGTCGCGGTGATCCACCAGCGCCGCCCCTCACCGAGCAGCGAGTCCCACAGTCCGCCGACCCGAGCGGTCATCTGGTCGAAGCCGCCGTAGGTGGGGTGGTTGCCGTACCCACCTCGCTTGCCACCGTTGAGCGGGCCGGCCTGGTGGCCGGGTGCGCCCTCGAAGCCGATGTAGACGTCCGGTGCGGCGTTGTTGCCGTTGCGGAACTCACGCGGGGTGTCCTGGCCGTACACGCCGAGCCCGGGCGCCGAGCGGGACGCGTGGTGGGCGATCACCAGCGGCTTGTGCGGCATGCCCCGGGCGACCTTGAGGAACTCCACCATCTTGGCCTCGGTGTCGCGGGCCGGGTCGGTGGGGAACGCGTCGTACTTGGCGAACCGGCTCTCCAACTCGAAGAGCTGCTTCGCCTCGTCGTCGTGGCGCGGGATCATCAGCGTGTGGTGGTCCAGCGAGGGCGCGTCGAACTCCATCCCCCAGAACTGCAGCACCTCGGGGACCAGCTTGCGCGACCGCAGCAGGTCGGGGTAGGCCTGCTCGATGTTCACCTTGGAGTGCGTCGGTCCACCGTGGTCGGTGCACATGGCCCAGGTCAGGCCGAAGTTCTTCGCCATGATGGCGTTGGTGACGATCGGGTAGACCGCGTCGGCGCCCTTGTGGAAGACGATCGGGCTCTTGGTGGTGTCGAACTCGCCGCTGTACTCGGAGTGGACGTGGTGGTCACCGGCGCGCCACACCCGGTTCCTGGAGTTGCCCCGGTCGGCGCCCGGCCGACGGTCCTCGTCTGCCCACGCCGCGCTGGCACCGACCAGCGGGCTGGCCGCCGCCAGCGTCGCGCCGACGCCCGCGTACTTGACCAGCTTGCGCCGGGACAACTGCGTGTGCTCGGTCTCTTCGGGTTGCTTGTCTCGCACCTGCGGGCCTCTCCTCGATCAAGCGAATGCTCTTTCGATCAAGGAGCCTTGAAGAACGTCGTGAACATCCGTCGTACGGAGAGCGGGTCCACGATGAACACCCAGGCCTGACCTGCCAAAAGACCTGTTGATGATAGCAGCGGGTCACCGCTCGACCGCAGTTCGTGCCCGATCCCGCCGGGCCGGTCAGGGCACCTGCCGGGTGTCGTGGGGCGCCCGGGCGGCCGACGGGTCGACCGGCGCAGTGACCACCGGCGGTGCGACATCGATGGGGGGCAGCTTGGCGCGACCGGTGACCGGAAGAGTCAGCGCGCTGCGGCCGAGGTCGACACGAACGGTGGCGTCGCGGTCGGTGGTTTCGGTGAACTGCGGGTCACTCTGGCCGAACACCAGGCCGAGCACGTGCCCGGCGGGCACCACCGCGTCGTACGCGTTGAGCGGGATGGTCACCGTGTACCAGCGGTCCAGCCGCAGCGGCGTGGTGAACCGCAGCGAACGGTGGTGCGCGGCATCGAGCCACCCCCGGGCCAACACAGCGTGGTCGGAGACCTCGGTGACCTCCTCGGTGTCCCGGTAACAGGCGTCGTCGATATCTGTGGAGGCACCCCAGCAGGACTCGGTGTCCAGCGTCCGCAGACCCCCCGCACCGGCGAGCATCATCCGCTCGGCGGTGCCATAGTCGACAAGCCGGGCGGTCAGCTGGGTGGTCGGCCGGTCCACCCGGACCCGCAGCCGCACCGACGGGCTGCCGGAGATCCGCAGCGCGGTCGTCAGCACGCCGGACAGGAAGACCAACCGCCCGGCGGTCGCGGTGCTCGGCGCGGCGACCAACTCGTCCTCGAACAGCGACTCGTCGACGTACGCCCGCTCCTGACCCGGCCGCGCGCCGCGCCCGCCGAGGGTGCCGGTCACGCCGTCGCCGACGCCGAGGGCCACCCGCACGTCCCGGGTTCCGGGGGCGGGCCAGTCGCGCTGCGTCGTCCACCGGCCCGGCGCGGTCTCCAGGTCGACCCGCGGCTCGTCCATCACCCCGTTGCGCAGCCCCTGCAACCAGTAGTCGAACCAGCGGTGCAGGGCGGCCACCCACTCGGCGCGTCGAACGTCGAACGGGTCCTGGTGGCCGGTCTGGTGGAGCCAGAGTTTGCGGGGCACACCCTGCTCGGCCAACTCCTGCCACCAGCGGGCGAACTGGTTGGTCGTGACGTTCAGGTCGTTGAGGCCGTGCGCCACGAAGACGCTGGCCCGGACCCGGCCGGCCGAGGGCCGGTAGTCGCGCCGCGCCCAGAACCCGTTGTAGTCACCGGTCTCCTCGGCGCTGTCCGCGCGCAGCCGCGCCAGCATCTGCGCGCAGGCCTCGTCGGGGCGGCCGTTGACGGCCGAGTGCAGGTAGCCGGGGTAGTCGGTGGCGACAAGTGACCCCTGGTAGCGCATGTAGTCGTACCAGCTGGAGATCGCCGAGATCGGCACGATGGTGGCCAGCCCCGGCACGCCGGTGGCGGCGACGCCGTTGGCGACCGAACCGTCCCACGATTTGCCGATCATGCCGACCTGCCCGGTGCTCCAGGTGGCGCTGACCGGCCGCCCTGCGGCGTCGTACGCGCGAGCCCGCCCGTTGAGCCAGTCGATCACCGCCGTGGCGCTGCCCACCTCGGCCGGGCCGCCGACGTCCTCGCAGCCGGTCGACCGGGCGGTGCCGGCCAGGTCCACGGCGGCGAAAGCGTACCCGCGTGGGACGAAGTAGTTGTCGTAGAAGAGCGGGACCTTGGCGATCACGCCAGCCGCGTCGTACGTCTTGGTCTCGCCCTCGTTGCCCCGACCACAGCAGAGGTAGTAGGGCGAGGCGTCCATGATGACCGGCACCCGCACCCCGGCGGCGGCGGCCTCCCGGGGCCGGACGAGGTCCACCGCCACCCGGTCGGGCACCCCGTCGCCGTCACTGTCGGCGCGGGTCTGGACCCAGACGCTCTCCCGGATCGCGTCGGCGTAGGAGTAGGCGGGAACGGTCTGGTCGCCCACCACGTGCGGCGGACGGGGGCGGGGCTGGGCTCCCGCCTCGGCCGCCGTCGGGGCGGCTACCCGGGGAGACGCGACCACCGGGGTCACGGGTAGTGCCGCCACCAGCAGGCCGGCCAGGAGCGCGGCGACCCGTGCGCGGGTGCCGACGGACAACGGCGTGAACCTCATCGATGTCCTCTCGGAGAGCGACACACGCATCACATTTCGTCGAATCGATGTTCGTCTAGCCTAGTGCCCACGGCGGACCCGGTGCCGGACAAAAGTCTCCGGGCGGCCGGGCGGCCTGCTCAGATCCGGGCGCGGGGCAGCCAACCGAGAAACCGGAGCCGGACCCGGGGCAGCGGCACGGTGGGCAGATCCTGGGCGGCGGCGACAAGGCAGGAGCCCAGGTAGACCGCGAGGGCGGTGCGCGCGCCGCCGAACTCGGCCAGCAGTTGGCTCTGCTTCGTGGCGCAGGGCCACTCACGCCCACATCCGGTGCAGGTCCAGCTCGGCGGGTTGGGAAGGTGCTCGGGCAGCTTCGCGCGGCGGTACCGGCCGACGACGCTGTTGTCCGCGCGCACGTCGCGTCGGCGCGGCGCCGGGCCTTCGTTGCGGTGCGCGACCGGGCGGGCACCCGGCAGGTAACGCCCGACGGTGCCGAGCAGCACCCCGACGCGGATCAGGGCGTCCGGCCCCACGTGGTGGGTCAGCAACGCGGTCATCAGGTAGTGCCCCAGCAGGTCGAACGCCTCACGGCTCAGACCAAGATCACGGCAGAGGTCGACGAAGTCCGGTGTGGTCAGCGGCACCCGGTTGTCGAGCGCACGGCGCAGCACCTCGCGCAGATCGGCCCCGAGTCGCTGCACCGCGTCGCTCTCGCCCAGCCCCAGGCTGTCCCCGTCGGCCACCCGCGCCAACGCCTCCGCCACGGCCAGTCGAACGACGCGGTCAGGATCGGTACTGTCCAAAGCTCACCCCTTTCGTAGGCCGGTCACCCGGCGGCGGCCCGATCGCCCGGCGACGCCTCCGGAGAATCATGAACAAGATTTCGCTGTCGCCCACGACGATGGCTAGGACAGCAGACGCAAAATCCGCCGACGGGTTAGTCGGAAAGCGAAGTCGGCCTGCCGACAACCTCGGCGATTCGTCGGACGACCGAGGGCGGTTGTCGTATGGTGACATTCCCATCGACAGATATCCCGCTCCCCACCGAGCCCGACACGACGCCACTTCCACCGGTCGCTGCCGTCCCGCTCGCGACGTTCCACCTCACTGCACCGCTGGCCAGTCACACACCGGGTCACCGCCGAGCACCCCTGGCACGTCCCGATCTGGCCGTCGGCACCAGTTCACCACCCGGCGGTACCTCCACCGGACGGAGACAGCGGATGACGTCAACACCCCTACAGACCCGACAGTTCGACAGCCGTGACCCGGTGGCCATTCACGAGTTCCTGTCCGCCACGTACGACCCGAGACTGCGCCTGCACAGCAGGAACAGGTTCCGGCTCACTCATCACCGCGTCGACGCCGGTCCCTTCGCCCTCGCGACCACCCGCCAGACCGGGCAACTCGACATCGGCGCCACCACCCTCGACGGGCTGGTCGTCGGCCGCACCCGCACCGCCCGCGTCGATCGCGTCTGTGCCGGATCGGCCAACCGCTTCGGCCCCGGTGAGGTCTTCCTCGTCACCAAACCGGAGGAGCCGTGCACCGTACGCTGGCATCCCGGCGAGGTGGAACTCTGCGTACTGGATCTGTCGGTTCTGGAGCAGGTCGCCACCGCCGCGCCGGCCCGGCGGCCCGGTCGGATCCGATTCACCGACCTGGGTCCCGCCGACGCGGCGCTCGCCCGGCAGTGGCGCAACACCACAAGCTTCGTCAGCGATGTCGTGTTGAACAGTCCGACCGCCAGCGCGCAACCGCTGGTGATCGGCAACGCCGCGCGGATGCTCGCCGCCGCGGCGCTGGCGGTCTTTCCGAACACCGCGTTCATCGAACCGACAGCCGCCGACCGACACGACGCCAGCACCGCCACGTTGCGGCGAGCGATCACCTTCATGGAGGAGTACGCCGACCGCGACATCAGCGCGGCCGACGTCGCCGCTGCCGCCGGCGTCTCCCTGCGGGCGGTGCAACTGGCCTTCCGTCGTCATCGCGGCACCACCCCGATGGCGTACCTGCGTCGGATCCGGCTCGCTCGGGCGCACCACGACCTGCTGCGCGCCGACCCCCGGCAGGAGACGGTGTCGGCGATCGCCAGTCGATGGGGGTTCGCCAGTCACAGCAGGTTCACCGCCCGCTACCACGCCAGCTACGGCGTGCCACCCCGCGAGACGCTGCATGCCTGAGACGTGCAAGGGTCCCCGCCACGGCGAGATGACCACCATCTGCGGGCAGGACACCGACCAGACCCGCGTCGGGTTCAGCGCCGAGTGTGGGCGAGGCAGCCACCGCCGCCCGGCCATCCACGGCCGATGACCGCCATGAACCACGGCGACCAGGGCCACCCGACCGCACAACCGGACCCACCCCCTTCGGACCGGGACTTCTCCGGCAGTGTGCGGGCCAGCTACGACGCGGTCGCGCCCCAGTACGCCGCGCGACTCGGCGACGAACTCGGCCACAAGGCACTGGACCGTGGCCTGCTGCGCGCCTTCCTCGACCTGGCCGGTGCGGACCCGATCGCAGATCTGGGCTGCGGACCGGGCCACATCACGCGCTATCTGGCCGCCCGGCACCCTGACGTCATCGGCATCGACGTGTCACCGCACATGATCGACGTTGCTCGCACAGCAGCGCCGGACATCATTTTCACCGTCGGATCGCTGCTCGACCTGCCCGCCGGTGACGACGCCTTCGGCGGTCTGGTCGCCATGTACTCGATCATCCACCTCACCGATACGGACAGGAGCGCGGCCTGCCGCGAGTTCGCCCGAACGCTGCGGCCCGGAGGCTGGCTGCTCATCGCGTTCCACACCGACGCACCCGGGTTCCCAAGCGGGACCGCCAACCACCTCACGACGCTGTTCGACGCCGCCGTGGACCTCACCTTCCGATTTCTCGCTCCCGACACTGTCATCGGCGACCTGGAGACCGCCGGCTTCACCATCGGGGCAACCACAATCCGGCAACCGGTCCCGACCGAATACCCCAGTCGACGCTGCTACCTCCTCGCCCAACGTCTTCAGTGATCACCCTCCGCGAAGACATCGCTGACGAATTCCTGGGTACGCCCTCCCGGGTCCCATCTGTCATCGCCCGACCGGAGGTTTCCCGTGCCCACCTATGCCGTCACCGGCGCCACCGGCCGGCTGGGCCGCCTGGTGATCGAGCAGTTGCTCGACTCCGGCGTACCCGCCACCGAGATCGCCGCCATCGTCCGCAGTCCGGAGAAGGCCGCCGACCTGGCCGCGCGCGGGGTCGAGATCCGCGAGGCCACCTACGACGACCCGTCGACGCTGCCCGGTGCCGTGGCCGGCGTACGCCGCCTGCTGCTCATCTCCGGCGACACTCCCGGTCAGCGTGTCGCGCAGCACACCGCGGTCATCGACGCGGCCACGCTCGCCGGGGTCGAGCGCCTGATCTACACGAGCATCCTGAAGGCCGACACCACCACGAACCCGCTCGCCCCGGAGCACAGGGCCACCGAGGAGGTCCTCGCCGCGTCGGGTCTGACCCACACCGTGTTGCGCAACAGCTGGTACGTCGAGAACTACACCGACCAGTTGCCGCAGTACCTGCGGACCGGCACGATCCTCGGTGCCACCGGTGGCAGCAGGATCTCCGCCGCGACCCGGGCGGACTACGCGGGAGCCGCCGTCGCGGCACTGACCCGCCCGGCGGACGGTGACGTCGTCTACGAACTGGGTGGCACCGCGTTCACCTTCGACGAGTTGGCCGAGGCCGTCACAGAGGTCACCGGCACCACCGTCGTCCACCGGGACCTGTCGGCCGCCGAGCTGGCCTCGACCCTGGAGAACGTCGGGCTCGACGCCGGCACCGCCGGGTTCGTCGCCGCGCTCGACAACTCGATCGCCCTCGGTGAGCTGGCGACCGACAGCGACGACCTCAGCCGGCTGCTCGGTCGGCCGAGCACCCCGCTGCGCGACGCCATCCGGGCTGCGCGAGCCTGAGTCCGGATTTCGGCGTCTACTCCGCCTCGTCCCCCTGGCCGCTGAGCTCGGCCAACACGTCGGCGGCGTCGCGATTGCCCGCGTCGGTGAGTCGTCAGCCCGCCTCGGACGGCGGGGCGAGCAGCAGACCGCTCAGCAGACTGCGCAGGGCCCGCTCGAAGAGGTCCGTTCGGGGCGCGGGCGCGGAGGGCTGGCGGAACGCCGCGACCAGGTGCGGGTACGCCGCGAGGTCGGCACCGGCGAAACTGAACGCCCCGGAGGCGGCCTCGCTGCGGGCGAAGAGGGTCACCACGCCGTTCATCATCGCGATCGCCTCGAACTTCGCGGTGACAGCGGCTGGCACCGGCTCCAGGATCCGAATGCAGTTGTCGAACCAGGCCAGGCTCTCGGGACCGATGCCGGACGTCCGGTGACTCACCTCGATCAGCCACGGGTGCGCACGGTGCAGCGCCAACTGCCGGCGACCCAACAGCAGCATCGAGTCCAGCCAGTCTCCCTCGGCCTCCGGATACGGACGCATCTCCCCCACGACCCGGTCGGTCATCAGGTCCAGGAGATCGTCGCGCGACGACAGGTAGCGGTAGAGGGATCCCGCGCCGGTGCCGAGCGCGCCGGCGACAGCGCGCATCGACACCGCGGCAAGCCCTTCGCTGTCGGCCAGGGCGATGGCGGCCACGACGATGGCGTCCCGGCTGTGGGCCGGAGCGGGGCCACGGCTGCCGCGTTCGGGCCTGCCCCAGATCGTCTGCCGAGCGGAGTCGCCGTCGTCGGCTCTCGGGGATGCGTCGCTCACCGATCTACTGTAAACTGCAAACGTCGTTCGCAGTTGTTGTCGTCGCGGAAGGGTGGACGATCATGGAGCGGATCAGGGCACGGGACGGCGCGAGCGTCGTGCTGCACTCCACGGGAGACGGTCCCGGCATCGTGGTGGTGCACGGCGGCGGTGTCACCATCGACGTCTACCGCCGGCTGGCGACGGCGCTCGCCGACCGGTTCACCGTGCACCTCTACAACCGGCGGGGCCGGGCCGACGCACCACCCAGGCCGATGCCCTACACCCTGGATCAGGAGATCGACGACCTCGCCGTGGTGCTGGAGCACACCGGGTCCGGCAACGTCATCGGCCACAGCTCCGGCGGTTTCATCGCGCTGGAGGCAGCGCTCCGGCTGCCGGTCGACCGGCTCGCCCTCTACGACGCCGCGGTCTGCATCGATGGCGGCCCACCGTCGGCGTGGCTCGCACCGGCCCAGGCGGCGCTGCGGGCCGGTGACATCGCCCGGGCCCTCGCCATCACGGCCGCTGGCATCAACCCACAGATGGCGGCCGGGAAGCTCCCGCTCGGCGTACGGATCGCGATCATCCGCGCGTTCATGCGCACCCCGATCGGCCGGACGATGGCCGAGTTGCTGCCGTTGACGCTCGACGAATCGGCGTTGATCCGCGCGCACGACGGCCCGGCCAGCCAGTGGGCCGGGGTGAGGGCCGACGTGCTGCTGGCCTGTGGTGCCGACGGTCCGCCCTACTACCCGGGTCAGAACGAGGCGTTGGCCCGCGCACTGCCGCGGGCGCGGACGTTGACGATCCCGCGCAGCGGCCATGACGCCATCAACCGGGCGTACCCCAGAATTGTCGACCCGCTCGCCGACTTCTTCGCGGCCCCGGTGACGCCGGAGCGGACGAGCCACGCCTGAGCGGATCACACAGTCGCCCGCAATCATTGATCTTGGCTAGGCTGGCGGGCATGCCCGCCAGCCCCGTGCCCGCCCAGCGGCGTGAGCCGGGCCCACCCGAGCGGCACCGATCCCGTTGGGCCGCGCACTGCGCCCGACTCGCCGGGTCGCGCCCCTTCGAGATCGTCATCGTGGTGGTCATCCTCGCCAACGGGGTCGTCCTCGGCCTGGAGACGTACGACGACCTGACTCCGGCGGGCACCGCACTGCACTGGCTGGAGCTGTTCTTCCGGGCCGTCTTCGTCGTCGAGATCGGCATCCGGCTGGCGGCGTACGGCAGGCGTCCACAGGACTTCTTCCGGCACGGCTGGAACGTCTTCGACTTCGTGGTGATCGCGGCGATCTTCATACCGGGCCTGCACGGCGACCCCGCACTGCTGCGGGTCGTGCGGGTCGCCCGGATGGTCCGGTTGGTGCGGTTCTCACCGGGCCTGCGGACCATCGTCTCCGCGCTGTGGCGCAGCCTGCCGGGCGTGACCGGGTTCCTCGCCCTGGCCGTGGTGACGCTCTACGTCTACGGCATGGCCGGCTGGCTGATCTTCGGCAGCAGGTACCCGGACGAGTACGGCGACATCGGCAGGTCGCTGCTGACGCTGTTCGTACTGCTGTCGCTGGAGACGCTGCCGGACCTCATCGAGCAAGGCATGGCCATCTCACCGTGGACGCTGCTCTACTACGTCAGCTACGTGGTCATCACCGTCAACCTGCTGCTCAACATCCTCATCGCCGTCATCGTCAACTCGATGGAGGAGGCACGCCGGTTGGAGATGACCGAACGACTGGCCCCCGACTACGACGAGGACGGCGACGGCGTACCGGACGAGGTGGACCGCATCGCGCTCACCCAACGGCTGGACGACCTGCGGGCGGTCATCGCCGAGTTGGAGCGCGAGTTGCGGATCGACCGGGACGACGGGCACGGCCGGCCGCACCGGGACGGCACCCGCACCAGACGGTGATCCGACCATCCCGCTCCGTATTCCCCTCGGGCGCGCGGCCGGGTTTACGGCCCGACGAGGCCGCCGCGCTCTCCGCCCTGCACACCCGCAACTTCAGGTAGCCGATCCCCGCGTACACCGTGGCGTACGCGGGGATCGTCGGACGGCAGGTCAGCGCGCGGTTGTCACTGGCCGAGCAGGGTCCGGATCTGACGCGCGTAGCCGGCCACCGTGAAGTCCGGGCCGACGGAGTCCACCAGGATCAGGTCGTTGATGGTGTGATCGACGCGCAGCGACAGGATGGCCTGGTACTCGGGCGAGTTGTACCAGGTCCTGGCGGTTTCCGCGTCCGGGAACTCGATCAGCACGACCGAGCCGGGCCAACTGCCCTCGATGACCTGCACCTCGGCGTCCAGGACGAGCCACTTGGCGCCGTACGGCTCGGTGGTGGCCTGCACCTGCTCCAGGTAACGCAGGGACTCCTCCGTCGGCACACCGCCGGGGATACGCAGGTGGTTGATCAGGTACGTGCTCATGTCGCACTCCTCAGGGTGGGTGATTGGGTCTCCGGGCGCAGAAGTACGACCGGTCGTCTTGAAATTGGCAAGCACTGCGGCAGGCGGCCTGACGCGCGCATCAGCGCAGGTGGGGACCGACGCGGATCAGCTGAGGATCCGCGTCGTGGTGATCGCGAGGAACTCGTGGAGGGCGGTCAGGTCACCGGAAGCCTTCGCCCGCGCCGCCGCGCCCTCGTAGCTGGAGACGATGAAGCCGGCCAGGTCACCGGCGGGCTCGTCACCGTGCACCTCACCGGCAGCGCGCGCCTGCTCGATCGTCACGGCGAGCGCGGCGACCCAGCGGCCGAAGCCGGCGTCGACGGCGGTGCGCAGAACGTCGCTGTGCGCCGGGATCTCACTGGCGAAGTTGCCGAGCAGACACCCGCGGTCCCCCATGGTGTCGCCGAGGCCGGTGATGTAACGGAGATGGCCGATGATCCGCTCGCGCGGTGTCCCGCCCCACTTCTCGTCCAGCATCTCCAGCCCCATCGCCGCCGAGTATCTCGCCACCGAGTCGAGGGCGAGATCCTCCTTGCTGGCGAAGTGGTTGTAGAAGGTGCCCTTGGGCGCCCCGGCGGCGGCGACGATGTCCTGAACGCTCGTCCCGTTGTAGCCACGCAGATGGAACAGATCCAACGCGGCGTCGGACAACCGCTGCCTGGTCCCGGCGGAGGCCGGCGACTTGGGTCGTGGCATGTCGTGACGCTCCTCCGCTCGGGTGCTGGCTGACACCACCACGATATGACCGGTCGTCTCGGAATGCCAGCGATGTGATCACGGTCATTCCGCAGTACGGTGAGTGGCCATGACCAGCGACTCCGGCACGGTTCGCGAGGCACTGCTGCGACTGCGCCAGGAGACCGAGGCGCAGGCCGCCGCACTGGACGGTGACCTGCGCAGCCTCTTCGAGGCGTCTCGGGCGTCGAACGCCGACGACGAGCACGACCCCGAGGGCAGCACGATCGCCTTCGAACGCGCGCAGCTCACCGCCGTCCTGGACGCGGCCCGCCGACGTCTGGCGGAGCTGGACGTCGCGCTGCGGCGGATCGACGACGGCAGCTACGGCAGCTGCGAACGGTGCTCCCGAGCGATCCCCGCCGACCGGCTCGTCGCCCGCCCGTCGGCGCGGACGTGTGTCGCCTGCGCCAGCCGACGGTGACGGCGCCCGTCCACACGGAATCGGCGACCCGGGACAGCAGGGTGTACGCGGCCGAGTGACCGGGGGTGCGCCGACCGACGAACCGGTCCCGGTCGGCGCGGCGTGGGCTCGTCAGGTGACGACCGGGCTGCGGCGTTCGAGCAGGACGACGTCACGCCAACGGTCGTGGTGGCGGCCGACCCGCTCGCGTACGCCGATCACCCGGAACCCGGCCCGCTGGTGCAGCGTGAGGCTGGCGGCGTTCTCCGGGAAGATCCCGGACTGGATGGTCCAGATGCCGGCGGCCTCGGTGGAGGTGATCAGTGCGTCCAGCAGCAGGCGGGCGACGCCACGGCCCTGGGCGGCCGGGTCCACGTAGACGGAGTGCTCCACCACGCCGGCGTAGACCGCGCGGGTCGAGGTCGGCGAGACGGCGATCCAGCCGACGACGCCGTCGTGGTCGACGGCCACGAAGCGGTGCCCGGTCAACCGTGCCGCGTCGAAGGCCGCCCAGGTGGGGGCGGTGACCTCGAAGCTGGCGTTGCCGGCGTCGAGGCCCACCTGGTAGATCGCCAGGACCCGGTCGGCGTCGGCGTCCGTCATGGGTCGCACGGTGATGTCGACCATCAGCAGTTGTCCTCCGAGAGATCAGGCCCCGCCCCCACCCGCGCCGATCTTGCAGTTTCGGTCGCCGAAACGCCGGCAAATGTGCGTCGTGTGGGGACAGAAAGTGCAAGATCGCGGCGGATGGGGCTTCTCAGCGGCGCCCAGCATAGACGGCTCGGTCGCCCAGCTCCTCCTCGATGCGGATGAGCTGGTTGTACTTGGCCGTGCGGTCGGAGCGCGACAGCGAGCCGGTCTTGATCTGGCCGCAGCCGACGCCCACGGCCAGGTCGGCGATCGTGGTGTCCTCGGTCTCGCCGGAACGGTGGGACAGCACCACCCGGTAGCCCGCCTTGTGGGCGGCGTCCACAGTGGCGAGGGTTTCGGTGAGCGTGCCGATCTGGTTGACCTTGACCAGGATCGCGTTGGCGTAACCGCCCTCGATCCCATCGCGCAACCGGTCGACGTCGGTGCAGAAGACGTCGTCGCCGACCAACTGCACCCGCTCCCCCGCCAACGCGGTCAGCCGCTTCCAGCCGGCGAAGTCGTCCTCGGCCATCGGGTCCTCGATCGAACTGATCGGGTATCGGGCGACGAGGTCCACCAGGTAGTCGATGTGCTCCTCGACGGTGCGCTGACGCCCCTCGCCGACGTAGTCGTAGCGGCCGTCCCGGAAGAACTCCGAGCTGGCCGGGTCGAGACAGATCGTCAGGTCGGTGCCGGGTTCGTACCCGGCGTCCTCGATGGCGCTCAGCACGAAACGCAGCGCCTCGTCGGCGTCGGTGAAGGTCGGCGCGAAGCCGCCCTCGTCACCGACGTTGGTGCTGTGCCCGGCCGCCGCCAGGGACCTGCGGAGGGTGTGGAAGACCTCCGAGCCCATCCGGACTGCCTCGGCGAACGTCCGCGCCCCGACCGGGGCGATCATGAACTCCTGGAAGTCGAGCGGGTTGTCGGCGTGTGCGCCGCCGTTGATGATGTTCATCATCGGCACCGGCAGCAGGCGGGCCCCGACGCCACCGACGTAGCGGTAGAGCGGCTGCCGGTGCGCCGACGCCGCCGCCTTGGCCGCCGCCAGGGACACCGCGAGGATCGCGTTGGCACCCAGTCGACTCTTGTCCTTCGAACCGTCGAGCGCGATCATCGTCTCGTCGATCAGCGCCTGGTCCTCCGCGTCGAGCCCGAGCACCGCGTCGGCGATCGCACCGTTCACCGCGGCGACCGCCGTCGTGACGCCCCTGCCGTGGAAACGCGTGTGGTCCCCGTCGCGCAGCTCGACCGCCTCGTTCGCCCCCGTCGACGCCCCGGACGGCACGGCGGCCCGGCCGGTCGACCCGTCGGTGAGCACCACGTCGGCCTCCACGGTCGGGTTGCCCCGGCTGTCGAGGATCTGCCGACCGCGTACCCGGCTGATTGCCGTCATCACACACTCCCTGCTCACGACGCCTATTCGCAGCCAGACTGGCAGGAAACGGCGGCCGTGGCACCGCGACGATGGACACGTTGACCCGTACCCCAGGGTGCGGGTTTAGGGTCGCGGGATGCGGGTGGGCGAGCTGGCACGACGGACCGGGACCACGGTCCGGGCGCTGCGGTACTACGAGTCGGCCGGGCTGGTCGTGCCCCGGAGACTGGGCAACGGCTACCGGGAGTACGACCCGATCGCGGTGCGGCTGGTGGCCCAGATCCGCGAGTTGATGGCGCTCGGCCTCACCGTGGAGGAGACCCGCCCGTTCGTCGAGTCGATCGCCGGTGGCGCCGACGAGGCCGACGTGTGCGCGGCGGCGGTGGCCACCTACCGCAGCACCATCACCAACCTCCAGGAGCGGATCGGTCGGTTGACCGCCCAGCGGGAGGCCCTGGACGCGCGACTCGACGCGGCCGCGACCCAGGTCGTGCCCGGCGGTGACACGGTCGGTGCCGACCCCGCCGCACTGGTCGGGACCAGCCTGCCACCCCTGTCCTTCTACGGCACCGACGGCCGCCCGGTCGATCTCGGCGCCCTCGGTGCCGGGCGCACCGTCGTCTTCGTGTACCCCCTGACCGGGCGGCCGGGTGTCGACCTGCCCAACGGGCTGCTGGAGGTCCACGGCGCCCGGGGCAGCACCGAGCAGGCCGCCTGGTTCCGCGACCACCACGCGGAACTCCGCGCGGCCGGCGCGGCCCGGGTGTACGGCCTGTCCGCGCAGTCGACCGGGTACCAGCGGGAACTCGTGCACCGGCTGCGGTTGCCCTACCCGCTGATCCCCGACCCGCGGCTGACCCTGGCCGACGCGCTACGGCTGCCCACCCGCACCGCCGGCGACATGACGCTCTACGAGCGGTTGACGCTGATCATCGCCGACGGCGAGATCGAACACGTCTTCCACCCGATTCCGGACCCGGCGTCGCATCCGCTGCACGTGATGCGGTGGCTCACCAAGCGACGCCAGGCCCCCGGATCGGTCGCCGCCTAGCAATCGTCGTCGAACTCGCCGCACTGCTCAGCGTCCATCGTTACTTCTGCAACATGATCGATGCGGCGTCCGCCACGACACCCAACGACCAATCGAGCTGACCGCATTCGCTCTGACTCGTGAACTCGAGGCAGCCGCCTGAACGCCACGGCTGGTCAAGTGCCCGAGTCCAGTGCGCATCAAGCGTCCGCATCGCGGCGAACAGTTCGTCTGCCCGACTTACCGGTTCATCGATCGGCACGGCGGCACCCTCCCGCGTCCACGACGTTGGCTGCACCTGGGGGCAGCGACCATCTGCCGTGCTCCCCCAGGTGAGTGTGCGGCCGAGGACCCAGGAGTTTGCCGAAACCAGGGAACCCTGCGGAGATCGACCCATGCCGACCGAGCGAGTGGACTACTGGCGGATCGCCAACGAGATCGCGGGAAAAATCAAGTCGGGTGAGCTTGCTCCGGGCGAGAGACCGCCGTCCACCCGCGAGCTGGCCGATCAGTACGGCGTGCCACATCTCCACCATCAGCCGGGTCATGGTGATCCGCAAAGACCGGGAGTTGGTCGAGGGCCATCCAGGCAAAGGCGTCTACGTCGCGGAAGCCCAGAGCTGAGCGCGCCAACCCCACAGGCCTCGTCGATCATGGAGTTGTGGTGGGTGACAAAGTGCCTGCACGACACCAAATCAGGCACCACAACTCCATGATCGGAGAGACCGGAACGCGTGGACCGTCCGCCCTAGAAGTCGTCGTCGAAGGCGACGGTGCCGGCCACCCCTACCTGGTACGCCGAGACGCGCCGCTCGAAGAAGTTGGACAGCTCCTGCACGTCCTGCAACTCCATGAAGGCGAACGGGTTGCTCGACCCGTAGTGCGGGGCGAGGCCGAGCTGGGCCAGGCGGCGGTCGGCCACGTGCTGGAGGTACTCCCGCATGTCGCTCAACGTCAGACCGGGCACCCCCTGGCCCACCAGGTCCTCGGCGAACTGCACCTCACACTCGACGGCCTCGGTGAGCATCTGCCGGACCTGGTCGGCGAGGTCGTCGTCGAACAGGTCGGGTTCCTCCGCGCGGGCGGTGTCGACGACGTCGAACGCGAACGCCATGTGCATGGACTCGTCGCGGAACACCCAGTTGGTGCCGGAGGCGAGGCCGTGCAGCAGCCCGCGGGAGCGCAGGAAGTAGACGTACGCGAAGGCGCCGTAGAAGAACAATCCCTCGATGCAGGCGGCGAAGCAGATCAGGTTGAGCAGGAACGTCCGCCGGTCGTCGCGGGTCCGCAGCTCCCGCAGGTTGTTCAGCGAGTCGATCCAGCGGAAGCAGAACTCGGCCTTACGGCGGATCGAGGGGATGTTCTCGATGGCCGCGAAGGCGGCGAACCGCTCGGTCTCGTCCGGCACGTACGTGTCGAGCAGGTTCAGGTAGAACTGGACGTGCACGGCCTCCTCGAACAACTGCCGGGACAGGTAGAGGCGACCCTCCGGGCTGTTGACGTGCTGGTAGAGGTTGAGCACCAGGTTGTTGGCGACGATGGTGTCACCGGTGGCGAAGAACGCCACCAGCCGGCTGACCAGGTGCCGCTCGGCCGGCGACAACTTGTCCAGGTCGGCGAGGTCGGCGTGCAGGTCGACCTCCTCCACCGTCCAGGTGTTGCGGATCGCGTCGCGGAACCTGTCGAAGAAGTGCGGGTAGCGCATCGGGCGGAGGGTGAGGTCCATCCCGGGGTCGAGCAGCATGTGCGTGGTCCTCGTGTCGGTGGTGCCCGTGTCGGTGGTGCCCGTGTCGGTGGTGCTGGCGTCGGTGGTGCTGGCGTCGACTGTGCCGGTGTCGGCGGCTGTCACTGGCAGGCCTCGCACGACTCGGGGTTCTCCAGCGAGCAGGCCAGCGCCTCCGCGTCGGCCGCCACCGGGGCGAGCACCGCGACGGTGGCCTGCTGGATCCGGGTGGCGGGGCGCGAGCGCAGGTAGTACGTGGACTTCAGCCCGACCTTCCAGGCGTACAGGTACATCGACGAGAGCTTGCCGATGGTCGGCGCGGCCAGGAACAGGTTCAGCGATTGGGACTGGTCGATGAACGGGGCGCGGGCGGCGGCCAGGTCGACAAGCGCCCGCTGCGGCAGCTCCCACGCGGTCCGGAACAACTCCCGGACGCCGGCCGGCAACTCCGCGATGTCCTGCACCGACCCCTCCGCCCGCTTGATCGCCGAGCGGATCCGGTCAGTCCACAGGCCGCGGGCCTTCAGCTCGCGGACCAGGGCGGTGTTGACCTGGAGGAACTCCCCCGACAGGGTCTCGCGCTTGAACAGGTTGGACACCTGCGGCTCGATGCACTCGTAGCACCCGGCGATCGAGGCGATGGTCGCGGTCGGGGCGACCGCCACCAGCAGCGAGTTGCGCAGCCCGTCCGCCGCGACCCGTTCCCGCAGGGCGGCCCAGCGCGCGGTCTGCGTACCCTCGACACCCCACAGGTCGGGTTGGAGCTGGCCCCGCGCGGCCCGGGTCTGCGCGTACGCCGGGTGCGCGCCGAAGCGGCGCGCCAGGTCGGCGGAGGTCTCCAGCGCGGTCAGGTACAGCTCCTCGCTGATCCGGGTGGACAGCTCCCGGGCGGCCGGGGAGTCGAACGGCAGTCGCAGCGCGAAGAAGACGTCCTGCAGGCCCATCAGCCCCAGTCCGACCGGCCGCCAGCGGGGGTTGCTCGCCGCCGCCTGCGCGGTCGGGTAGTAGTTGATGTCGATGACCCGGTCGAGGAAGGTCACCGCGGTACGAACCGTGGCGCGCAGCCGGTCCCAGTCGATGCCGCCGTCGGTGAGGTGCGCGGCGAGGTTCACCGAGCCGAGGTTGCACACGGCGGTCTCGGCGTCACTGGACACCTCGATGATCTCGGTGCACAGGTTGGACAGGTGCACCACGTTGCCGTCCTCGGCGGTCTGGTTGCACAGCCGGTTCGCGGCGTCCTTGAAGGTCATCCACCCGTTGCCGGTCTGGGCGAGGGTGCGCATCATCTTGCCGTACAGCTCCCGCGCCGGGACCTGCCGCACGTGGCGACCCTGCGCCTCGGCCTGCCGGTAGGCGGCGTCGAACCGTTCCCCCCACAGGTCGGGCAGCTCGGGCACCTCGTGCGGGTCGAACAGCGACCACATCTCGTCGGCCTCGACCCGGCGCATGAACTCGTCCGGGACCCAGTTGGCCAGGTTCAGGTTGTGGGTGCGGCGGGCGTCCTCGCCGGTGTTGTCCCGCAGTTGCAGGAACTCCTCGACGTCCGGGTGCCACGGCTCCAGGTAGACGCAGGCCGCGCCCTTGCGCCGGCCACCCTGGTTGACCGCGGCGACGCTCGCGTCCAGCGTGCGCAGCCACGGCACGATGCCGTTGGACTGCCCGTTGGTGCCGCGGATCAGCGCGCCCCGGGACCGCACCCGGGAGTACGCGATGCCGATGCCGCCGGCGAACTTGGACAGGTTGGCGACCTGGGCGTACCGCTGGTAGATCGAGTCCAACTCGTCGCGCGGAGAGTCGACCAGATAGCAGGAGGACATCTGGGTGTGCCGGGTGCCGGAGTTGAACAACGTCGGTGAGCTGGGCAGATAGGCCAGGCTGGACATCAGCCGGTAGAAGCCGACCGCCTCGTCCGGCGTCTGGGACAGCCCGCAGGCCACCCGCAGCAGCCAGTACTGCGGGGTTTCCAGCACCAGCCGGCTGGTGGGGTGGCGCAGCAGGTACCTGTCGTACACCGTGCGCAGGCCGAAGTACTCGAACCTCCGGTCGCCGTCGGTGTCGATGGCGTCGTCGAGCATCGCGGCGTGCGCGGCGACGAACGCGGCGGTGTCGTTCCCGATCAGGCCCTCGGCGTGACCGACCCGGATCGCCGCGCTGAACGAGGTGACGCCCTGCCGACGCACCTCCTTGTCGACGTAGCCGGCCAGCAGCCGGGCCGCGAGGCGGGAGTACTGCGGCTCCTCACCGATCATCTCGGCGGCGGTCTGGATGGACAGCCGGTCCAGCTCGGCAGTCGTCGCGCCGTCGTACAGCCCGCTGATCGTGCGGGTGGCGACGCGCATCGGGTCGACGTCGGTCAGGTCGTCGGCCCACCGCTCGACCGCCCGGACGATCTTGTTGACGTCCACGGACTCGGTGGTGCCGTTGCGCTTGCGGACCTGCATCGGCGTCCGCCGCAGGACCGCGTCGCCGCTTGCCGGGACTACCTCGGTGACTGTCACCACTCACTCCTCGCGAGTTCGAGACCTGATGGCCTTCGGACGCGTGGAGACAGACACCGGCGGACGCCACGCCGGGCAGGCGCGGGTCAGGTGGCGTCGGCCGTCCCACGCGGCCTCGGACCGCCGCCCACCCGGGTGCGGGTGCACGGCGCGCTGGCAGGTCTTCGGACTCGCGGGCACGACCGGGTCGCCGGTCTCCTACTGGCCGTCGCTTCCCAGACCGATTGGTGGCCCAGTGCTCATGACGGCTGTCGTTCCCACTCACCGCTGCGGGACAGTCCCGGATTTCCACCGGGTTCCCTCTTGCCTCGACCGCTCGGGATGAACGGCCGAACCAGCTGCGCTCGACACCATATATAGGGACGCTGCGGTTGTCACACCCCACATGTCGGTCCCGGGCGTGTCGGCGCCGTGACTGGTGATGGTCGTCACCGGCTCGCCCGGACCCGCGCCGAACCAGGCCGGCGGGCGGCAGCCCACGCCCGCGCGGACGTGACATCGAGCAGGTGCCGTCATGCGGAAAGGTGTGATGTATTAAGTCTCCAGACGTAAGGATCCCTATTTATTTCCGGCCATCAATGTCAGAATCTGAAGTGGACATCCAATCTTCCGCGCGCACTATCCACTTCTCGCAGCAATATCCCAATCCCGCCGGGCGCACATCAACAGTCCGTGAACGACGACGTGCCGTCGCGCCGCAGAGTGTCTACCAGCGCCACGAATCTCGCCGCAGCCGCTGCCGAGGCCCGTGGGCCGGATGCGGCGACCGGGAGGACAGCGCGCTGACGCATTCGCATCGGGACCGAAACATTGGATGTCTTGGATTCACAGGTGATCGACGTCGTTGACGTGCCGGATTAGCCCTCCGTATACTCGCAGAGATCATCTGATCTTTAGCCTAGCCGGGCGAGGAGCGCATGCCGCAGATCACTGCCGTCACCATCGAGGACGTCCGCTTCCCCACCTCCCTGACCGCTGACGGCTCCGACGCCATGAACAAGGACGGCGACTACTCGGCGGCCTACGTCGTCCTGCACACCGACGGCGTCGACAGCACGGGCGCGCCACTCGCGGGCCACGGTCTGACCTTCACCATCGGTCGCGGCAACGACATCGTCGTCGCGGCGGCGGTCCATCAGGCACAGCGCCTCGTCGGCGTGGACGTCGCGACGATGGCGGCGGACATGGGCGCGGTCTACCGCCTGCTCACCTCCGACTCCCAACTGCGGTGGCTCGGCCCGGAGAAGGGCGTCGTCCACCTGTCGCTGGCCGCCGTGCTGAACGCGTCGTGGGACCTGGTCGCCCGGGTCGCCGACAAGCCGCTGTGGCGGCTGCTCGTCGACATGTCCCCCGAGCAGCTCGTCGACATCGCGGACCTGCGCTACCTGTCCGACGCGCTGACCCGGGACGAGGCACTGGCCATCCTGCGCGCCAAGGAGAGCACCAAGGCCGCCCGTCTCGCCGAGCTCGACCGGACCGGCTACCCCGCCTACACCACCTCGGCCGGCTGGCTCGGCTACGGCGACGACAAGCTGCGCCGGCTGTGCCAGGAGGCGGTCGACACCGGCTACGGCTACGTCAAGCTCAAGGTGGGCGCCAACCTCGACGACGACATCCGCCGCTGCGGCATCGCCCGGGAGATCCTCGGCCCGGACCGCAATCTGATGATCGACGCCAACCAGGTGTGGGACGTCGGTCAGGCCATCGAGTGGGTCACGGCCCTGGCGCGGTTCGAGCCACTGTGGATCGAGGAGCCGACCAGCCCCGACGACATCCTGGGCCACGCCGCCATCCGTCGCGCGGTCGCGCCCATCGGCGTCGCCACCGGCGAACACTGCCACAACCGGGTGATGTTCAAGCAGCTGTTCCAGGCCGGGGCCATCGACTTCTGCCAACTGGACACCGGCAGGTTGGCCAGCATCAACGAGATCGTCGCCGTGCTGCTGCTCGCCGCGAAGTTCGACATCCCCGTGTGCCCCCACGCCGGCGGTGTCGGCCTGTGCGAGATGGTCCAGCACGTGTCGGTGCTCGACTACGTCGCGATCTCGGGCGACCTCACCAACCGTGTCACCGAGTTCGTCGACCACCTGCACGAGCACTTCACCGACCCGTGCGTCATCCGGGACACCGGCACGGGCAGCGGGTACGTCCTGCCCCACCAGCCCGGCTACTCCACCCGGATGCGCCCCGAGTCGGTCGAGCGCTACCGGTTCCCGGACGGCACCTACTGGACGGCGACAGACCCGACTACCGTGTCATCTCCGAAGCCGTACGTGATCGCGGGTGGGGCGGCCACCCCCGCCGGCCGCTAGGGGGTGTCATGTCGCGCACCGACGAGGTGGTGAACGGCATCAAGCGGATGATCCTCGAAGGGCGTTTCAAGCCCGGGGACCGTCTGCCCATCGAGAAGGATCTCGCCGAGTCGCTCGGCGTCTCGCGGGGCTCGCTACGCGAGGGGATGTCGGCCCTGTCGATCCTCGGCATCGTCAACATCCGCCAGGGTGACGGCACCTACGTCACCAACCTCGACGCGCCGCAACTGCTGGCCCCGATGGGCTTCGTGGTGGATTTCCAGGGCCAGGGCGACACCCGGCACATCCACATCGTCCGACGACTGCTGGAGTGCGAGGCCGCCCGCCTGGCGGCGACCAGGATCACCGACGAGGCCCTCGCCCAGGCGGCGGAGTTGCTCGACGAGGCGGCCCGGATCGCCGGACGGTCTCCGCAGGAGCACGAACGGATCATGGAGATCGACATCGCGTTCCACCGGATCATCGCGGTGCACGCCGACAATCCGGTGCTCGTCGGCCTGATCGAGGCGTTCGCCGGGCGCACGTTACGCGGGCGGCTCTGGCGGAGTCTGCACGAGGAGGGCGCGGACCGGCGTACCCACGACGAGCACGTCGCGATCCTCAAGGCCCTCGTCGCACGCGACCCGGAACGCGCGCGGATCCGCATGGCCAACCACCTGATCGGGGTGGAGGAGTCGCTGCACGGGCAACCCGACGACGCCGACGCCACCGTCGAGCCGACGCGGTTCTGAGCACCCGCCCCGGAGTGTTTCGGAAGTGCTGGGCCAGCCAGCACTTCCGAAACACACTCCCTAGTCCCGATCCGCGCCGGTGCTGCCGGTCATCGCCGCGACCAGGTCGTCGGTGGTGACCTCATCGGCACGAAGCCGGGCCGCCCGACGGCCGAGCCGCAGCACCTCGACCCGATCGGCGATCTCCAGCACCTGCGGCATGTTGTGACTCACCAGCACCACCGACATGCCGGCATCGCGGGCGCGCCGGACGACGTCGAGCACCCGCCCGGTCTGCACGACACCGAGCGCCGCGGTGGGCTCGTCGAGGATGACCACGCTCGTCGCCCAGATGATGGCGCGGGCCACCGCGACGCACTGGCGCTGCCCACCGGACAACATCGCGATCGGGGTGGTGACCCGGGGGATCCGCACACCCAACTGGTCCAGGGCCGCGGCGGCGCCCTGCCGCATGGCGCGTTTGTCGAGCAACCCCAGCCGGCCGAGCGGCCCGGAACGCAGGATCTCCCGACCGAGGTACAGGTTGGCGGCCACGCTGAGGTCGTCGGCGACGGCGAGATCCTGGTAGACGGTCTCCACCCCCGCGCGCCGGGCGTCGACCGGCGTGGAGAACTGGACCGTACGACCACCCACCCGGATCTCGCCCTCGTCGGGCGGGTGGACACCGGACAGCGTCTTGATCAGGGTGCTCTTGCCGGCGCCGTTGTCGCCGATCAGCGCCACGACCTCACCCCGATGGACCGTGAAGTCGGCACCGCGCAACGCCTCGACGTGCCCGAACCGCTTGACGATGCCCCGGGCTTCGAGCACCGGCGCTTCGTCGGCGGTCGGCTGCTTGTCACTGTCGGCGGTGGCCGTCGGGGTCGCGCCCATCACTGCACCGGAGGGTTGGCGCAACTCGGCTCGAGCACCGCCTTGATCTCCGCGGAGTCGATGTTCTCCTTCGTGACGAACGTGACGCCGGTGTCCGCCGACGCCAGCGGCGCCTTGTCCCGCAGGTGCTTGACCATCTTGTCGACGCCGAAGTAGCCCATCTTGAACGGGTTCTGCACGACCAGCGCGGAGATCTGGCCGCTGCGCACCCCGGCGATCTCGTCCGGGGCGGCGTCCCACCCGATGATGACCACCTTGCCGGACTTGCCGGCCGCCTGGATGGCCTGCGCGGCGCCGAGCACGCTCGGCTCGTTGGCGGCGAAGACGCCGGCCAGGTTGGGGTTGGCCGTGAGGATGTTCTCGGTGACGCGTCGTGCCTCGTTGACGTCACTGCGGCTGGGCTGCTGGCCGACCAGCTTCAGGTTCGGAAACTGGGCGAGGCCGGCCTTGAAGCCGTCCACCCGCTCGGTGTTGGTCTGCGACCCCGGCTGGAACTCGACGAGCGCCACCTGGTGGTTGCCGGGGCCGAGTTCGGTGGCGAGCAACTTCGCCGCCTCGGTGGCCGACGCGCGGTTGTCGGTGGCGAACAGCGGCACGTTCGACGGCTGCGGGCTGGTGCCGGAGTCGATCATCGCGACCGGGATGTTCGCGGCGAGCGCCTTGTCGGTGGCGGGCGCCAGCGCACTGGAGTCGGTCGCCGCGTAGACGATGCCGTCGACCTTCTTGGTGACGAAGTTCTGGATGAGGTTCACCTGGCCCTCGACATCGGTCTCGGCGGTCACCCCGTCCCACTGGACGGTGACGTCCCCCGCGCGCTGCGCGGCGCACTCCGCGCCCGCCTTCACGGTGTTCCAGTAGTCGGCACCGACGGCCTTCGGCACGACGGCGAGCTTCAACGGACCGCTCGCCGCCTTCGTCGCGCCGTCGCCGCCGTCGCGGACCTCGACCCCGCCGCAGGCACTGAGCAGAGCGGTCGCCGCGGCCGCGGCCAGAACGGCCTGTACGCGGGGAACGGGCCGTCGTGCCCGGCGACTGGTGGTGGTGTGCGCCATGGTGTGTGTCCTTCCTCGTTCGGACTCTCGGAATGGCATGTCAACCCCGTGATTCCAGCCGCCGACGGCGGTACTGGTCGAAGTAGACGGCGGCCCAGATGATCAGGCCGACGATCACCTGCTGGTAGTGGATGCTGATGTCGAGCAGGACAGCGCCGTTACGCACCAGGGCGATGAGGAACGCGCCGATGATGGTCCCGACGATCCGGCCCTGACCACCGAACAGGCTCGCGCCGCCGATGACCGCGGCGGCGATGACATCGAGCTCCAACGAGATCCCGTAGTTCGGCTGGCCGGAGTTGACCCGGGACGCGGCGATCATGCCGCCCAACCCGACCAGCACACCGGCCAGCACGTACACCCCGGTCAGGTGACGCCCCACCCGGATGCCGGAGCGGCGGGCCGCCTCCAGGTTGGAGCCCATCGCGTAGGTGTACTGACCGAAGCGGGTCTGGGAGAGCAGGAAGGCGACCCCGACCGCGACGAGGACGGTGATCAACACGGCGAACGGGATGCCGAGGATCTCCCCGTTGCCGAGCAGTTGGAAGGAGCGGGGCAGACCGTAGACGCCGACCGCGCCGGTGATGATGAAGACCAGGCCCCGACCCACGGACATCGTGCCCAGTGTCGCGATGAACGGCGGGATCCGGGCCACGGTGACCAGCAGTCCGTTCAGCAGACCGGCCAACGCGCCGACGCCGATCGCGACAGCCGTCGCCGCCCACACCGAGAAGCCGAGGTCGCGGACGACCATCGCTCCCACGACGCCGGCGAGCGCGGCGACCGACCCCACGGACAGGTCGATGCCCTTCGTGATGATGACCATCGTCTGCGCCGTGGCGATGATGGCGATCACCGCGGTCTGCGCGCCGATGTTGAAGAGGTTGTCGGCCGTCAGGAAGTAGGGGCTGGCGAAGGTCAACGCGATGAACAGGACGACGAGCGCCGTCGCCGCGGTCAACTCGGAAACGGCGTGGGAGATCCGTTCGCGGAACCAGTCGCTGAGTTCGCCGCGCTGCGTGCCGGCGGATGCCTCGACGGTGCTCATCGTCGGATCTGACCTCCCAAGCGTGGCCCCGGCGCGGCGACGGGGGAACACCCGGCGCACCAGGAACCTCTCAGCCACCCAGCCTGCCCGGCGGGGAGCGCGGCCGCTTGCCCGCGCCACCCGTCGGGATAGGTCGGATGTTTCCCTCGATCAGGCGTTACCTTGCCAGCATTGACGCATGTTGCCAAGGTCTTACGGCCATGTTGTCGTCGTTACCTGATCCGGTGGAGGCATACGTCCGATCAAACGGGCACTTCCCGCAGCCCATCGACAGGGGCCGAGCTGGGACCCGTCCGGCCGCGAGGCGTCAGGGCGTCTCC
Organism: Micromonospora sp. NPDC049171; assembly: GCF_040648275.1. NCBI lineage: Bacteria > Bacillati > Actinomycetota > Actinomycetes > Micromonosporales > Micromonosporaceae > Micromonospora > Micromonospora sp. NPDC049171. The sequence continues at coordinate 268,237 of NZ_JBEZDJ010000004.1, forward strand.
AGCCGGTACGCCCGGCGGGCGGTCCGTCGCCAGATCGCCGCCCGTTCATCGTCGCCCAGCGGGCCCAGCAGCTCGGTGAGGGCCTCGACCCAGCGTGGGTACGAGGAGGCGAGCAGACTCACGGGCCAGTCCGACCCGAACATCAGCCGGTCCGGACCGAACACGTCGAGTGCGTGCTCGACGGCGGGCCGAAGGTCGGCCGTCGTCCACGAGGGGCCGTCCACCTCGGTCACCAGACCGGAGAGCTTCGCCGTCGTGTTGGGCTCGGCGGCGAGCGCCCGCAGGTCGCGGGGCCAGTCGCCGAGGCCGGCCCGCCCGAGCGAGGGCTTGCCGAGGTGGTCCAGGACGAACCGCATCTGGGGCAGGTCACGGACGAGCCGGGTGGCCGCCGGCAGTTGGTGGTCGCGCACCAGCAGGTCGAACGCCAGGCCGGCGGCGCCCACCGCGGCGATGCCGCGCCGGATGTCCGGGCGGTCGAGGTACGCCGGGTCGGGCTCGGACTGGACGAGGTCGCGAATGCCCACCAGTCGCTCGCCGCCGCGCGCCGCCTGGAGCCGGGCGAGACGGTCACCGACGTTGTCGGCGGTGAGGTCGACCCAGCCGACGACCCCGGCGATGAGGGGGTCGTCGGCCGCGATGCCCAGCAGCTCGGGCGTCTCCGTCCGGACGGGGACGGACTGCACCACGACGGTCTGGGTGACTCCGGCGGCCCGGGCCAGCGGGGCGAGGTCGAGTGGGGTGAAGTCGTGGTCGATCGCGGCCATGGTGTGCGGATCGATCCAGGGCTGCGGGTGCCGGGCCCGGACCCAGAGATGATGGTGCGCGTCGACGATGCCCTGGCCTTGCCCAGCCTCGTTGGTCGTCATCGGACATGCCCTGACGTGCTCACGTACTCTTCACCCCGCCCGTTCATTGGTCAGATGTCCGGGTCGGCTCGGCGCAACGGAGCCGATCCGGCGGTTCGACCATGCTAGCCGTAACAAGCCGGCAATGGGGCTGCGGAGCGCGTGCCTTGGCGCAACCAAGCATCATATCTTTGACATCCACGCTTGTCGATACCCACACCATGGTGACTTGGCGGCTTCGCGCTCGCGGCCGGGTTGACCGCCTGCGGCGGCACCGATACCGTCGACCCACTATCTGCGGCGACGCGAGGGAAGCCGGTGTGAATCCGGCGCGGTCGCGCCACTGTAAGCGGTCCCAGCATCATCGGGGCCGCGAGCCAGGACGCTCGGTCGTCCGCAGCCTTGCGATGGGGACGCGTCATCCCCGGGGAGGTTCGTGTCATATGTCTACTTCCACGTCAAGCCAGCCGTTGGTGCATCCCGCTGGCAACACTCGTCTGCTGTGGACGGTCCTGGCGACCGTCGTGGCGCTCAGCCTGCTGGCCTACCTCGTCGCCTTCGATCAGGGAGCCGTCTCGCGCAGCGGGATGTACCTGCACGAACTGATGCACGACGGCCGGCACCTGCTGGGTGTCCCGTGCCACTGACGTCCGCCACCGCTCCCCCGTTCCGCACCGTCCTCGTCCGCGGGCTGCTCGCCGGCCTGCTCGCCGGCCTGCTCGCCGGGGCATTCGCCTACGTCGCCGGCGAACCGCGGGTCGAGGCGGCCATCGCCATCGAGGAGGCGGCGACGCACGCCGAGCCCGCGACCGGCGGGCACGACCACGAGGATGCCCTGGTCAGCCGGACCGGCCAGCGCGGGGGGCTGTTCCTGGCCACCGGCCTGTTCGGCGCCGCGATGGGTGGCCTGCTGGCCACCGCGTACGTGCTGCTGTCCCGCCGTCGGCGCAGTTACGACGACGGCCGGTCGGGCCTGCTGCTGGCCGGTGCGGCGCTGCTCGGCGCGGTGATCGTGCCGTTCCTGAAGTATCCGGCGAACCCGCCGGCCGTCGGCGACCCGGCCACCATCAACCAGCGCACCGTCACCTACCTGCTGATGGTGGTGCTTGGCCTGGTGGCGGTGTGGGCCGGCACCCTCGGCTACCGGGCGGTCGGCGACCAGGCGCCCGCGTGGCAGCGCGCCGCCGCGGCCGCTGGCGGGTTCCTGCTGGTCAGCGTGGTGTCCTATGTGGTGATGCCCTCCTTCCAGGAGGTCCCGGCCGACTTCCCGGCAACCCTGCTGTGGGACTTCCGGCTGGCCTCGCTCGGCACCCAGGTGGTGCTCTGGGCCGGGATCGGCCTGCTGTTCGCCGCCCTGATGCACCACGACCAGCGCCGCCGGGCCGCCACCGCACTGCCGAGCACGTGACCGCCACCAGCCTCCGGCTGGTCGCCCACGGTCACACCGTCGCCCTGCGCCGGGCCCGCTTCGGCGGGGCCGGCGACGGCCTGGACGAGGGCGGTTTGCGGGCCGCCCTCGCGCGAGCCGGCGCCGACCGGCGCGGGCACCTCGGCGCCGACGACGCCTGCCTGTCCAGCCCGGCTGCGGCGGCCACCCAGACCGCGTCCGCCCTCGGCCTGCGGCCCACCATCGAGGCGGCGTTGGCCGACTGTGACTACGGCGACTGGACCGGGCGGGCATTCGAGGAGATCGCCGGCGACCATCCGCAGGCGCTGCACGAGTGGCTGTCCGCACCGGATTCCGCACCCCACGGGGGCGAGTCCGTCGCGGCACTACGGCACCGGGTCGGTCGCTGGCTGGACGGGCAGCGCGCACGTGGGGGGCGGGTCATCGCGGTCACCCACCCGCTGGTGATCCGGGTCGCGGTGGTCCACGCCCTCGACCTGCCGCTCGGGACGTACCGACAGGTGGACGTGGAGCCGTTGGCCATCGTCCGGCTCACCAGCCAGGGCACCCGCTGGCAGCTACGACTGGGCGCGGCACGAACGGATTGAGCCGACGCCCGCGGCTGCGGCGGAGGTCGACGCGCACGGTGCCGACCGCGCGGCCGTTATCGCTCGGTCGACTCGGCTTGCAGGATGTCGCGGTGTCCGAGCCGGTGCGCCGCAGCGACATCAGGAAACCGAGTCGATCGCGGCCCGCCGGACCCGGGGCGGGCGCACCGATACTTCCGGCTGTTTTCCGGATCGAGCCCGGTGTCGGCGCGTCGACTGAGGTGAGCGACCCACCGCAGCGCCCGGCTGTCCAGGCTCCTGGAGCACCGGGTCGAGCCCTGGACGGGCGCGCTGCGGTGTTCCGGAGGACTACCGGAACTTGTTGACGCATCGGAAATCTCGCTGCAATACTCCGATCCATTGAGGTCAATGCGACCGACTCCGGTTTGGCCTCCCCACTCACCCACACCTGTCCGGACCGTGCTGCCCGCGTTCCAGAGCCCGTCCGGCCCGCGAGAAGGGGCATCAGATGAGCAAGGTCTCCCCCGGCACGGCCCTGCGATCGAGGCGGTTGCGCGCGGCGCTGGCCGCCCTCACCACCGCCGCCGCGATGTGCGGCGTCGTCCTCGCCACCACCTCGGCCCCGTCGAGCGCCGCCGTCTGCAACGGCTACGTCGGCCTCACCTTCGACGACGGCCCCACCGGCAGCACCAGCGCACTGCTCAACGTGCTGCGCACCAACGGCGTACGGGCCACGATGTTCAACGTCGGGCAGAACGTCCAGAACAACCGGGCCGCGGCACAGGCGCAGGTGTCGGCCGGCATGTGGGTCGCCAACCACAGCTGGAACCACGCCCACATGACCTCGATGAACCAGTCGCAGATGCAGTCCGACCTGTCCCAGACCAACTCGGCGATCCAGTCGGCCACCGGCGTCCGGCCGCAGTTGTTCCGGCCACCGTACGGGGAGACCAACTCCACCCTCCAGTCCGTCGCGTCGTCACTCGGCATGCGCCAGGTGATCTGGGACGTGGACTCGCAGGACTGGAACGGCGCGAGCGTCAGCCAGATCGTGTCCAACGCGAGCCGACTCCAGGCCGGTCAGGTCATCCTCATGCACGACGGGATCCAGAACACCCGCGACGCCATCGGGCAGATCATGGCCAACCTCACGAGCCGCAACCTGTGCCCCGGCATGATCTCGGCGTCCACCGGCCGGGCGGTCGCCCCGGACGGCACGACACCGCCGCCCAGCACCGGCACCCCGCCCCCGGGCACGGGGACTCCGCCGCCGGGCAACGGCGGCTGCACCGCGACGGCGACGACCACGAACGTCTGGGGCGACAGGTACAACACGTCGGTGATGGTCAGCGGCGCCAGCACGTGGACCGTGGTCGTGGCCCTCACCGCGCCGCAGCGGGTCTCCACCATCTGGAACGGCTCCGCCACGTGGGACAGCAGCGGCACCGTCATGACCGTGCGGTCCAACGGCAGCGGCAACACCTTCGGCTTCACCACGATGACCAACGGCAACAGCGGCGCCCGTCCGCAGATCCGCTCCTGCACCACGGGCTGAGCGCCCTCGGGCCGGCGCGGTGTCGGCGGGTGCCCGGCGTACTCCGGGCGCCCGCCGATTGTGTCGGTGGTGGCGGTTAGCGTGTGGGCACTGTCGCCGCGCCGGCCCGCTCAGGCCGTTCGCTGATCCCCTCGGAGGCCCCCATGTCCCAGGAGACGACCTACCTCGAACTGTCCGAAGTGGACGGTGCGCACAAGTTCTACGAGGTCATCGTCGACAACGCCACGCTGACCGTGCGCTACGGCCGGATCGGCGACCAGGGGCAGGTCAAGGCCAGCGCCTACCCGGACAACGCCCGGGCCCGAGCGGCTGCGGCGAAGAAGATCGGGGAGAAGGTCCGCAAGGGATACTCTCCGGCGGTTCCCGGCGTCCGCCAGAAGCGCACCGTCTCCCGACGGCAGATCGTCAGCACCCGCTCCACCGCCCGCACCGCCCCGGTGCTCTGGCGCTACGACTCCGGCGCCCCCGCCTTCGGCATCTTCGTCGACGGGCAGCACTGCATGGTTGGCAACGAGCACGGCGTGATCACCACGCTCGACCACGACGCCCGGGTGCGCGGCCAGGTCCGCCTTCCCGACGGGGTGAAGTGCATCGTCGCCGACGACGCCTGGGTCTACGCGGGCTGCGACGACGGCAACGTCTACGACCTCTCCGGCAAGATGCCCCGCGTGGCGTACGCGATCGCCCCGGAAATCGACATCTACTGGCTGGACATCCACGACGGCGTCCTGGGCGTGTCGGATTCCAACGGCGGGATCACCGCTGTCGACCACGAAGACGAGTTCCTGTGGCGTCGGCCCGGGCGCGGGGGCTCGGCCTGGATGGTGCGGTGCGACAACGATGCCGTCTACCAAGGTCATTCCGAGGGTGTGACCGGCTACGAGTGGCGCACTGGTCGCGAGCTGTGGCACACCAGCACCGGCTCGGTGCTCTTCGGCTGGCAGGAGCACGGCAGCGTGTTCGCCGGGACCAGCACCCGCGAGGTGGTGCGGCTGTCCAAGGCTGGCCGATTCGAACGCAGCTACCGGTGCGACGCCCCGGTGTTCTCCTGCGCCACAGCCGAGGGCGGCCGCTACGTCTTCGCCGGTGACAGCCAGTCCTCGATCTACTGCTTCGACGCGGCGGGCACCCGCCTGTGGAAGCTCGGCACCGGCTGCGGGTCGGCATACTCCATGCAGTACCACGACGACCGGCTCTACGTCGTCACCACCGCCGGCCACCTGGCCTGCATCGACGCGAGTGAGCCGGCGATCCGGGCGGCCCAGGCCGGCGACGTCCCCGAGGTCCGCGACGTCAAGGCCCCACGCCAGGCACCACGGCCGGTCGAGCCGACGATCGTCGAGGTGACGAGCGACTCGGGTGCGGGCGTGGTGGTGCAGTGCCTGGACGACCGGGGGCGGCTGCGGGTCCAGGTGCTGTCCGACGGCTACCGGCGCGACTGGAGCGTGCAGTTCCCCAAGGGGATTCGCGAGCCGGGCGCCCGCTATCTGGTGACCGAGGTCCGCGAGTCCAGCCGGGGTGGGTTCTACCGGGCGTTCGGCGACATCCGCCGCCTGCGCTGAGCCGTCGATCGCCGCGGCTGCGGCAGGGCGGGCGGCGTCGACGGGGCACCTGTCGGGTTCGCCGGTGTCGTAGGGTGCCGGCATGGCCCACCCCGTCCCAGCCGACGGCGGGGCCGACCGGGCCTGGTGGGCCGCCCCGCCCACGCGACAGGTCAGTCACCTGCCGGCCGTCGACCCCGAGGTGCTGCGGGTGGCACTCGACCCGTTGCCGCCAGCGGCGCCGGCGGTCGTGCACTACCGGCCCACGGCTGTGGGTTCGCTCGGCGACCTCGTGGCCGACGTCCTCGACCAGCTGGACTCCGCGGCGCGCGCGATGTTCCCCGGTTGGCTGCCCGACGCGGGCCGTCTCGAGACCGAGGGCACGCTCGGTGCGGCGGCGGTGCGCGCCCTCGCGGCCCGTGCCGCCGCCCGCTCCCCGCACTTCGGTCCGTTTCTCGCGGACCTCGCCGAGCGTGCGCTGCGCGGTCCGCGCCAGCCCGCCGCCCGGTCCCGCTTCGCCCCGGGGGTACGCGCCGCCGGGCTCGCCCGGGTGATCGCCGAGGCGTACGACCGGGAGGGTTGCGTCCTCGTCCTCGCCCTGCCCGACCTGGGCGAGGATGCCGAGCGGACGCTCGTGGCCGCCGCCGAGTGGCTCGTGCGGCACGGCGGTTGCACGGTGTGGTTGGTCGGCGGGCCGCTGCGTCACGCCGACCGGGTGCGGTCGGTGCCGATGCAGGTGCCGGCGCGGTTCACCGACCTGGCCGGCACGACCGACCCGCCCGCCGCCACAACCACAACCACGGCCACGGCCACGGCCACGGCCACGGCCACGGTCGCCGGGCCGGCCCCGACGGTGCTGGCCTGGCCACCGATCGCGGGCCTGCCACGCGGCGACAGCGCTGCCGAGCAGGCACTGGAACGCGCGCTCGCACCACACGACTGGGCGCGGGGACGGCGGTGGAACCACACCTACGAGTGGCACGTGCTGGGCACGTCGTACCGGCTGGATCTCTTTTGGCCCGTCGAGGGTCTTGCGGTCGAGGTGGACGGCCCGGAGCATCGTGGTCGAATCGCTTTCGCCAACGATCGGCGGAGGGACGTGCAGTTGCAACTCCTCGGGCTGGACGTGCTCCGCTTCACCAACGAGCAGGTGCTCACCGACGCGCCGGCGGTGGTCGACGGGATCCGTCGGCTGCTGGCCCGGCGACGCGCGGGCGGCACGCACCCCCACGGAGATGAGAGATCATGACCAGCCCGGCGGACGTCCCGCACCTGACGCCGAACCAGATCAACGCCCTCGTGGTGCTGATGGTGGAGGCGCGCCGACTCACCAACACCGAGCTGAACGAGCTGGCCGGTTTCACGCTCACCGGTAAGGACAACAAGAAGCTCGTCGACCTGGGCCTGGTCGAGACCGACCGGACGACCCGCCCGTTCGCCCACGAGCTGACCGAGGAGGGCTGGTTGGTGGTCCGGCACCTGCACCTCGGCACTCCGCCGAAGCAGGGCGGCTCCACGACCCGGTCACTGTTCGTCGTGCTGTCCAACCTGCACCGTTCGCTGGACCGGCTCCGGGTCAGTCACGGCGACTTCTTCAAGCAGACCGACGCCACCGCCCCGGCGACCGGTGCGCCTCGACCGGAAGCACCGACCACGGCGGCCGCGACGCACGTGACCGCGACGGACACGACCGCGACGGACCTGGAGGCGCTGGTTCGGACGGCGTACCGGGAGCTGGCGACCGCGCCTGGCGCGTGGGTCAGCCTCGCCGACGTGCGGGACCGGCTCGCGGACACCGACCGGGCCTCGCTGGACGCCGCGTTGCGGGCGATGGTCGGCCGGGAGGACGTCCGCATCATCCCGGTGGCGAACACCAAGTCGCTGACCGCACGGGACCGCGCCGCGGCCGTCCGCATCGGGAACGAGGACAACCACGCCCTGGCGATCGGCCCCGCGTGATCTCCGACGACCAGCGGGGCGCGCTGGAGGCGGTGAGTCTCAACCCGGCCGTCACTCCGGACGACGTCTGGCGACCCAGCCCGCACAACGTGCCGGAGCTGCACGAGAAGGTGGTCGCGGAGATCCTGCGCGGGGTGGCGCGGGCCCGCACCGACGACACGAGCATGCCGCTCGGCGTGGCCATGCAGGGCCGCGCGGGCGCCGGCAAGACGCACCTGCTCGGCGCGGTCCGCGAACGGATCCAGCGTGAGGGCGGCTACTTCTTCCTTGTCGACATGGTCAGTGGCAAGACGTTCTGGGAGAGCGTCGCCCTGGCCCTGGTGGAGGGGATGGGCCGCGCCCACGTCGGCTGGGGCACCCAGCTGAAGACGTTCCTGCGCCGCCTCACCCCCCAGCTCGGCCTCCCGGTGGAGGTCCGCGACGCGGTCGCCGGCGCCACCCCGGTGACCCGTACACAGCTCGACGCCTTCGTCCGGGCACTGCGCGAACGCGATCGGGAGGTCGGGCGGGACGCCCAGGACACCGCTCGGGCGCTCGTCCTGCACGGTGCCGTCGACTTCGGGGCACAGGACGTGGGGTACGCCCACCTGATCTCCGAACCGGGAGACCCGGCCGCACGGGCGGCGTGGGGGTTGAGCGCCGCCACCCGCACCCCGCAGCAGATCGTGCAGGACATCTCCCGGCTGATGGCGCTGACCCTGGACCCCACGGTCATCGCCGTGGACCAGCTCGACACGCTGTTCGCCCAGACCAGCACCTCGATGCTGCAGCACCACGACGGGCTGGAGGACGGCCAGGCCAAGGTGTTCGGCCCGATCGCCGACGGGCTGCTCAAACTCCGCGACATCACCCGCCGCACGCTCGTCGTCGTCTCCTGTCTGCCGGACACGTGGGTGCTGATGACACGTACGGCGCCCACTCCGGTCGGTGACCGGTTCCGCGCGGCGACCCTGCCGGACCGGATCCCCACCCCGCAGATCGGGCACGCGATCGTGGCGAAGCGCCTCGCCGCCGCGTTCGCGGGTCCGCGCTTCGTCCCGCCCCATCCCACCTGGCCGATCGCCCCGGCCGCCTTCGCCGACGCACCCACCCTGACACCACGCGCCCTGCTGCGCCGGGTGGACCGCCATGTCGCCTGGTGTCGCGACCGCGACGAGGTGGTCGAACTCGACCGGCTCATCGACGGCACGGACTCGACGCCGACGGTGCCCACCGTGCGCGTCACACCGGGCGACCCGACGACGGACGAGCGCCGCCTGCGCGAGTTGGACGCACGGTTCGCCGAGTTGGTCGAGGCCGCGGACGTGTCGGCCGCCGTCGACCCGGCCCGCGAGGACGAGCACATGCCACCGCTGCTCGCCGCCGGCCTGGCCGCCTGGATCGCCGAGCAGGCGCCGACCGGGGCCACCTACAAGTACGATCCGCCGCCGGGGCGCAAGCCCGCGCTGCACGGGCGGCTGATCGAGGTGCTCGACGAGGCCACCGAGAACGAGGCGCACTGGTGCTTCCGGGCCATCGCGCACCCCAACGCCATCGCCGTGACCGCCCGGGTCAAGGCCGCGTGCACACTCGCCGGACTGGACCGGGACCTGCCCCAACGGCGGCTGATCCTGCTACGCAACGGCCCGTGGCCGACCGGGCGGCGTACCACCGAGGTGTTGGCCGGCTTCGACGCGGCCGGCGGCCTCCGGCGCGCGGTGCCGGAGGCGGACCTGCGGGTCTTCGCGGCGCTGCGGGTGCTGGCGACCGAGCCGTCCACGGCCCTGCAGGAGTGGCTGGTGGCCCGTCGACCGGCCAGCGGCACCGAGCTGTTCCGGGCGGTCCTGCCCGGGCCCGAGCGGCCCCGCGACGGCGGGCCGCCGGCACCTCCCGACGACGGGGTGCCGCCGCCGGGCGACGTCGGGACGCGGCCGCACGACTACGGGCCCACGTCAGACGACACCGGGGCGACGTCGGACAATGTCGGGACAGCGTCGAGCGACGCCGGGACTCCGGCGGGTGGTGCCGAGGCTGGTTCGACAGGCGGGCCGGCCGCCGACGGGGCTGGTGGCCCGTCGACCGGCCCCGCCGCCGTGGCCGTGGCCGCTGACACGGTCGACCTCGTGGCCGACACCGGCGGTCGGAGCATCGGGTTGGGGCGGACCGTCGACGGCGGCCACCCGTTCACGGTGCCCCTGGAGTCGTTGCGCCGGCACACCGTCGTGTTCGCCGGATCCGGTTCGGGCAAGACGGTGCTGATCCGTCGACTGGTCGAGGAGTGCGCCCGCGAGGGGGTCTCGGCGATCGTGCTCGACCCCAACAACGACCTCGCCCGGCTCGGTGACCCGTGGCCCGCACCGCCGGGCGGCTGGGGTCCCGGCGACGCCGAGCGAGCCGCCGACTACCTCGCCCACACCGAGGTGGTGGTGTGGACGCCCCGGGTCACCGCCGGCCGGCCGCTGAGCTTCCAACCACTGCCCGACTTCACCTCACTGCGGGACTGGCCCGACGAGTTCGACCAGGCGGTCCGCTCGGCCGTGGAGGCGCTCGCGCCACGGGCCGGCGTCGACCGGTCGAGCAGGCTCGCCCAGCAGGGCAAGGCCGTCCTCACCGAGGCCCTGCAGGCGTACGCGCGAAGTGGGATGGTGGGCCTGCCCGGCTTCACCGAGTTCCTCACCGACCTGCCCGAGGGGGTCAGCCGGTTGGCCCGGGCCGGCAAGCTCGCCGAGGAGTTGGCCGAGGCGCTCAAGGCGGCGATGGTCACCGACCCGCTCTTCGGTGGGGTCGGTGCGCCGGCCGACCCGGGGCTGCTGCTGACGCCCTCGCCGGGTCGGCGGGCCCGGGTGTCGGTGATCAGCTTCGTCGGCCTCACCTCCGAGCACCAGCGGCAGAGCTTCGTCAACCAGTTGCAGATGGCGCTCTTCGCGTGGATCAAACGGCACCCCGCCGGTGACCGACCGCTGGGTGGGCTGTTCGTGATGGACGAGGCGCAGACGCTCGCGCCGTCGACCGGCACCACGGCGTGCACCGCCAGCTCGATCGCGCTCGCCTCGCAGGCCCGCAAGTACGGGCTCGGGTTGGTCTTCGCCACCCAGGCGCCCAAGGGTCTGCACAACCAGATCTCCGGCAACGCGACGACGCAGTTCTTCGGGCTGCTCAACGCGCCCGCGCAGATCGACGCGGCCCGGCAGCTCGCCGAGGCCAAGGGCGGGCGGCTGGCGGACATCGGCCTGCTCAACAGCGGCGAGTTCTACGCCGCGGGCGAGGGATTCTCGTTCGTCAAGGTCCGTACCCCGTTGTGTCTGACCCACCACCCGAAGGCCCCGTTGAGCCCCGAGGAGGTCGTCGCCCGCGCTCGCGGGGCGGTCCCGGGCCACTGACCGCCGCTCGGGACGCCAGTCCCGGGCCACTGACCGCTTTCGCGGCGCAGTCCCGGGCCCGGCGCCGGCGTCTCGCGACCCGCCGGCGTCAGCGCAGCCGGCGGGCGGCGAACCGGGCCGGCGGGTCGGCGATCACGTCCTGTGCGGCGATCAGCTGGATCTCCCGGGTGCCCGCCGCGAGGGTCGCCTCGAGGATGGCGAAGACGGAGCCGATGGTGCGTTCCAGTGCGGTCGCGGGTGCGCCGGTGGTGCACAGGTGTGCGAGGTACAACGCCGCGGTGACGTCGCCGCCGCCGTTCGGGTTGATCGGCAGCAGCGGGGTGGTCACCGCCCAGGCGCCCTCGTCCGAGACGGCCACCACCTCCAGCGAGCCCGCTGGCAGGTCGCTGTGCAACACGCTTGTCACCAGGACGTGGCGGGGGCCGGTCGCGCGCACGACGTCGACCGCGTCGAGCACCTCGGCCAGCGAGGTCGTCGTCCGGCCGGCGAGGAAGTCCAACTCGAACTGGTTCGGGGTGATGATGTCCGCGCGCGGCACGACGGTGTCGCGCAGGTACTCCGGAATGCCCGGCCGGACGAACATCCCCCGGCCGACGTCACCCATGACCGGGTCGCAGCAGTACACCGCAGCCGGGTTGGCGGCCTTGACCTTCTCCACCGCGTCCAGGATCACCGCGCCCATGGCCGGGTCGCCCTGGTAGCCGGAGAGCACCGCGTCGGCGCTGCCGAGGACCCCACGGTCCCCGATGCCTGCGATCACCTCGGCCACGTCGGCCGCCGGCAGCATCGGCCCACGCCACGCGCCGTACCCGGTGTGGTTGGAGAAGTGCACGGTCAGGACGGGCCAGACCTCGTGCCCGAGGCGTTGCAGCGGAAAGGCCGCCGCCGAGTTGCCGACGTGACCGTAGGCGACCGACGACTGGATGGACAGGATCTTCACCGGCCCATCATCGTCGCTGCGGTCGGTGCCGCACGCGCGGCCCGCCGAATCTGTCGGGTGGCCCACTCGCCGCCCACTCCGACGGCACGACGGGCGGCCCGGACATCGTCGTCCGGGCCGCCCGTCCGGTCGTACGGTCAGCCGCCGAGGCTCGCCGCGGCGGAGGCGATCGACGAGGCGAAGTAGCTCACCTGGGTGTAGACGCCCGGGTAGTTGGGTCGGGCGCAGCCGTTGCCCCAGCTGACGATGCCGACCTGGATCCAGGCGTTGCCGGCGTCGCGGCGGAACATCGGGCCACCCGAGTCACCCTGGCAGGTGTCCGTGCCGCCGCTGGCGTACCCGGCGCAGATCTCCTGGGCGGGGATGAGGTCGCCGCCGTAGTTGGCGTTGCAGGTGGAGTCGCTGACGAACGGCACGTTCGCCTTCAGCAGGTACCGCTGCTGGCCACCGCCCTCCCGCGCGGCGCCCCACCCGGCGACGGTGAAGGTGCCGCTGTCGTACGCGGTCGTGGTGGCGATCGGCAGCGTGCTCAGCCCGGTGACCGGGGTGGCCAGCCGGATCAGCGCCCAGTCGCGGCCGGCGCCGTTGTAGCCGGGGGCCCGGTAGACGTAGTTGGACCGGACGGTGATCCGGCTGGACGACTGGAGGTCGACAGTCCCGAGCGTCGCGGTGATGCTGGTGTTGGTGCCGGTCGAGCCCACGCAGTGTGCCGCGGTGAGCACCAGCCGAGGGCTGTACAGCGCCCCGCCGCAACCCATCGAGAGCCGCACCATGAACGGGAACTCACCCTGGGCGGCGCGGGTGCCGCCGACGACGTTCGGCGTCATGGGGTTGTCGGCCGCCGCGGCCGGTGCGGCGAGGGTGAGGCTGGCCGCGGTCAGCGCGGCCAACGCGGTGGCCAACAGGCCGGTGAGGGTACGCCAGCGAGCCATGCATTCCTCCGCATCAGGATGGCACGCCTCGTGAGCGCACCCGATTCGAGATAGCGGTCAGCATATTGAACGACGTGTATTCGAAGGTCATCCTCTCTGAGTCGTACCACCGAGGCTATGGATCTCGCGGCAGCACGGCGCAGAGCACCGGCCGTCCGGCGCACGAGCGTTGACGACAGGACCACCACGGCCCTATAACGGTGCACAAGCAGTGATGGATGTTGATGCGCGCGCCGACCTCGGCGCGTGGCCAGCCCACCGGCATCCGTCGATGACGCCGTCCCATCGTCAACGCTTCCCGATGCCCACCGCCCACGCGCTCCGGGCTTGGCTGCACCGCCCGGGGCGACTCGTCCCCGGAGACGGCATGACACGACACGTCCCCATCCGCCCCGCCCTGCCGCTGCTACTCGTCCTCGCCCTGGTCGCCGGCGCCCTCGCCGCGCCCGCCCCGCCGGCGCAGGCCGCACCGGCCAAGACACCGCCACTGACCACCCCCTGGACCAGCCAGGCCCTGGCCGGCACGCCGCTGCCGGAGTATCCGCGGCCACAGATGACCCGACCGGACTGGCTCAATCTCAACGGCGAGTGGCAGCTGCGCCAGTCGGCCACCGACGACGCCCCGCAGTTCGGCACCAACCTGCCCGAGCGGGTCAACGTGCCCTTCCCGGTGGAGAGCGCCCTCTCCGGCATCCAGCGAGCCGCCAACGACAACCGCAACTACCTGTTCTACCGGCGCACCGTCACCATCCCGGCGAACTGGTCGGGCCGGCGGACCCTGCTGCACTTCGGCGCCGTCGACTGGCAGAGCACCGTCTGGGTCAACGGTGTCCGGGTCGGCGCACACACCGGCGGCTACGACGCGTTCACCTTCGACGTGACGCCCCAGCTCACCGCCGGGGTGAACGAGATCGTCGTCAAGGTCTGGGATCCGACCGACAGCCGGCAGAACGGCAGTCTGCCCGCCATCGGCAAGCAGACCAAGACACCCAGTGGGATCTTCTACACCCCCAGCTCGGGCATCTGGCAGACGGTGTGGTTGGAACCGGTGCCCGCCGCCTCCATCACCAGCGTGGACGTCCACCCGAATCTCGCCACCAACACCCTGCGGGTCCGGGTCTTCACCCGAGGCGAGGTGAGCGGCCACAGCGTGCTCGCCGAGGCCCTGAACGGAAGCACCGTCGTCGGATCGGCGGCCGGCGGTTTCACCGACTTCAGCGTGCCGGTGCCCAACGCGCGTCGTTGGTCGCCCGACGACCCGTTCCTCTACCACCTCCGGATCACGCTGCGTAACAGCGGTGGCACCACTGTGGATCGGACGCTGCACTACTTCGGCATGCGGGAGATCACCACCGGCGTGGTCAACGGCGTGCTGCGCCCCAAACTCAACGGCCAGTTCGTGTTCCAGCTCGGCACCCTCGACCAGGGCTTCTGGCCGGACGGGCTGTACACCGCGCCGACCGACGCCGCCCTCGCCTTCGACCTGCAGAAGCACAAGGATCTGGGCTTCAACATGGTGCGCAAGCACATCAAGGTCGAGCCACAGCGCTGGTTCTACCACGCGGACCGGCTCGGCCTGCTGGTCTGGCAGGACATCCCGTCCCTGACCGCACAGGACATCAACCCCACCGACGCCCAGCAGGCGCAGTTCGAGACCGAGGCACGTGAGATCGTCGACGAGCATCGCAGCTCGCCCGCCGTGATCGCGTACACGCCCTACAACGAGGGCTGGGGCGAACGATCCCTCGCCGACACCCGGCGGGTCGCCCAGAACATCAAGAACCAGGATCCGACCCGCCTGGTCAACCCGCACAGCGGGCACAACTGCTGCCAGTCCCTCGGCGACCCCGGCAACGGCGACATCGACGACTGGCACGTCTACCTCGGGCCGGACTCCCCCGTGCCGTCGAGCAGCCGGATCGCCGTGCTCGGCGAGTTCGGCGGCCTGGGTCTGCACACGCCGGGGCACGAGTACAGCCCGAGCGGCGGCTTCTTCGCCTACGAGTGGCAGACCAGCTCTACCGCGCTCACGGACCGCTACGTGGGGTTGGTGCAGGGCAGCCAGAACCTGATGCTGGGCAAGGGGCTGAGCGCCTCGATCTACACCGAGATCACCGACCTGGAGGGGGAGCTGAACGGGTTCGTCACCTACGACCGGCAGGTGGTCAAGATGGACCAGGCGCGGGTCCGCACCGCCAACACCGCCCTGATCAACGCGTCGAAGACGATCGGCAGTTCGGCGCCGGTCGCCCTGCCGGTCGACACCCGCCGGTCGTTGCGGGTGACCACGCCCGGCTACACCAACCGTTACCTGCGCCACCGGAACGGCCTTGCCTACACCGACGTGGTCGACGCCGCGAGCCCCAGCCTGCTCAAGGCCGACGCCACGTACACGATCCGGGCCGGCCTGGCCGACGCCGGCTGCTACTCGTTCGAGTCGGTCAACTTTCCCGGGCAGTACCTGCGCCACCAGAACTCCCGGGTCCGCAACTCGCCGGACGACGGCTCGGCGCTCCTGCGTGCCGACGCCACCTGGTGCGCACGCGTCGGGCTGACCGGCACGGGCGTGTCGCTGGAGTCGTACAACTTCCGGGGCAGATACCTGCGGCACCACAACTCGGAGATCTGGCTCAGCAACGGCACCGGCGGCGACGCGTACAACACGCCGACGTTGTGGACCGCCGACAGCACCTGGGCCGTCGCCACCCCGTGGGCGCCCTGACCCCGCACGCGGCAGGGTCGTCACGGTAGGACGTCGCGGGGGCGCCAGCCCGGGTTGGCGCCCCCGCGACGCGTGGGCGCCGTCGTCGATACGGCCGCAGCCGCGGGAGCCGGCGACCGGACACCGCGTCACCCGCCGTACCGGAGGTCGTTCTTCCGGTCAGGTGGGAGAGCGGGGAGTCGGTTCCGCGGTCGGGCCTGGTCGGTTTCCGCGGCGGCCATCCCCGATCGACTCGTTGTCGGCGACACCGGGACGGGGCCTGGCGGCCGGGCCCGACCGACGGCAAGGACCGAGCCGCAACTTGCACCCGGCCGATCCGGCCCGCTCATTGCAACACGCAATTATGCACACCCATAAATAGATGTCGACCAATCTTGACTTGCGCGGCCACTCAGCGCACCGTAAAGAGCCTGAGGCAGATGCGCGCCATTATCGGCCCAACTGACGTGGATCGCTGAATGGGGGCGCTGCCGGTTTCCGTGCCGCGTTCACCAGGAGGCGTTCCATGCGGCTGAATCCGTTCACCGGGGCCTATCTCACCGATCCGGCAAGCATCTGGCAGCGTATTCTGGACGACCCCGACGGGGTGCACTACGCAGAGGATCTGGGCCTGTGGCTGATCAGCCGACACGCCGATGTCCGCCGCGCCCTCGCCGACGCCACGACGTTCGCCAACGCCCTCACCCTCGCCCCGGTCTACGAGGTTTGCCCGGCGGCGATGAACGTGCTCATGCGGCTCGACGCACCACCCACCACGGCCGCCGCGGACCCACCGGCGCACCCCCGCACCCGCCGGGCCCTCCGGGCGACCTTCGCGAACACCGCCGAGCGCGTCGAGGCCGAGTACGGGGCGATCGTCCGGCGGCGGGTCGACCAGCTGGTGGCCCGGCTCGCCGCCCGCCAGGGCGACCGGGTCGACCTGGTCCCGGAGCTCACCACCGAGCTTCCCCTGCTGGTGGTCCTGGACATCCTCGGGGTGCCCGACGCCGACATCGCGCGGATCCGGAGCTGGGCGGACGGCCAGATCGCCCTGCTCTGGGGCCACCCGGACGAGGCCGAGCAGGTGCGTCTGGCGCAGGGCCTGCTGGACTTCTGGCACTACTGCGAGGAGCTGGTCCGCCAGCGCGTGGACGGTGGGCACCGGGGCGACGACTTCATCGGCCGCACCCTGGCCTACCGGGACGACGACGACACGGTGCTGACGGTGTCCGAGGTGGCGAGCCTGGCCTTCAATCTGCTCGTCGCGGGCCACGAAACCACCGCCGGCCTACTCGCGCACGCGCTCGACCAGGCCCTGTCCAGTCCGCGGCACTGGTCGGCGATCGCCGCGGACCCGGGAGCCGTCCCCGCGTTCGTCGCCGAGACGCTCCGGTTCGCGCCCGCCATCGACGGCTGGCTCCGGGTGACCAGCCGAGACGTCACGCTGGGAACGGTGACGATTCCCGCCGGGGCCCGCTGCCTGCTGTTGATCGGCGCGGCGAACCGCGACCCCGCGGTCTTCACCGACCCGCAGAAGTTCCATCCGCACCGGGCGGATGTGGGGAATCACCTGTCATTCGGCCACGGCCCACATTTCTGCATCGGTGCGGCACTGGCGCGACTCGAGGCCGAGATCGCCCTCACCAGGCTCGCCGAATCCATTCCCGGCCTGAAGCTGGCTTCCGAACAACGGCGTTCGTACAAACCCAACGTCGCGTTTCGTTCGCACCACACACTGCTCGCCACCATCGATGTCACCGCGTCCGCCGACGTGCCGGCGACGCAGGCGGGGGCGCCCGCCGAGGCGCGTGTCGCCTGACCGTGGGCGGGCCCGGCCCGCCACCTGCGCACGGACCGGGTACGCGACCGCTCGCGTACCCGGCCCACCGGCGCGACTCGGCGCCGGCCACGGTCCGCGGGCATCTTTCGCAGTGTGCTCGACATCCGGGTCGGCGAACGTCTTCACACCCATCGCATCCTGGGTTAAGAATTGCCCCCTATGAATGTTCAGCTCATTGCCATATCCCGATCTGGCGTCCGCTGCTGATTCCCGTAGCCACGAAGGTGAGCGCATGGAGCACACGTCCCCGTCGAGCTCTGCTCACTCTGCGGCCAGTCAGCGGTTCCGCTGGGAGTTGCGCAACTGCCGCGTCAAACGGGGCCTGACCCAACGAGCCCTGGCGGATCTGGTGCGGTTCAGCCGGGAAACTGTCGCAGCGGTCGAGTCGGGTCGCCGGTTCGGCAGTCACGAGTTCGCGCAGCGCTGCGACGACGTGCTCGACACCGGCGGCCGGCTCGCGGCACTGTGGCCGCAGGTGGCGGCCGAGCAGTTGGCGGCCGACGGCCGCCGTGGCCCTCGCGCCTCGGAGCCGGATCTGCTGGACCGGCCGGTGCCGCGCCAGCGTGCCCGGCGCGACGCGAGCGACCCGGCAGCCGTGGTGGACGCGATCGATGAGCTGCGGGAACTGATCGGTCAGGTGCTCAACGGACCGGCCGACCCGGACGACACCCAGCGCCGGCACCCGCCGGCCGACCCCCGCGACGACAAGCGCTGACCCCACC
Source organism: Micromonospora sp. NPDC049171 (assembly GCF_040648275.1). Classification (NCBI taxonomy): domain Bacteria; kingdom Bacillati; phylum Actinomycetota; class Actinomycetes; order Micromonosporales; family Micromonosporaceae; genus Micromonospora; species Micromonospora sp. NPDC049171. Next base: position 286,587 of record NZ_JBEZDJ010000004.1, read on the forward strand.
CACCCCGACCCGTCTCGCGGTGTCATCGGCCGCTGACGTTGGGTACAGATGCTGGTACGGGCAGTTTGTACCACGGCCAGGTCTGGCCTACGAGCGCGGCTTCCGGCCGAATGGGACTTGCATTCGGCAACGTGCGGATAGACCGTCATCGACGAGTCGTGGGAGTCAATCTTGGCGTCGAGCACCAGGTCCCACGCGGCCAGACCCTACCCGACCCGCCGACGCGGCTGGAAGATAGCCGGGCGGATGCGCCTCATCGTCGCGGCACCACTCGTCGCCGTGATCGGCTTCGCCGGTCTCGCGCTGACCGAGAGCGCACGGCAGACCGCACGTGCCAGCGACCTGCGGATCCTCGCGCAGGTCGGTGCCGAGGCCGGTGATCTGGCCTACCGGCTGCAACGCGAACGGATCGCCGCCGCCGACCTGCTCACCTATCCCGCGCCGGAGCAGCAGGACACCTTCGGCGCGGAGCTGGCCGCCACCGACGACGCCGTCACGCGCTATCGCGCACAGCGGGACCGGCTGTCCGCCGATGCCGACCCCAACCGGGCCCTCCTGCGCCGCATCGACGCGGCCCTGGCCAGCCTCGCCCCGCTGCGCACCCAGGTGCGCACGGCGGCGCACGCCTCGGTGTCGGCGATGACCTTCAGCTACCGGATCGCCATCGCCGACCTGATCAGCCTGCGGGAGAACGTCTCGCACGGCGTGGTCGACGCCCAACTCGCCGACGGCATCCGGGCCTCGGCGGCGCTGTCGAAGACGGCGGAGGCGATCGGTCAGCAGCAGGTCGCCGTGCTGCGCGCGGTCGCGGGCGGCGAGCTGACCCCCGCCACGCAGCAGGACATCACCGCGGCCCGGACCAGCTACACCGAGTCGAGCCTGTCGTTCCTGGCCCTGGCACCGCCCGAGTGGAGCCTCTGGTGGGAGCAGGCCGGCACCGGCAAGGAGGCGCTCGCGCTGCAACGGATGCAGGACGAGGTGTCGCGGGCCCAGCCGGGGTCGCGACTGCAACTGGAGACCGCCGACTGGGTGTCCACCACACAGGCGCGTGCGGCCCGCCTGGCCGACCTGCGCGCGCGGGTCGACGCCGCGGTCCGCGACGACGTCCGGGCCGCGCACGCCGACCAGCGTCGCCGGGCCGTGGCCGAGGCGGCCGGCGTCCTGCTGGCACTGGTGCTCACCGCGCTGGTGACCTGGGCCGTCGCCCGGCAGATCACCCGGCGGCTGCGTCGCCTCCGGGACGCCGCCAACGCCGTGGCATTCGAACAACTGCCCGCCGTGGTGGCCCAGCTCCAGCAGCCGGGCAGCGCCGCCGTCGACCCGGACAGGCTGGCCCGCCAGCAGTCCACCGCCGCCCTCGAACCGTCGAGCGACGACGAGATCGGGGAGCTGGGCCAGGCGTTCAGCGCGGTGCACCAGGCCGCCGTGCGGACCGCCGCCGAGCAGGCCGTCATGCGCGCCAACACCGCCGACATCTTCATCCACCTGAGCCGCCGCGAACAGCGACTCGTCGACGCGGTGCTGGCCCAGGTCGACCTGGTCGAGCGGGACGAGACCGACCCCGACCGCCTGCACCAGCTGTACACGCTGGACAACCTGGCCACCCGGATGGGACGGATCAACGCCAGCCTGCTGGTGCTCGGCGGCGTCGGCGTGGGTCGCGTACGCCAGCGCGACGTCCCCCTGCAACAGGTGCTCCAGGCGGCGCTGTCCCAGATCGAGCACTACGCGCGGATCCGGCTCGGCATGATCGACGGAGACGTGGCGGTGGCGGCGAAGACCGTCGACGAGGTCGTGCACCTGCTCGCCGAACTCATGGACAACGCGACGACGTACGCACCGCCCGGCAGCGAGACCTGGGTGAGCGGTCGAAGCCTGGGTGACCGCGTCATCGTCCAGATCAGCGACGAGGGCATGGGGTTGTCCCCGCAGCGGATGCAGCAGCTCAACGAGATCCTGGCCCACCCGCCGGCCATCGACGTGGCGGCCGTCCGGGCGATGGGGCTGGTCGTCGTGGGGCAGCTCGCGCAGCGGCTGGGCGCCACCGTCCAACTGCGACGGGGTCCCCGACGCGGCACCCTCGCCGAGGCGACGCTGCCGGCGGCGATCATGCGGTCGCTGCCACCGGAGGAGTACCTGCTCGCACCCGGCCGGCTGTCCCGGCGGGCGGCGCGGACGGCCAGCCCACCTCCGCCGTACCAGCGGCGCCCCGAACCCACCGCGGGACGCCCGCCGGCCGAACGGACCCTGCCGGCGGCGCCGGTGTTCCGACCGACTCCCCCACCCCCGGACCGGGGTGACGCGCCCACCGAGGAGCTGCTCATCTTCGAACAGGTCAACCACTGGTTCCAGGCGGATGTCGCCGACGGCGCCGACGACCGGGAGTGGTCCAGCCCCGCCGACGACGCCTGGCGCACCGCAGCCCAGGCACACGCCCCCGAAGTTGCCACGACCACCACCTCCGGCCTGCCCAAACGGGAGCCGCAACGGCATCTCGTGCCCGGCGGCGTGACCGTGCCGCAGCAGCGACAGCGGTCCGAGTACCGCGACCCGGCCCAGGTGGCGTCGGCGATGGCCGCGTACGCGCGGGGTGTGGCGAACCGCAGGCGCACCCCGATCAACCTCGGCAACACCTGACGCGACAGGAGACCATGTGAGCGACCAACAGGACCTCGGCTGGCTGTTGGACAACTTCGCCGCGCGCGCGAGCGAGGTCAGCCATGCGATCGCCATCTCCAGTGACGGCCTGATGGTGGCCGCCACCCGCGACCTGCCCCCGGACCGGGCCGACCAGTTGGCCGCCACGGGCAGTGGGCTGGTCAGCCTGCTGCGCGGCGCGGCGGCCTTCTTCGACGCCGGGGCGGTGATCTCCAACGTCACGCAGCTCGAGGGCGGGTTCATGTTCTCGATGGCCTTCAACGACGGCGCCTCGCTGCTGGTGCTCGCCGCACCGGAGTGCGACGTCGGCAAGGTCTCCTACGAGATGACCGAGTTGGCCAACCGGATCGGGGACGCCCTGACCCCCGCGGCCCGGGCGGCACTCGCCCGCAGCCGCTGACCGCCCCCGGCGCCCCCACGCCGCAGACCCACTTCCCCTGGAGAAGACATGCCTCACACCACCTTTCGGCGCAGCCATGCCCTGGCCGCCGCCCTGCTCGCGGTCGTCCTGACCGCCAGCACGGCCTGCGGCGACGACGCGCCGGGCACGAGCGCCGGCGGCTCGATAAAGATCGGCCTGCTCGCGTCGCTGTCCGGGACGTACCAGGCGGTCGGTACGGAGATCCGCGACGGCTTCCAGCTCTACCTGGACACCCACGACGGCAAACTCGGCGGCCGCCAGGTCGACCTCGTCATCGCCGACGAGGGCAACGGCGCCCAGACCGCGGTGCCGGCGGCGACCAAGCTGCTCAAGCAGGACCGGGTGGCGGCGCTCACCGGCATCGTCGGTGGCGGCTCGGTCGCCGGGGTCACCCCGCTGCTCGACGAGACCAAGGTGCCGCTGGTCGGCTCGAACGGGCGGCCGGAGCTGAAGGACGTCTCCCGGGTCTGGCACACCTCGTACCTCTCCGACGAGCCCGGTGCCGCGATCGCCCAGCACGTCCGCGACAACGTGCAGGGCTCGGTGTACGCGATCGGCCCGGACTACCAGGGCGGCTGGGACGAGCTGCGCGGGTTCACCGACGCGTTCGGCAAGATCGGCGGGAAACTCGCCAACGCCGACGGCAAGACCACCTTCACCCCGTTCCCCGCCACCACCAACTTCACCCCGTACTTCGCCCGCATCAAGGCCTCCGGCGCGGCGGCCGTCTACACGTTCTACGCCGGCAGCGCCGCCGTGGACTTCGTCAAGCAGTACGCGCAGTCCGAGATCAAGGACGTCCCGTTGTACGCGGCCGGGTTCCTCACCGAGGGCGGCGTGCTCAACGCGCAGGGCGACGCCGCGCGGGACATCTTCTCGGTGCTCAACTACTCCCCCGACCTGGACAACGCGGAGAACCGCGCCTTCGTGGCCGCGTGGAAGGCCAAGCACGACGGCTCACCGACCACCTACGCGCTCGCCTCGTACGACGCGGCGGCGGTGCTGGACCGGGCGATCGGCGCCGCCGGGAGCAACCCGACTTCGGAGGCCATCAACACGGCCATCGGCCAACTCGGTCAGATCGCCAGCCCGCGCGGCACCTGGCAGTTCTCCACCGCCACGCACTCCCCGGTGCAGAAGTGGTACCTGCGGCAGGTCCGCCAGGACGGCCGCGCGCTGTCCAACACCGTCGTGGGTGACCTCGCGACCGTCGGCCGGTGATCGCGGTGGCGGCCGGCGCGAACCGGATCGACCCGTACCTGATCCCGGCGCTGGACGGGGTCGCCTACGGGCTGCTCGTGTTCGTCGCCGCGTCGGGTCTGGTCTTCTGTTTCGGCGTCGCCAACATCCTCAACCTGGCGCACGGCCTGCTCTACGCGATCGGCGGGTACGCTGCCGCGGCGCTGCTCGACGGTGGCTGGGCCAGCCTGGCGTTGGCGCTGGTGGTCGGCGTGCTGGCCGCCACCGCGGCGGGGGTGCTGTTGGCCGGGCTACTCACGCCGGTCGCCACCGGTAACCACCTGAGTCAGGCGCTGTTGACGTTCGGTGTGGCGCTGGCCGGCGGCAGCCTGCTCGTCGCCGGCTTCGGGCCCGACGATCCGCAGGTACGGGTGCCCGCCGTCCTGGAGGGATCGGTGCTGGTCGCCGGTCACCGCTACGCCGCGTACCGATTGGTGTTCATCGTCGTCGCCGCGGTGATCGCCGCCGCCCTCTACCTGACGGTGCGGCGCACCCGGGCCGGGATGCTGGTCCGCGCGGCCGTCGACGACCCGGAGATGGTCGCCTGTCTGGGCGTGAGTCCGGCGCGGATCCGCGCCGGTGTGCTCGCCGCCGCCGGCGCGCTGGCCGGCGCGGCCGGGGTCCTGGGCGCGCCGATCATCGGCCCCGGCACGGACACCGCCGACACCGTCCTGTTGCTGTCCCTGGTGGTCGTCGTCCTCGGCGGTCTCGGGTCGATGGGAGGCACCCTGCTGGCGGCGCTCGCGATCGGCGAGATCCAGACGTTGGGAGTGGCGCTGCTGCCGTCCGCCGCGCCGTTCCTGCTGTTCGCCGCCATGGCGGCGGTGCTCGCGGTGCGGGCCCGTGGCCTGGCCGGCAGGTGGAGGGTGGCATGAGCGGCGAGGTGCTCCGGCGGGCGCGGATCGGCATCGCGGTGCTCGTCCTGGTCGGCCTGGTCGTGGCGCCCTGGGTGGTCGACGACTACAGCACGGCGATCCTCGCCCGGACGTTGGCGCTGGCCCTGGTCGGGGTGAGCGTGGCGCTGCTCACCGGCGTCGCCGGCATGCCCACCCTCGGCCAGACCGCGCCGTACGCGGCGGGCGCCTACGCCTGCGCCGTGGTGGGCAGCCGGATCTCCGACGTCGGGGTCGTGCAGGTCGCCGTCGCGGCGGCCGCCGGGGCGGTGCTGGCCGCGCTCACCGTGCCGCTCGTCGTGCACGCCCGGGGGGTGATCGTCCTGATGATCACCCTGGCCATCGGTGAACTCGCCGTCACCGTCCTCGGCCGGTGGCGGTCGGTGACCGGTGGCACGGACGGGCTGGCCGGCATCGCGGCGGTCCGCCCGTTCTGGGGGCTCCCGCCGCTCGCCAGCGACCAGGCGCGTTACCTGTACGCCCTGGTCGTCGTGGCCACGCTTGTCGGGGCGGTGCTGGTGCTGCTGCGTACCCGGGCCGGGCTGCTGCTGCGCGCCGCCCGGGACGACGAGACGCGGCTGCGGGCCAGCGGTCACCGGGTGCCGCTCTACGTCTCCGGCGCGCACCTGGCCGCCGGGGCGATAGCCGGTGCCGCCGGCTCGCTCCTGGTCGTCGCCCAGCAGTACATCTCCCCCGCCGACTTCGGCTTCGACACGTCCGCACTGCTGCTGCTCGGTGTCGTCATCGGTGGCACCGCCTCGGTCGGCGGCGCCCTGGTGGGCGCGGCGCTTGTCATCGCCGTACGGGACTGGTTGTTCGGGGTGCTGCCCGGCCACGCGCCGCTGGTGCTGGGGGTGCTGTTCGTGGCGACGGTCTACCTGCTGCCCAGCGGCGGCATCCGGGCCCGGGGCCGGTCGCGCCCACCGCGCGCCGCGTCGCGCCAGGCGGAGTCACCACCCACCCGTGACCAGGCCACGATCCCGGAGCTACACCGATGACCTGCCTGCTGAGCGCCGAGGATGTCAGCGTGCGGTACGGATCGCTCGCCGCGCTAGCCGGCGTGGACCTCTGCGTTCACGACGGCCAGCGGCACGCACTGATCGGCCCGAACGGGGCCGGCAAGACGACTTTGCTCAACGTGATCGGCGGGTCCACGAGACCGCAGCGCGGCACCGTGCGCCTCGCCGGACGCGACGTCGGCCGGCTCGGGCCGGCGGCGCGGGCCCGACGGGGCATCAACCGCATACACCAACGACCCGCGGTCTTCGCGACGCTCACCGCGGCGGAGAACGTCGTGGTAGCCGCGCTGCCGCGGGTCATCCCCGAGCGCAGGTGGTGGCCGAGCGGACGCGGGCGCGACGCGCGACACCGGGCCGGCCCACTGCTGGACCAGATGGGCCTCGCCGACGTCGCGGATGTGCCCGCCGGGCACCTCGCACACGGGCAACGACGCCAGTTGGAGATCGCCATGGCCCTTGCCGGTCGCCCCCGCCTGCTGCTCCTGGACGAACCAGCGGCCGGGCTGTCCGCCATCGAGGTCGGCCGCCTGGTCGAGGTGCTCCAGGCGCTGCCCCGGGCGGTCGCCCTGTTACTTGTCGAACATCGACTGGACCTGGTGTACGCCCTCTCCGACACGGTGACCGTGCTGCGCGACGGTCGGACGCTGGCCGCCGGGACGCCGGACGAGATCCGTACCTCGCCGCTGGTGCGGCAGGCCTACGCCGACGGGGTGGCCTGATGTTGTCGGTGGATCGGCTGTGCGCCGGCTACGGCGGAGGGATCGTGCTGCACGAGGTCAGCCTGCGGGTGCGCCCGGGCAGCATCCAGGCCGTGGTGGGTCGCAACGGGGCGGGCAAGAGCACGCTCGTGCACACCATCGCCGGGCTGGTACGAGCCTCCAGCGGTCGCATCGAGATCGGCGGTGTGCACGTGGCCGGTCGGCAACCACATCGCATCGCCCAGTCCGGTGTCGGTCTCGTGCCGCAGGGCCGACGGGTCTTCTCCCGGCTGACCGTGGCCGAGCACCTGCACCTGGCAGCCGCGCCGTGGCGGGCCGCCGCCCCCGGCGGCGAGGGCTGGACGGTGGCCCGCACCCTCGAACTGCTGCCCAGGTTGGCGGCGCGGCTGCGCCACCGCGGCGGCGAACTCTCCGGCGGTGAGCAACAGATGCTGGCGATAGCCCGCGCGCTCCTCGGCCAACCCCGGGTGCTGCTGCTCGACGAACCGTGTGAGGGCCTGTCACCCGACCTGGCGGCGCGGGTCCGCGAACTCGTCAACGGTCTGGCCGCCGACGGCCTGACCGTGCTGCTCGTGGAGCAGCAACTCCAGCACGCGATCGAGATCGCCGACCGGGTGGCGGTACTGGAGTACGGCCGGGTGGTCTACGACCGGCCGACGGCCGAGGCCCGGGTCGATCCGGCACCACTCGCGGCGGTGTTGAGCGTCGCCGCCGCCCCGGCACCCCCACCCAACCGAGCGGCACCCCGGCTCTGGGCCGACACCCCCTAGCCACCCGACCCCGCTCGAGTCACCCGACCCATCTCGAGTCACCCGACCCTTCTCGGAGAGGTAGACACCGATGACAACCGCCACGAGCGATGGCGCGTACACGTTCGACAACGGCGCACCGGACGCCGTTCCGCAGATGCAGGCGCTGGAGTCCTTCCTGGACCCGATCACGACGCGTCGCCTGGCCAGCCCGGTGCTGCGACCGGGCGCGGCCTGCTGGGAGGTCGGGGCGGGTGGCGGCTCGATGGCCCGGCGGATCGCCCGCGCGACCGGCGACAAGGGCCACGTGCTGGCCACCGACATCGACCCCACGCACCTCACGGCCGACGGCAACCTGCGCGTACGCCGGCACGACGTGCGCACCGAAGCGCCACCCGGGGACGCGTACGACCTGATCCACGCCCGGCTGGTGCTGCTGCACCTCCCCGATCGGCGGCGGGTCCTGCGCACCCTCGCCGGCGCGCTCGCGCCCGGCGGGTGGCTAGTGGTCGAGGAGTTCGACTGCACCGCGCCGCAGCGGGTGCTGACCGCGCCGACCGACGACGCCGCGAAGCTCTTCGCGCAGGTCATGGACGCCATGATGGGTGTCCTGGAGGACCACGGGGCCGACCTGGGCTGGGCGCAGGACGTGCACACCGAGATGGCCCTCGCCGGGCTGACCGACGTGGACACCATCACCCACTCGCAGAGCTGGGCCGGCGGGTCGACCGGGGCGTCGCTCTACGAGACCAACTCCCGCCAGTTGGAGCCGGACCTGCTGGCGGCGGGGCTGTCGCCCCAGCAACTGGACGCCTTCCGCCGGCTGCTGCGCGACCCCGGGTTCGCCGTCATGTCGTACCACTTCGTCTCCACGCGGGGCCGTGATCCGCACCGTCGGTAGCCGAGGGCGTCAACCTTGAGCCGCGATCGAGACCGCCGCACGCACCTATGGCGTGTACGCAAGGCCGAGATGTGCGTTGGGGCCGCCTCGGCGTCATGCCATTTCAGGTTCGTGGGTCAGTGACGGCGCCGAGGAAGAGGATGGCTCCGGTCTGCTGGTCGGAGATGGTGAAGGCGAACGGCCGATCGACGCGAAACACGGTCCGGTTCAGTCGCGCCGAGGTGACCATGGCCCCGCCGGTGACGGCGGCCGCCTCTGTGCCGCGCTCGTCCACCCTGATGTAGGTCTTGTGCACGATCTTCTCCAGCGACGTAGCCAGGGGGGACATCGGTCGGAGATCGGCACTGCCTGGTGTGAACGCTTTGGACATGCCAAGCCGCTGGAGCGGACCGTTCAGTTCGCCCTTCCACCGTAGTTCGAAGCGCGGCAGGGTGAGCTCGTCGATGGTCTGTTCGGTGAGGCTGTCGACGGCGGCGCGCCACTGGCTGGCGTCGAGCGAGCCGAGCAGGTTGGCCAGTGTGTTCCGCTCGTCGGGCAGCAGCACCTCCATGCCGTACCGACCGTGCTTGCCGTAGGGCAGGCGCAGCATGCGGTACCCGTCGCGTTGGGTATAGCCGAACGCCTCGTCGTCGAGGTGCATCGTTGCCACGTCGACCTTCCCGCCGTCGGGAAGCGTGAACGGTTGCGGCCTGGTGTCGGCGCGGTCGAACTTCGTCTTCCACTCACCAAGGAAGTAGACGGCGTTGAGTAGAACGAGGACCGCGTCCGGGTCAGGCAGCCCCAGATCGGCGGCGATGCCACGGATGAGCCCGTTGGTGTTCTTCTTGGCCCAGGCGTCGATCGCGTCGGCCGCATCCGGCGAGCTGAGGTCGGCCTGCTCCACAGTGGCGCCGAAGGTGCGACGCACGAACGTCAGGAAGTCCTCCTCAAACGGCTTGCCTCGATCGGCCCAGAGAGCGTCGGCGACCGAGAGCGTGACCTGGTCGGTATCGGCAAGCGTCCGAAGCAGCGCGCCGACTCTGACGTCGCGCGGGTCATCGAGGTGCAGCGTCTTGGCCATTTCCGTGGCCGTGTCGCCGTCCGTGCCGGCCAGGGCCATCGCCAGCAGCACTGCCACCGACAGCGGCGAGGTGATGGTGTTCTGCTTACCGTCCGCCGCCTCGCCGAACAGATCGAACCCGAAGGCGTTGACCGCCTGACCCACTGCCCGGGCATCGTCGGGATCGAGGTTAGCCACGAGCTTTGCGTCGATGCGCGCTGCGTCGCCCGGCAGCGTCGATCGGCTACAACCCGCCAGCAGGACCGCGCCAGCAAGGAGGACCGCGCTGACCCGGGCGGGCAGGCTCGTGGCTAGTTGGGACATGGACACGTACACACTCCGCTCATCATTTCGTGACTGGTTCGACGCAGGTTGGGTTCCGGCCGGTTCCAGTCCCGGACGCGCGAGCGCCTCCGGGTAGTTGTTCGGGTCATTTGCGGACCCAGAACCTGGACATGCCTGCCATCGAACGCAGTTCGACCATCAGGCCCGGCTCCCTCCCCAGGAGCCCGGCCGGTCCGCGCGTAGGCCAGTGGGGCTCAGCGGGGAATGGTTTCCTGGCCGGCCACGACAATCAGATTCTCGGGGCAGACCGACAGCGGCGCGGTCGCTCCGTCCAGCCATACGAGATAGCCCACCGGCGGACCAGTTGATCCCCACCTGGCACCGATAATCGTGCCTGAGCGCACGTCGTTCGGCTGGGTGAGCAGGCGCACCCGGGTGCCTGACGCATGTCCGTCGTCGGCGACGATGAGCAGCGCGTCGAGGATCTGCCGGGCACCGGTGACGGGCAGCCCCGGCACGTACGGCTCGTCCGCGTATCCCAGACGCGGCGTCATCATCGTGCTCAGCAGCGCGGTCTGCCGGATCGCCTCCTGGCGGATCTGTCCGTCCACGCTGCGTTCGGCCACGGTCAGCGCCTCCTGGATGCCCGACCAAAGCGCCAGCGGCTCCTGGTCGAGCAGCCGGCGGGCCTCGCGGTCGACGTCCGCGCAGGCCGTGTCGAGCGCGGTGTCCTCGCCCAACTCCGCGATCCAGGCGAGATCCCCCACCGCGGGCAGCAGCCCCGGGGACTCGGCCGCGACCACCACGTACACCATCGCGAGCAGTTCCACTCGGCCCTCGCCGTGGTAGAGCGCGCCCACTCCACTGCCCGTACGCCCACGGCTGGGCGGGAACCGCTCGACGAGGTGCTGCGCGCGACCGTGTGGCAGGATCGCGGCCCGCCGGGTGTCCGACACCCGTGCCTCGAACGACCGCCGCTCACGGCGTTCGACGAGCAGCTGGCGATGCGGGTCGACCCCGATCGGATAGATCGTCCGCCCGTACCTGGCGAGGGTCTCGCCGGGCCGTAGACCCACCGACTCGAGGTGGCGGGCGGCCACCGAGTAGGCGACACCGGTCTGGGCGGCGTGCTCCCGGATGGCGCGCTTGCGGGCACGCCCCGGGCTGGGGGTCCGCCGTGGTTGGTGATCAGACATGACGCCTCCGGTGCAGCCCCACGCACTCCACCGAACGGGCGGCGTGGCCGGCACGCCGGGAGTCGACACAGCGGCGCGGAGTCGGAGACTCTTGGCCCCAAGCATGCGGTCGGGCGTGGGCCACCACATCGGGCGCGGGCAGGCGCTCTGCCACCGCCAGCATATCGCGACTTCGACAATCGGCGCGGCCGTGCGAGCGCCGGCCGGTCTGCGCGGCGGACGTCGAGTCCGCACTGCGACCGGCCGACGCCAAGCGGTCACCTCGAGACGTGGAAGCGCAGGTGCGTGACGTGTGGTGATTCGATCACCGCGGTGCGTTCCAGTTCGATGTGGTCGGTGCCGAGGGTGTCGAACAGGCGCGTGCCGGCACCGAGGAGCACCGGTACGAGTTGGAGGTGGATCTCGTCCACCAGCCCGGCCTTGACGAATTCTCGTCCGGTGGTGGGTCCACCCATGATGAGGACGTTCCGGTCGCCCGCTGCCTGTCGCGCCTGGCGCAGCGCGCTGTGGAGTCCGTCGTTGACGAAGGTGAAGACGTCGCTCTCCATCCGCAACGGGTCGCGTGACTCGCGAGTGACCACGAAGCACGGCACCGGGAACGGGGTGTCCTGCCACAGGTCCACACCGACATCGAACGTCCGATTGCCGATCACCACGGCGCCGGTCGTGGCATGACGCTCTCGTACCTGCGCGGCGTCGACCCCGGCCGGGGTGACGCCGTCTGCCGCCACACCGCGATCCCCGTCAGCCTGGAACAGCCATTCGTGCAGCCGCTCGCCGCCTCTGCCCATCGGTTGTTCGCGGGTGACGTCAGGGCCGGCGGCGAAGCCGTCCAACGACACGCTCATGCTCAACACCGTGCGGCCCATCGGGCCCTCCTTTGCCCGTAGAGAATCGCCGAACGGAGCGTCACGCTCCGTCCTGCCAGCGGTAGAGGTCGCGCAGCAGGGAAATCTCGGCGCCGTGATGGATCAGCTCCCTGTTGACGTGCAGGACGATGCCCTCCATGGGAAACCGCTCCGGACCCACCGTGGGCGGGTTCTCCAGGTCGACGTCCGAGAGTTCGCGGACCCCCGCGTCCCATCTCCCGTACATCTCGTCGAGCTGTTTCAGCGCCTCGTCAGCGGTCCCCGCGTAGGCGAGAGAGTCGGCCTCCTGGCCGCCGAAGTGCCATTCGACCCGATAGGCCAGGCAGGAGACGATGATGTGCGCCAGCCGCCAGGCAATCGTGGTCACCGGCGCGGGCACCGGGTCAGGGGACGCGGAGTCCATCGTCCATTCCCCCGGACCTGCCGACGTCGGCGCGGGCGACGTGCCACGTGGACGGATGCTCCAGCAGCCACGCACCGGCTCCCAGAAGTACTCCTCATCGGTAAGGTCGTCCAGCCGCGGCCGCAGGTTCTTCTGCCAGTGCCGGTCCAGTTGGTCCGCGATTCGCTCACTTCTTGTCACTTCCGCAACCTACGCCGTAGCGCTCGTGCACGGGAACAGCCGGTCTCGACATTGACCTCACCACGATTTGAGGTTCTAGGGTCGCGCTCAGTCGAACACCCCAGGAGGCACCCGTGGCAACCCAACGCCTGTCCGACGTCGAACTCGCGACCCAGCCCGCCGCGTACTGGACCGGCGTGGCCTATGAGGCACTCATCGCCTTCACGCGGGCCTGGTACGCCGATTTCGGCTTCACCCAGCCCCAGTTCTGGTTGCTCCGCAACCTGTCGGGCAACGACATCTCGCCCGACGGTCACGGCATGACCATTCCGGAGCTTGACATGGCGATGAGCACCTACCTGAGGTCCGAGGACGATCTGGAGGCCGAGGCCGGCGTTCTGCTGGACCGGGGTTGGCTCACGCGCGACGACCAGCAGCGACTCTGGATCACCGAGGCGGGCGAGGCGGCTCGCCTCACCATCAAGCAGCACGCTCCGGCGATCCGCGCCCGCATCCACCACGGGATCGACGACGCCGACTACGTGACAGCCCTGAAGGTGCTCCGGCAGATGATCCGGAACACGGACGGTCCGGCGGCCTGACCCTGGTCCGTGCGTACGCGGCTTGATCGACTCGGTTTTCTTGAAGTCGCGGTGTCGCGGGCGGGTGGATACCGCGTCTGTCGCAAAGTCGAGTCGATCACCGCGCGGGGCCGGAACCGCCGGGGCCGGAACTGCCGGTGTCAGCCGGTGTCGGTGGCGTGTCGGGGCGGTGTCAGCCGACCCGTGCAGGCTGTCCGCATGACAGCTGACCTGGTGATCGAGGCCGAGGGCCTCGTGAAGACGTTCGGGAAGACGAGGGCGCTGCAGGGTGTGGACCTCGCGGTTCCCCGCGGGACGGTGCTCGGGGTGCTCGGCCCCAACGGCGCCGGCAAGACCACCGCCGTACGCATCCTCTCCACCCTGCTCGCCCCGGATGGCGGAACCGCCCGGATCGGCGGTTTCGACGTGGTACGGGACGCCGAGCGCGTTCGGCAGAGCATCGGCCTCACCGGCCAGTACGCCTCGGTCGACGAGGACCTGACGGGGCGGCAGAACCTGGAACTGTTCGGCACCCTGCTGGAGCTGGGACGCACCGGTGCCCGGCGGCGGGCCGCCGAACTGCTCGACTGGTTCGACCTGACCGACGCCGCGAACCGGCCGGCCAAGACCTACTCCGGCGGCATGCGCAGGCGGCTGGACCTGGCCGCCAGCCTCGTCGGCTCCCCCGACGTGATCTTCCTGGACGAGCCGACCACCGGACTCGACCCGGCCAAGCGCGAGGACATGTGGAACGTGGTCCGCTCGCTTGTCGGCAACGGCTCGACGGTGCTGCTCACCACCCAGTACCTGGAGGAGGCCGACGCACTCGCCGACGCGATCACGGTCATCGACCACGGCCGGGTCATCGCGCACGACACGCCGGACGGGCTCAAGCGGGTGGTCGGCGGGCAGACCCTCGAGGTCCGGCCCTCCGACGCGGCGCAACTGCCCCGTACCGCGGAGATCCTGACCCAGGTCGGTTCCGGGGCGCAGGCCGACGAGATCCGCAAGGGTGTGCTCGCGGTGCCGGTCACCGACGACGCGGCCCTGACCGAGAGCGTCGCGCGGTTCGCCGCCGCCGGCATCGCGGTCACCGAACTCTCCCTGCACCTGCCGAGCCTCGACGAGGTGTTCTTCACCCTCACCGGGCGTACGGCATCCGACGACGACACCACCCGCCCCACGGAGGTCGCGGCATGAGCACTCTGATCGACACGGCACCCACGAAGAGCCGCGCACTGTCGACAACGGCCCCGAACCCGCGGCCGTTCCGGCTGGTCCGGCACTCGTTGGCGCTCGCCAAGCGCAGCCTGATCAAGACCTGGCGTACGCCCGAGGCACTCATCGACGTCACGTTGCAACCGGTGCTGTTCCTCATCATCTTCGTGTACGTCTTCGGCGGCGCGGTCGCCGGATCGACCCACGACTACCTGCAGTTCCTGCTGCCCGGCATCCTGGCGCAGACGATCGCCACCGGCGCCATCGCGATCGGCGTCAACCTCAACACCGACATCGCCAAGGGCATCTTCGACAGGTTCCGCTCGTTGCCGATCCCCCGCTCCGCACCACTCGTCGGCGCGGTCCTCGGCGACGTCGTCCGGTACGTCATCGTCACGGTGTCGACCCTCGCGATCGGCTACGTGCTGGGTTTCCGGATCGAGACCGACCTGTTCCGGGCGATCGCCGGGTGCCTGCTCGCGGTGCTGTTCGCGCTCTGCCTGAGCTGGCTGCCGGTGCTGGTGTCGATGAAGGTGCGCACCGCGGGTGCCGTGCAGGGCGTGATGTTCGCGCTGATCATGCCGTTGAGCTTCGCGTCGAACGTGTTCGTCGGCGCCGACACCCTGCCCGGCTGGATGCAGGCGTTCGTGGACGTCAACCCGATGACCCACCTGGTGGCATCGGTACGCGGACTGTTCCTCGGCACCCCACTCGGCAACCACGTCTGGTGGACGCTCGCCTGGTGCGCCGGCTTCGTGGCGGTGTTCATGCCGCTGGCGCTACGCGCGTACCGCAAGAAGATCTGACCTAGGCGAGCAGGTCGTCCATCAACTCGCGGATCCGGCTGACGGCCGCGGCGGCCGGCCGCTCGCGCCACGCGGCCAGCAACGGCTCACGCTGTTCCTCGTCCCCGAGGATGGCGCTGAGCCGTTCGCTGCTGCCGGTGGGAAAGAACATCTCGATGTGGGTGCCGATCCGCTTCGCGAGCACGGCCAGTTCGCGGGCAGCGTCGATGTTATCCCGCTGCGCCGCGAGTTCCGCGCCACCCGACGCCCACGCCCCGATCACCGGCAGGTCCCTCGATGTCAGCGCGTCGTCGCGGGCGAGCGACAGCATCGCCGCCGAGTGGGCGGCGGCCTCGGTTCCGGACACCCACCCGGCCTGGGCCACCCGTAGGTAGAGAACCGCCGTGGCCGCCCGCAGCATCACGCGGGGCTGTGGCAGCGGTCCGACCCAGCCGGCGAGGAGACCTGTCACATCGTCGGCACGGGCGAGCGCCTCGTCGTACCGCTCGCGTTGCCAGGCGAGGTGCGCCAGGCCGAGCAGCGCCTGCGCGGTGTCCATCTGCTCGGACTGACCCGGTGTGGCCGTCTCGGCCAGCCGCCGTTCCGCCTCCGCGTCACCGGTGAGGGCGAGTTGCACGTCCAGCCGGACCCGGATCGAGCGCGCGTCCTGTGCGGCGCCGACCAACTCCATGTGCTGCACGCTGCGCCGCAGCCACTCGGCCGCCCGGGCGTCCCCGCCCGGGACCAGGAACTGCCCGACGGCACCCGCCGCCATCGCCATGCCCCAGTGGTCGCCGACGGCCTCGAAGCGGTGGTACGCCTGCTCGGCGTCACCTATCGACTCCTGCGGCAGGCCGCCGTTCTCCCGTACCGCGGCGCGCGCGAACAGCCCGAGCCCCTGCACGTACGGGTCCGGGTGCGCGATCATCTCGGCCGCGCTCTTCAAGCTCTGCTCCAGGTCGGACGCGTCGAAGCCGGGCAACGCCGAGGCGAGGGCGGTCAGCCGGGACGACACCTCGGCGGGCCGTTCGGCCAGGACCGTGCGCAGCGCCCGCCGGGCGAGCACGGCGGACCGCAGATCGGCGCTGATGCCGGCGTTGACGCTGATCACCACGCAGGTCCAGGCGAGTCGGTCGGCGTTGGGCAGTGGTCGGCCGCTGGCCGCCCCCCGCAGGATCGCCGATCGCGCTCGTCGCCGCGGGTCGTCGACGTGCAGCAGCCCGCGCGCCCAGGCGAGGACCTCAAGGTGCAGGCCCCGCACCGACCAGAGGTGGAACAGCGCGGTGGTGACGTCGATCGCGGCGGGCTCGTCGTCCTGTCCCAGTGCCCACCGCAGGCCCGCGACCAGGTTGTCCTGCTCGGCGGCACAGCGGTGCAGCGCGTCGACCTGGTCGGGGCCGACGAAGCGGCCGGCGAGTGCGACGGCCTCCTTCCGCGCCCACCCGACCAGGCCGGTCATGGCCAGCTCCCGGGCACCCGCCGCGTCGAGCCGGGCTTCGCCGTACTCGCGGACCGTTTCGAGCATCCGGTAACGCGGCGGGCCGTCCCCCTCGACAAGTGTCAACAGCGACTGTTCGACGAGTCTCGCCAGGCCGCGACGCACATCGGGGGTCTGCGCGACTGCGGCGGCGAGGTCGGCGGTGAACGGTGCGGGGATGACCGCGACCCGTTGCAGCAACTCGCGGTCGTCCACGGCGAGCAGTTCCCTGCTCCAGTCGACCAACGCCCACAGGCTCGCGTGCCGCTCCGGCAGGCCGCGTAGGGCGTCGTCGAGCAGCGCGAACCGGTCGGTCAACCCGGCGAGCACGTCGTCGATCGGCATGTGCCGCAGCCGCGCGGCGGCCAACTCGAGTGCCAGCGGCAGGTTGTCGAGGCGGTGACACAGGGCCAGCACCCGCTCGGCGTCCCAGGTCGGCACCGCACCGCCGGCCCTCGCCCGGGATTCGACAAGCGCGAGCGCGTCAGTGTCCGGCAAGGCGGTCAGCCGGTGCACCAGTTCGCCGGCCAGACCCAACGGGGCCCGGCTGGTGGCGAGCACCGCGACCTCCGGTGACGTCACCGCGACCAGGTCCGCGACGACGGCCGCCACCGCGTCGAGGACGTGCTCGCAGTTGTCCAGCACCAGCAGCCCGTCGAGGTCGGGCGCCACGGCGCGCAGCCGCTCCTCGGGGCTGAGCACCCGCCGCTCCAGGCCCAGGTTGGCGCCGGTCGCCGTGGTGTCCGCACCGCCCAGCGCGGCGAGCACCGTGGGCAGCACCTCCTCGGGCGAGCGCAGGCCGGCGAGCTCGATCACGCGCACCGACCGCCCGGCCGCCGCGGCGCGTCTCGCCACCTCGGCGGCGAGCCGGGTCTTGCCCGCGCCACCGGTCGCCACGATCGTCACCACGGGTGTCTCGGCGAGCGCGTCGGCGACGGCGTCCACGTCCCGCTCCCGGCCGACGAGGGCGGTCATCGGCCGACGCCAGGCGGCGGGCAACGCGATCCGCAGCGGTTGCCGGGGCGCCGCGGCGACGGGCGGGGCGGTGAGTTCACCACGCAGCAGCGCCACATGGACCTGTGTGACCACGGGCGACGGGTCGGTGCCGTACCGGTCGGCCAGTTCGGCCCGGAGTCGCTCGACCACCTCCAGCGCCTCTGCCTCGCGGCCCTGGGCGGCGAGCACCCGGACGAGCAGGGCGGCCGACGGCTCGTCCGGGGGCGTACGCGCGACGAGCCGCCTCAGGTCGACCTCGTCGAAGGCACCCACGCCGGCGAGTGCCGCCTGCGCGCGCAGCGCCGTGACATCCGCGAACAGTCGGGTGTCCTCGCTGGTGACCAGCTCCGGGACCGCGGGGAACAGGGCACGTGCCTGATCGGCCAAGCCGCGGGCGGCACGGACGTCGCCACAGTGGAACACGATCCGCGCCTGGTCGACGAGCGCCCGCGCCTCGACCGCGTCGACGGTGACCTCCTCGGCGGGCAGCCGGTAGCCACCCGGCACCGCGACCACGGGCAGCCCGAGACGACGCACCCGGGACACCAGGGCCTGGACGGCGCCGGTCGCGTCGTCGGGCGGCGCGCCATCCCACACGGCGTCCACGAGCAGGCTCGTGGAGACTGCCCGCCCTCGCGCGTCGGCCAGGGCGCGGATCACCGTCGCGAGCCGTTCACCCCGAACGGGACGGCCGTCGACGGCGAGTGGGCGGAGGATCGCGATCTGCACGGACCCAGCATCCCCCACGCGCGCACGGACCCGACGCCCACCGGTCCGCCAGGCCGGCCACGGGCCCGCGACCAGCTTGACAGGCCATCATTCGGTTAGGTTAGCCTAACCTCATGCAGAGCGAGTTGGCGTCGGTCAACGGGGAGCGCAGCCTGTCCGGCGTCGACCTCCAATTGGGCTATCACGGTGTGCCGGTGGTGCACGGTGCCGCGATCAACCTCCGCGCGGGTGCCGTGACCGCCCTGGTGGGGCCCAACGGCAGCGGCAAGTCCACCCTGCTGCGGGCACTGGCCCGGCTGCACCCGATCGAGGCCGGAACCGTGCACCTCGCCGACGGCGTCACGGCCGCCAGCCTCGCGGTCCGGGAGTTCGCCCGGCGGGTCACGCTGCTCGCCCAGAGCAGGCCGGTGCCCAACGGGGTCACCGTCCGGGACGTCGTGGGCTACGGTCGCCACCCCTACCGGGGGCGCTGGCGCGCGGAGGACCCGCACGGTCCCGCCGCGATCACCCGCGCCATGGACGTCACCGGCGTCGCGACGATGGCAGACCGCCCCGTCGACGAACTGTCCGGCGGCGAGTTGCAGCGGGTGTGGCTGGCCACCTGCCTGGCCCAGGACACTCCGGTGCTGCTCCTCGACGAGCCCACCACGTTTCTCGACCTGCGTTACCAGGTGGAGATCCTCGACCTGGTCCGCGACCTCGCGAACGATCACGGCGTCGCCGTCGGCGTCGTGCTGCACGACCTCAACCAGGCAGCCGCAGTGGCGGACGAGGTGGTCCTGTTGCACCAGGGCCGGGTCCGTGCCACCGGCACCCCGGCTGCGGTCTTCACCGAGGACGCCCTCACCCAGACCTACGGGATCCGCATCGAGGTGACCACCGATCCGCTCAGCGGACTGGTCACCACCCGCCCCGTCGGGCGGCACCAGATCCGCGCCCTGGTCTGAACACCCCTATCCACAGCAGAAGAAAGACCGTCATGACCCGTACCCGTATCACCGCCCTCCTCGCCGTCGTGGCCGCGCTGACGCTCGGCGCCTGCGGCACCACCGAGACCGCCGCGTCCCCCGAGACCTCCCCCTCGGCGGCCGGCGGCCCGGTCACCCTCACCGACAGCCGGGGCAAGCAGGTCACTCTCAAGGCCCCGGCGACAAAGGTCGTCGGGCTGGAGTGGGGCGAGGTCGAGATGCTTGTCAGCCTGGGCGTCATGCCCGTCGGTGTCGCCGACCCCAAGGGCTACGGCACCTGGGTCACCGCCGCGAAGCTCGACCCGGGCGTCAAGGACGTCGGCACCCGCGGCGAGCCCAGCGTCGACTCGATCGTCGCCCTCCAGCCCGACCTCGTGGTGATGGAGGACGACCGGGGCGGAAGCCTGGTGAGTCAGCTGGAGAAGTTCGTGCCCGTCGTGGTCGCCAAAGGCAGTGACGCCACCGACAACCTCGGCCGGATGCGCACCGACCTCACCATGATCGCGAAGGCGGTCGGCAAGACCACCGAGGCACAGCAGCTGCTCACCGACTTCGACGCGGCCATCGCCGACGGCAGGAAGAAGATCGCCGACGCGGGTGCCGCCGGCCGGCCGTTCGCCATCGCCGACGGCTGGAAGGAGGGCAGCACCGTCAGCATCCGAATGTTCGGCAAGGGCGCGCTGGTCTCCCAGATCGGCATCCAGCTCGGCCTCACCAACGCCTGGACCGGTAAGACCGACGAGGTGTGGGGCCTGGGCCAGACCGACGTCGAGGGCATGACGGTGCTCAAGGACCCGAACCTGCGCCTCTTCTACAGCGCCTCCGACGGCGACGACGTGTTCGCCAACGGTCTCGCCGGAAACGCCATCTGGAAGTCGCTGCCCTTCGTGCGGCAGGGCAACCTGCACAAGATGCCCAACGGCATCTGGACCTTCGGCGGGCCGTTGTCCGGCAAGCAGTACCTCGACGAACTCGTCAAGACGTACGCGGTGTGAGCGTGCTGAGCGCACCCCCACGCCCGGAGCCGGCCACCCGGCCGGCTCCGGGCGGACGCCCGGCCGCGCCCCGCGTCGCCGTCGTCTTCGTCGCCGCGACCCTGCTGCTGCTCGTGGTCGGCGCGGTCCACCTCACCCAGGGCACCTCGAACGTCGGCGCCCTGGACCTGCTGCGGCTCGCCACCGGCACCGACGACGAGACGGCCCGCGTCCTGCTCGCCGCCCGACTGCCCCGGCTGCTCGCGGGGCTGGCCATCGGCGTCGCGCTCGGGTTCGCCGGCGCCGCGTTGCAGTCGATCGCCCGCAACCCACTCGCCTCCCCCGACACCCTCGCCGTCAACGCCGGCGCGCACCTGGCGATCGTCTCGGTGGCCGCGTTCGGCATCTCGCTGCCCGCGCTGCCCGCCGGCGGTCTCGCCTTCTGCGGCGGGCTGGCCGCCGCCGGCCTGGTGCTGGCGATGTCCTCCGGTAGGCAGGCCGGCACCACCCGGCTCATCCTCGCCGGCTCGGCGACCGCGCTGGCGCTCGGGTCGGTGACCACCCTGCTGCTGCTCCTGTTCGAGCAGGCCACCATCGGGCTGTTCGCCTGGGGCAACGGCTCGCTGGTGCAGAGCGACCTGAGCGCACTGACCCAACTCGCCCCGGTGATCGTCGGCGCCATCGTCATGCTGGTCCTGCTCGGGCACCGCCTCGACATCCTCGCCCTCGGCGACGACACCGCCACCGTGCTCGGCCTCGACGTGCGGCGTACCCGGCTCACCGTCGTGGTGCTGGCCGTGCTGCTGTCCGCCGCGGCCGTCACCCTCACCGGCCCGGTCGGTTTCGTCGGCCTGTGCGCCCCGGTGATCGTCCGGCTGCTCGGCCCCGTGGTGCCGGGGGTGCACCGGCACCGCGTCCTGCTGCCGTTGTCCGGCATCGCCGGCGTCATCATCGTGCTCGGCTCGGACGTGCTGTTGCGCGCCGTGCTGGGTGGGCAGGCCGGGGTGGACATCCCCACCGGCGTGGTCACCACCCTGTTCGGCGCGGCGATCCTCATCTGGCTGGCGCGCCGGCACCGCGACGCCGGCCCCACCCGCCGTCCGCCCGGCGGCCACGCGGCCGTCCGCTCCGCCGCCTTCCACCGGGGCGTCGTCGCGGTCACCGCCGTCCTGACCGTCTGCGCCGTGACGGTCGGCATGCTCGCCGGGGACACCTGGGTGCTGCTCGGCGACGTCGTCAACTGGGTCAACGGCAGCACCGGGCCGGCGTACACCTTTGTGCTGGACCAGCGGTGGCCGCGCGTCGCCGCGGCGGTCCTGGCCGGCGCGGCGCTCGCGGTCGCCGGCACCACCGTGCAGGCGGTCTGCCGCAACCCGCTGGCCGAACCCGGCATCCTCGGCATCACCGCCGGCGCCGGGCTGGGCGCCGTCTCCCTGCTCACCTTCGTGCCGCTGGCCGGGGTGTGGGCCGTCTCCGGCGTCGCCGGGCTCGGCGCGATGCTGGCGTTCGCCCTCGTCTACGGCCTGGCCTGGCGCGGCGGGCTCAGCTCCGACCGGCTGGTGCTGATCGGCTTCGGCACCTGGCAGGGCGGCATGGCGGTCATCACCTACCTGGTCGTCGCATTCGACCCGTGGAACACCGGCAAGGCGCTGACCTGGCTGTCCGGCTCCACCTACGGTCGGCTGCCCACCCAGGTGCTGCCGGTGCTGATCGCGCTGCTGGTGCTCACCCCGGCCGTGGTCGCCGCCCGTCGCGAACTCGACCTGCTGGCCCTGGACGACGACACCCCCCGGGTGTTGGGCGTCCGGCTGGAACGCACCCGGTTGATCGCGCTCGGCGCGGCGGCGCTGCTCACCTCCACCGCCGTCTCGGCCGTCGGGGTCATCGGCTTCGTCGGCCTGGTCGCTCCGCACGCCGCGCGGGCGCTCGTCGGCGGACGACACTCCCGGGTGCTCCCGGTGGCCGCACTGCTCGGCGCGGCGCTGGTCAGCATCGCCGACACCCTCGGCCGGACGGTCATCGCCCCGGCCCAGATCCCCGCCGGCCTGGTCACGGCCATGATCGGCGCACCGTACTTCGTCTGGCTGCTGTGGCGCTCCCGCGCCTTGGCGAGCACCACCCGGTAGACGCCGGCCCGAGTCGAGAGAGGCACCATGACCGAGACCCTGCCCATCGCGCCGTACCGCGTGTTCGCCGTCACCGTCCGCGCCGTACGCCGACTCAGCCCGTCCTTCACCCGGGTGACCTTCACCGGAGCGGACCTCGACCGCTTCGCCGACAACGGTGACGACCAGCGGATCAAGCTGGCGTTGCCGCTGCCCGGTGAGCGCGGGGTGGACCTTCCCCAGGGCGCGGACTGGTACGCGACCTGGCGGGCCCTGCCCGAGCACCGACGTCCCCCGATCCGTACCTACACCGTGCGGGCCGTCCGACCGCACCTGGCCGAGGTCGACGTCGACCTGGTGCTGCACGGCGACGGCGGGCCGGCGACGCGCTGGGCGCGGCGGGTGGGCGCGGGGGACCAGATCGCCATCGTCGGGCCGGACTCCGCCTACGAGGGTGACCACGGCGGGGCCGAGTTCCGCCCGTCGGCCGGGGGCAGCCTGCTGCTGGCCGGGGACGAGACGGCCGTGCCGGCGATCGCCAGCATCTGCGAACGCCTGCCTCGCGAAGCCCGGGGCGTCGTCCTGCTGGAGGTGCCCGACGCCGACGACGTGCTGCCGTTGGCCGCACCTCCCGGCGTCGAGGTGCGCTGGCTGCCCCGGGGCGACGACGCCCACGGCAGCCGCCTGGTGCCCGCCGTCACCGTGGCGGCGGGGGAACTGCTGGCCCCGGGCGCGACGGCGGCCACCGCGCCGGTCGCGGACGTGGACGTCGACACCGAGATCCTGTGGGAGGTCCCCGACGAGGTGACCGTGACACCGCTGTACGCGTGGCTCGCCGGGGAGGCCGGCGTCATCCGGAACCTGCGCCGACACCTGGTCGCCGAGCGGGGCCTGGACCGGCGCGCGGTGGCCTTCATGGGCTACTGGCGTCTCGGCCGCGCCGACGAGGCCTGAGACCGACGCCGCCTGCCGCCTCCGGGGCCGACAGGTGTACGCGGGGTCCGTCGCGGACCCCGCGTACAGTTTCGGGTCGGACTTGGGGTGGGCCGGCTGGTTCCGGCACGGGAAACGGGACGAGACACAGACACATGACGGTGGACAACATTACCGAAAACGG
Source organism: Micromonospora sp. NPDC049171 (assembly GCF_040648275.1). Lineage (NCBI taxonomy): Bacteria > Bacillati > Actinomycetota > Actinomycetes > Micromonosporales > Micromonosporaceae > Micromonospora > Micromonospora sp. NPDC049171. Next base: position 310,087 of record NZ_JBEZDJ010000004.1, read on the forward strand.
TCAAGGCGGCATCGACCGCGATCGGCTGGAGGCCTGCCTCGGTGTCTTCGAGGCCTTGGAGGCCCTGCCCTCCGACCACCCGGACGTGGTGCGGGTGCAGCGGGCCACCGCCCGGCTCTACAAGGTGATCAAGCAGAGGCGGCGTGAGGAACGGCGGGACGCCATCCTCACGGCCGACCGGGCGGTGACGGAGGCCACCGCCACCGGCGCCCCCGGGCGGATCGACGACGAGACCCAGGGCATCCCGCTCGCGTCCTCCGCCGCGGGTGAGACGGCGGGCTTCCTGCACAACCCCCGCGGCTGCTACGTGTGCAAGCAGCGCTACCGCGAGGTGGACGCCTTCTACCACCAGCTCTGCCCGTCCTGCGCCGCGCTCAACCGGGAGCGCCGCGACGCCCGTACCGACCTGACCGGCCGGCGCGCACTGCTCACCGGCGGTCGGGCGAAGATCGGCATGTACATCGCGCTGCGGCTGCTGCGCGACGGCGCACACACGACGGTGACCACGCGGTTCCCGCACGACGCGGTGCGCCGGTTCGCCGCCATGCCCGACAGCGGGGACTGGCTGCACCGTCTGCGCATCGTCGGCATCGACCTGCGCGACCCCGCCCAGGTGATCGCCCTCGCCGACGACGTCAGCAGCCAGGGCCCCCTGGACATCCTGATCAACAACGCGGCGCAGACCGTCCGCCGCTCCCCCGGGGCGTACGCGCAGCTCATCGCCGCCGAGGCCGCGGCCCTACCGGACGGCCCCCTGCCCGAGCTGATCACGTTCGCCAAGCCGGACGGCCAGACCGGCCCGGTGGGCAGCCTGACCGCCGGGCCGCAGTCCACCGCGCTCACCCCGCACGCGCTCACCGCGCTGGCACTCACCAGCGGCTCCGCCTCGCCGGAACGGATCGCCGCGTCCACGGCCATCGACGCCGGTGGTCTCGTGCCCGACCTCGACTCGGTCAACAGCTGGGTCCAGCGGGTGCAGGAGGTCGACCCGGTCGAGCTGCTCGAAGTGCAACTGTGCAACGTCACCGCGCCGTTCGTGCTGGTCAGTCGACTGCGGCCGGCGATGGCCGCCGCGTCGGCCCGCCGCAAGTACGTGGTGAACGTGTCGGCGATGGAGGGCCAGTTCGGCCGCGGCTACAAGGGGCCGGGGCACCCGCACACCAACATGGCCAAGGCCGCGCTGAACATGCTGACCCGCACCAGCGCACAGGAGATGCTGACCGACGGCATCCTGATGACGAGCGTCGACACCGGCTGGATCACCGACGAACGCCCCCACCCGACGAAGATGCGACTGGCCGACGAGGGTTTCCACGCCCCGTTGGACCTGGTGGACGGCGCCGCCCGGGTGTACGACCCGATCGTCCGCGGCGAGCTGGGCGAGGACCTGTACGGGTGTTTCCTGAAGGACTACGCGCCCTGCGCCTGGTGAGCACCGACACGACGAGTTTCGACGAGGAGAAGACTCATGGCATCTGATCGTGAACCGTGGCCGACGCTTGACGAGCTGCTGCGCGAGGAGACCGAGCTGGAGCTCGCGGGCCTGTCCGAGACGGACGCGTACGAGCTGGGGCAGCTCGCCGTCGCCGCCGCAAGGGAGCAGCGGCTGCCGGTTTCGGTGGGCGTGTGGCGGGCCGGGCGTCAGCTGTTCCACTGTGGCCTGCCCGGGTCGACGGCGGACAACGACGGGTGGCTGCGACGCAAGGGGCGGGTGGTGATGCGGTTCGAGCACTCGTCGCTCTACATGGCCCGGTTGTGCCAGGACAAGCAGGTGACGCTGGCCGAGAAGTTCGGTCTGCCGGCCTCCCGCTACGCGGCCGCTGGCGGTGCGGTGCCGTTGCGCGTACGCGGCACCGGCGTGGTGGGCTGGGTCGGTGTGTCCGGGCTTCCGCAGCTGGACGACCACCGGTTCGTCGTCGACATCCTGCGCAAGCTACCCCGCTAGTCAACGGGCGCGTCGGTTGGCCCGTAGGGCGCCGACGAGCACGCCGGGCCTGGCCAGTGTGAGTGGGTGCTCCCGCATGGAGACGACCTGGTTGAACCGTCGCGCGATCGCCACGTCGGTGACGGTCGCGGCGATGATCTGCCGGCTGGCCCAACTGGTGATCCGGTATCCGCGCGGATAGGGCCCGTCGACGTGGGGCAGCCCCAGGTCGGCGGAGGTCGACGTCGACCACGCGGCGTCGACCACGACCTTCTGCAACGCGAGGTACTCGTGTGCGGGGGCGGTCAGATCCGGGCGGGTGCGCAGGTACGTCGACAGGCAGGCCGCGTGCAGGGCCGCCGCCGTCATCCCCTGCCCGTACACCGGGTTGAACGACGCGACGGCGTCGCCCACGCTGACGAGCCCGCCGGGAAACCGCCGCAGCGCGTGGAAGTCGCGCCGTCGACTGTCGGCATGGTGGTAGGTCTGGACGTCGCCGAGCATCTGCTGGCCGGCGACCTCACCGAACTCGGGTGGAAACTGCTCCCGGAGTCGACGGACGAAGTCCTCGGCGGTGGAGCCGGGGCGGTGGTCCCCGTAGCCGGCCATCATGGCCATCCACCGACCGTCCTCGATGGCGAAGAACGCGGCGCCGGCCACGTCCGAGGACATCTTCGGGGTGTGCAGCGCCAGGGCCACCGTCGCGGCCTCCGCCTCGGCCGGGCGGCGGAAGAGGGCCGTCGCGTAGTTGAGGTGCACGGTCATCCGCCGCGTGACCGGCCGGTCCCAGCCGGCCTGCTCCAGCCAGGCCGACAGTCTGCTCGACCGCCCCATGGCGTCCACCACGAGGTCACCGCACTCCACACCGGGCGACCCGCCGACGTCGCAGCGGACCCCGGTGACCACGGTGCCGTCGAACACGAGACCCGTGGCACGGGCGGTGACCGTCTTGACGTTGGGCAGTCGCAGCACCTGTTGGCGGATCAGCCCCTCCAGGAGCGGCCGGCTGCCCGCCAGGCTGTCGGCGTCGTCGGGGACGACGACCCGCAGGCGACCGTCGAGGTAGTTGCGCCTGGCCGCGGGCGGCGCCTCGACCGCCCCGCGCGCCACGGCCGCGTCGCGGAAGCCGGGAAACAGCCGTTCCAACTGCAGGAAGCCGCCGGGCAGCAGCGCGTGCAGCTGCGTCCCCTGGGGTACGCCGGGACGCGCGCCGCACCCCTGCGGGTCGTCCCGGTCGATGATGACGACGCTGTCGGCGTAGTCGGAGAGCACGCGGGCGGCCAGCAGGCCGGCGACACTGCCGCCGACCACGACTGCCCTGCCCAGGACCGGGGATGGCTGATCGGGGGGTCGCACCGCGTTCAGCTCGGCGAAGACGCGGGCGCGGGAGAGGGACATCGTGCTCTCCAAGGGTATGGATGGTCGTTCGGTGTGACGCCCGCCGATCGTCGCACAGGCACCACACATTTACCGAACGTGTCCTGATGGTGACCATGTGTTGACCAATGGATGAGCGTGACCGAGGTGGGGAGGCTCGGTTGGCGCACGTCGATGTCAGCTGTCACGATTCCCGGCATGCCCGTTGCGCGTCGTACTCTGCTCGGGGCCGGTCTGGCCGCCGCGACCGCCACCCTCACCGGCTGCGGTGCGGACGGCGGGCCGAAGCCAGGCCCGGGTGATCCCGGCGACGCGGTGACCGCGACCGACGCCGCCGGCAACCGGGTGGGGTTCGGCGCGGCCGGTAACAGCGCGGCCCCGTCCGGCTCGCCGAGCGCCACCGCGGCGCCGAGTGGCGGTGCCGAGCCGGCCGGCCAGGCCCGCTACGCGCAGGGCGTGACGACCCTGCTCCGCAGGCACCTGCCCGCCACACCGCAGACCGTTGCGCACAAGGGCTTTCCGGGTGCCGTCGCGGTCGTCCTGGTCGACGGGAAGACAACTGTGCACACCGCCGTCGGGGAGGCGCTGCGCTACGGCGCCGGCCCGAAGCTCCTCCCGGCCAGCCAACGGGTCGCGATGCGCCCCGACTCGATCTTCGACCTCGCCTCGGTCACGAAGGTGTACACCGCCATCCTGCTGCTCCAGCAGGTCGACAGGGGACGCGTCGACCTGGGCGCCCCGGTCCGCGACTACCTGCCGGCCTTCGGCGGAGCCGGCACCGAGCGCGTCACCGTCGAGATGCTGCTGACCCACACCAGCGGCCTGCCCGTCGGCGCCAAGGTCACCGGCCTCGCCGACAGTGCCGCCCGCTGGAACGCCGTGCTCACCACCGGGTTGGTCTCCGGCGCCGTGCCCGGGGACACGTTCCGCTACTCCAGCGTCGGGCTCATGATCGCCGGCAAGATCGTCGAGAAGGTCACCGGTCAGCGGCTCGACCAGGCGCTCAAGAGCAACCTCACCGGTCCGCTGGGCCTGCGCGACACCGGTTTCCACCCCAACACCTGGTTGTCGGGCACCGCCCGGGCCAGTCGACTCGTCGCCACCGACGCCCGATCGTCGCGGGGCCTGCTCCGTGGCACCGTCCACGACGACGTCGCCAACCACCTCGGTGGCATCGCCGGTCACGCCGGCGTCTTCGCGACCGCCACCGATCTCGCGGCCATCGGTCAGCTGCTCCTCGACGGAGGCACCCACCAGGGCAGGCGGATCCTCGCCGCGGCGACCGTGCGCCGGATGCTGACCAACCACAACGCCGGAAAACCCGCTGTCGACCCGGAACGGCCCACCCGGACCGCCGCCCACGGCCTCGGCGTCGTTCTCAACCAGAGCTGGTTCATGGGCCGGCTCACCTCGGCCCGGACCTTCGGTCACACCGGCTTCGCCGGCCCGTCCCTGCTGGTCGATCCCAGCCGCAAGCTCGTCCTCGCCCTGCTCACCAACCGCGCGCACCCCAACTGGAGTTGGTCGAATCCCGATCCGGTCCGTGCGGCGGTCGGCGACCTGCTCGCCAAAGAGGTCAACTGAGCGACGGCCGACCGGAAGGTGTGGACCTGTTCAGCCCGGCCACCTCGGCGCACCTCGGCCTCCTCGGGATCAGCCCGGGACGGTCGCGGGGACACGCTCGCGCGTCCGTCGACCGACGGCGAAGCTGACCAGCCCCAGGGCCAACCCGATGATCCCGAGGACCACGCCGACCCGGGCGGGTGCGAGATAACCGAGCCCGGCGGCGATGGCGACACTGCCCAGGGCGGCGCCCAGGCTGTTCGCGATGTTCATGGCCGACTGGTTGACCGCCGCACCCATCAACTGCGCTCCCGGTGCGACGGTGATCAGGCGCGCCTGCAGGACCGGGCCGAGGTACAGGCTCGTCGCACCGACCAGGAACGCGCCCACGAACAGACCGACCCGGGTCGACGCGACGAGGCTGAACGCGGCGATGCTCACGATCATCGCGACGAACCCGATGACCATGCTCCGCCGCAGGTCACGGTCCGCGAACCAGCCACCCAGGGCGTTGCCGACGGTCATGCCGAGACCCACCGCGACAAGCACCCACGGCACCGTCGCGGCGGAGAGCCCGGCGACGTCGGTGGTGACCGGTGCGAGGTAGCTGTCCACCGCGAAGAACCCGGCGAAACCGACCGCGCCGGTCGCGGCCACCAACCAGACCTGCGGGGTGCGCAGCGACCGCAGCTCGGCGGCCGGCGACCCGTCGACCGCCGCGGCCACCTCCGGGACGACCGCCAGCACCGCCAGCAGCGTGAGCACGAACACACCGGCGATGACCAGGTACGCGACGCGCCAGCCGGCCGCCTGCCCGAGCCGCGTGATGAGGGGTACGCCGACCACGTTGCTCACGGTCAGGCCGCCGAGCACGGTGGCGAACCCCCGGGCCTCGTTACCGGGGCCCATCAGCGTCGCCGCGAGCAGACCGGCCGCTCCGAAGTACGCGCCGTGCGGAAGCGCCGCCGCGAACCGAGCCACCAGCACCAGGTCGAAGGTGGGGGCGATCGCGGACCCGACCGTGCCGACGGCGAAGAGCACGAGCAGTCCGAGCACGAGCCTCTTGCGGGGCAGGCGCGCGCTCAGCGCGGCGATCAGGGGCGCGCCCACGACCACGCCGAGCGCGTACGCGGTGATCATCCAGCCGGCTCGCGCGACCGCTCCCGAGGACGACTGGGCGTACTGCGGCGCGAGCAGATCGCGCGCGATGTCGGGCAGCAGGCCCATCGCCACGAACTCGGTGAGGCCGATAGCGACGCCACCCAGTGCCAGGGCGACAAGCGCCGCCACCCGTCGACCGCTGCTCATTCCGATCACCGAGAAAATTTAGCAACAGCGTTGCGTAATAGGGTGGCGAGATGACTCGCATCACTGCGGACGTCAGGTTCCTGCGCGGCTACAACCAGGCGCTGGTCATGGCGGTGGGGCGTACCGCCCGACGGTTCGAGCGGTCGACAGTTGTCGAGGCCACCGGCCTGACCCCACAGGCGGTCTCCAAGGTCATCGCCCGGCTGAGCGCCGAAGGCCTGATCCGTCCCACCGACGTCCGGCGGCCGGGCGTCGGCAAGCCCGCGGTCGTCTACGAGTTCGTCCCCGACAGCCGGTACGCGATCGGCGCCCACGTCGCCCGGCGCACGCTGCGGCTGGTCCTGGTCGACCTCGCCGGCACCGTGCGGCACTCCACGGTCAGCCCACTGCCCGGCGACTTCACCCCGCCGCAGCTTCTCGACGCCCTACGCTCCGGCATCGACGCGATGGCCGGCAACGCCGACCTGCGCGGCCGACTCACCGGCGTCGGCATCGGCATGATCGGTCCACTGGACCACGCCCACGGCCTGGTCCGCGGCGCTCACGGCCTGCGGCACTGGCACGACGTGCCGCTGCGCGAGATCGCCGAGGAGCACCTGGGCCTGCCCATCCACCTCGACAAGGACGTCACCGCCGGGATCACGGCCGAAGCCTGGCGACACGGCGCGACGTTCGGCGACGCGGCACTCATCATGATCGAGTCTGGGATCGGCGGAGGCTTCTGGCTGGGCGGTGCGGCCCACCGGGGCGCGCACACCAACGCGGGAGAGTTCGGCCACACGGTCGTCGACCTGGACGGCCCCCGCTGCGTCTGCGGCCGGCACGGATGCCTGGAGATCGTGCACCAGCACGCCGCCGACGCCGGAGACATGGCACGCGCGGCCCGTGTCGTGGCGGTGGGCGTCGTCAACCTGCTCCAGACCCTCGACCTCGCCCACGTGGTGCTGGCGGGAGCGGACCTCCTCCGACACCCGGACACCTATCTCGCGGCGGTCACCGAGGCCGTCTCGGCGGATGCGCGACGCGCGAACTGGCTCAGCACGCGGGTGACCCTGTCCAGCCTCGGCGCGGACGCCATCGCCGCGGGCGCCGCCATGCAGATCCTCGACCAGCACTACGGCATCCCGGAGCTTGCCCCGACCTGACCGCCGGCACCCCCGCGCCTACACCGCGGCCGGGGGCGACAGCGCCATCTTCTGCCAGTTGCGGAACACGAAGCGGTGCACCGACTTCAGCCCGACCCAGAGCGCCGGCTCCAGCGCGAGCCGGCCATACCCTCGGACGGTCACCGTCGTGGTCCGGATGACCCGGGTGCCGCCGTTGACCGGCGTCAACTCGAACAGGTCACCGAGATGGTCGACGAAACGGTGGAAGTGGAGGTTCGTCGACTCCATGTGGAAGGCCAACCGGGCCGGCGGCTCCCACACGGTGATCCGCTGTCGCACCACACCCTGCTCGGAGACGCACTGCCGGGCGGCACCGACTTCGCCCGGGCCGTCGGGCAGTCGGCACGACGTGGGTCGGGGCGTGCCCAGGTAGAACACCGGGCAGCGCGGCTGCAACTCCAGGCGCGAGTCGCAGAGCGCCGGCCACAACACGTCGGGCGAGTGGGGCATGGTCCATCCGGTCCGCACGATCACCCGCACACCGTAGGCCGGGCATCCACGGCGGCGTATCGGCCCTCTGGCCCGCCCACGTTCCGGCACCGCCCGCCCCCACCGTCGAATGCGGACGAACGCACAACCTCGTGCGTCGGGACCTTCTTCCAACGAAGGCGGATTATTTGCTCCATAGATGGAGCGGACGCTACGCGGGTCTTCGACTAAATCCAACCAAATGGGCACCGGCGCAACCTGACCGTTCCACATCGCTTCCGCTGACGCTCCCGCCGCGACGGATTTCGTGATATCGGCCAATTAGTGGCAGCCCTCTTATGCTAAGAGAAATTGAAATCGTACCTGTCCGAAACTGAAATGTAGACAACCTCCGGCATCGGGTGACCGAGGCCGAAGTGTTTATTGACCCATCCAATCACGGCCGCCCGCAAGCCCTCCGGTTGATATTGCGTCAGGACCAAAGTAACCGAAGACACTACTACGACCACCGCAGCGCCAGGCTTAGAGACTCGATATCAGAGGCAACATCCAGAACACCAAGCCTGATCATCTCAAGGTCGCCAGCATCAAGGTGTGGTTCGTCCACCACAAGAAAGACATTACCACTCAGCCACGCACCGCTGAATGGTTCCCCGTCCGGATAGTAGTGTCCAGCCTGGATCCTGACGTAGATACCCCAGCCGGCAAGTCGGACCCGGAAGACGTGTTCGGTCTCTCTACTCACGAAAAGTCCAACTTGTCAAAGACTCGGGCACTGAAGAAGCGCCCATATCAATAACGTTCGGAGATTATTCAAGGGACAGGTCGCCGGCATAAGCCGATATCGACGTCACGGCCGCCGCGTCCGCCTGCACCTGAATGCGAGCCGATCCCCACAGGACTTCCAGCATCAGCGAATCATCCTGCGAGGCCAGTTCCATGCTGGCCCAACCGCGGTGGTTCCAGCCCGCCAGGGAGAGGTCCTTGATGCCAATCATCGTCAGGCCGACCTGCACGACGTTGAAGCCCTGATCGCGCCATTTTCTCGGCGCATTCGTCGGGAACTCCGGCAGATCGAATCTCAGGACGGCCGACGGGCCATCCCGCTGGAGCACAACCTCGTGCAACAGGATCTTCTCCAACGAAGGGGGGTTGTCCGCTCCGTAGATGGAGCGGACGCCTCGCGGGTCTTCGACTAAATCCAACCAAGTGGGCACGGGCGTTACCTCACAAAAGGATAGTGGTCGGTGGTCCCCGGAACGTGTCCCGTTCTCGTATTCTCCGGCGGCCGGACGTTGAAGTGTGGACCCTGGTTACCGACCCCGCCGTCGAATTGGTGACCAGCGGCGTGGTCCTGGATGACCACCTTACTGCCGTCCGGTCTGGTGTAGACGTATTCCCGCGTGATGATCGGCCGGTTGTTCTCGTCCAGAATCCGCCTGCCCCACTTGTCCGTCATCGGCACACGGTTGACTGCATCCGGATGCTGCGATCGCGGTATACCCAGGTCACGCTTCGCTTGGTTCAGAGCACCATTCCGGCCGACCTGGGCGGATGGGACACACGGCGCGAGACCGAATGGGTCGATGAGATCAGTAGGGTTGTCAACATAGGCGTAGGGGTTCGGGGCCGGAACGAGTCCGAGTGGGTCAGGAGACTGGTATCGGCCGGTCACCGGATCGTAGTAGCGGTGGTAGTTGTGCGAGGCGCCGGTTTCCGGGTCGTGGACCTGACCGGGGAACCGCAGCGGGCAGTCCGCGCCCGTGGCGCTGACGTGGGTCGGAATGCCCCAGATGGTGGTCCGCTGTTGCCAGGCGATTTCGCCGTCCGGGCTGACCAGTTCGGTGGGTGTGCCGACCAGGTCGGTCACGATCGCGTAGAAGCGGCGGTCCACCTCATCCTGGCCGGTCGAGGCGTCGGTCTGGCTGATCGGGGTGAACGTGCCGGGGGCGTACTCCCAGGTGCTGGTCCGGTCGCCGCCGTCGCCGCGGTGGGTCTGCTCGATCAGGCGCGGGCCGTCCCAGGCGAAGTCGACCTGTTCGACCACGCCATCGTCGGCGTCGAGGCGTTGCTTGGCGACCCGCCGGCCGAGCGCGTCGTACCGGTAGCGCCACCGGGTGCCGTCCGGGGTGGTGACGGCGGTCAGCCGGTCCTCGCTGTCCCAGGTGTAGCGCCAGGTCGAGGGCTTGGTCGAACGCTGCTTGCGCTGCCGCAGCGTGACCCGGCCAGCGGCGTCATGTTCGTAGCGCACGTTCCCGGCCCGGCGGATCAGGGTTCCCGTGTACTCCCGCTCACCCCGAGCGCCGCCGTCGCCGTCGCCGTCCGCACCGGGCCAGGCGGCACTGGCCACGTTGCCGGCCTCGTCGTAGGCGTATCGCTCGGTCCAGTCGTCGGCCTGGACGGCGGTGATCCGGCCGGCCCGGTCCAGCTCCAGCCGACGCTCCCCGGTGACCTGGTCGACGGTGCCGGTCAGGTAGCCGTCAGCGCGGTACTGGTAGGCGCGGTGGGCGACCAGGTCCGGCACGTCGCTGACGGCAGGGCTCGCCGTGAGGATCTGGGAGAGCAGCCGGTGGTTGGCGTCCCAACTCTGGGTCAGCGCGAGACTGCCGACCGCCCGCCGGGTCTCCCGGCCAGCCGCGTCGTGGGTGAAGCTGACCGTCGCGCCACCGGTGTGCAGAGCCACCGGCCGGTGCCCGGGGTCATATTCCCAGGCGCTGTCGACCCCCGCGGGGGTACGCCGGTACGTCCGTCGGCCAAGCGCGTCGTAGGACGAGGTGACAGTCTGCCCGTCGCGGATCTCGGCGAGTACCCGACCCAGCGGATCCCGCTCGAACCGGAGGTCGATCTCGGGTGCGGTGGCGTGCAGCAGCCGGCCGACCGGGTCGTACCCGAAGGTGGTGACGCCCTCGGCGGTGCGCTTCTGCACGACGTTGCCCAGCAGGTCACGGACCAGCTCAATGGTCTGCCCGGCGCCGTTGGTGCGGGCCACGAGTTGGCCGGCGGGGTCGTGCGTGTAGGTCTGCGTGCGGCCGTTGAAGTCGGTCTCGGCGACCAGCCGCCCACCGGGGTCGTAGTCGTAGCGCCAGACGAGCCCCTGCGGATTGGTGACCGCGGTGAGGCGCAGCTCGGTGTCATAGGCGAAGGTCAGCCGGGCGCCGTCCGGCCCGGTACGCGCCACCGGCAGGTCGAAGGGGCCGATCTCGAACTCGGTCGTCGCCCCGGTCTGGTCGGTGTGGGTGACCAGGTTTCCTTCCGGGTCGTAGGTCCATTCCTCGCTCACCCCGTCCGGACTTCGCCGCCACGCCGGCCGCCCCTCGACGGTCCAGCCGAGATGGGTGGTGCCGCCGACGGGGTCGGTTACCTCGACAACCCGTCCGGCGGAATCCCGCCGGTAGGTCGTCACCGCGCCGGTGGGCTCGGCGACCTGACTGATCAACCCCGCCGGATCCGTGGCCACCACCAGGACGCTGTCCAGGGCGTCGGTCACCTCGCTGAGGTGACCGCTCTCGCCGTAGCGGTATCGGGTGGTCGCGCCAATGGGATCGGTGATCATGGTCAGGTTGCCGCGTTCGTCGTACGCGCGCCGCCAGATCGCACCGTCGACGTCGGTGACCACGACCGGCTGACGTAGCTCGTTGTACGACGCCGACGCCCGGCTGCCGTCCGGGCGGGTGACCTCGACCAGGTTGCCGTCGTCATCGTAGGACCAACGAGTGATCCGCCCCAGCGCATCGGTCTCGGACAGCTTCCGATCAAAACGATCCCAGGTGAACGCCGTGACATGACCCAGCGGGTCCGTGACTCGATGCGTTTGACCGCGCCCGGTCAGCTCATAGATGGTGCTGTTGCCGAGTGAGTCGTCCACCGCGGTCGTCCGCTCGGCCGGGTGGTAGTGCAACCGCGCGGACAGGTATCCGCCCGAACCGGTCGCGGCCACGCAACGACCCTGCTCGTCGTAGGTGTAGCGGTACTCCTGCTCGTTACGATCCAGCCAGCGAACCAACCGGCCGTCGTCGTCATAGCCGAACTTGAGGGGAAGCCCGGACCCGTTGACCACCTCGGCGAGGTGACCGTCCTCGTCGTAGCCGAACCGCACCAGCGTCCGGGCCCCACCGGACGGTTCCGCGTCGAGCAGACTCAGCGCCGCCACCCGACCCTGCAGGGTGTCGACAGCGATCCGATACCCACCACTGTGCCGAACCTCGGTGATCACGCCGTCGCGCCAGTCCACGTCGATCCGATGACCATTGCGGTCCGTCACGGCAACCAGGGGCAACACCCGAACAGGGCCACCGCCGCCCTCCGGCTCAGGCTGCTCCGGCACCGTTCGGAAGTGCAGGGCGCGACCGGTCTCCGGCTGCTCGACCCGGAAACCGTCCGCGGTCGGAGTGAGCGGCCAACGAGGACCCGCCGCCGGCATGACCTGCCCGCCGCCATCCCCGGGTGTCGGGTAGGACAGGACCATGCCGTCCTCGGCGACGAAGCACACCCCCTGCTCGTCGACCTCGACCCGCTGATCAAGCGTCGACGCCCAGGACGGCCCAAACCACCGACCCACCCGATACGACGACACGTGACTGCGGCCGAGGACAAGCGGAAGCAGACCCGGCAACTCAACATCGGTCTGGGCGAGCACCACCTCACCACTGGCCACATCGATCGGATCACCCGCGCA
>NZ_JBEZDJ010000005.1:0-319750 GCF_040648275.1 Micromonospora sp. NPDC049171
TCGTGACAACAACTCCATGATCGACGGAGGGTGGGGGGTGGGGGTGGGGGTGGGTGGGGGGTGGGGTGGTTCGGCCTGGATGTTGTCGCGGGCGGGCCGAGGATGGCCGTCCCACCTTGGGGCATTCCGGGCGCCTCCTCGCGCCGGCCGACGGATCAGGCGAGTCCTGCGCGGCGCAGAGCCTCCGCCATCGCGTCGTTGGCCGGTGCCGGTGCGCCCTGCCGCTGCTGGCCGCCCCGTGCGCCCTGGCCGCCGCGACCGCCGGATCCGCCCTGGCCGCCGGATCCGCCGCGACCGCCGGACCCTGCCTGGCCGCCGGACCCGCCGCGACCGGCGGACCCCGGCTGCCCGCCGCGACCGCCCTGCGGTCCGCGCTGGGCCGGGCCGCCGCGCCCCTCCTGGCTCGTCCGACCACCGTCACCGGCGGCGGCCGGCTCGTCTTCCAGGCGCAGAGTCAGCGAGATCCGCTTTCGGGGTACGTCCACGTCGAGCACCCGCACCCGCACCACGTCACCGGACTTGACCACCTCGCGGGGGTCCTTGACGAAGGTCCGGGACATCGCCGACACGTGCACCAGACCGTCCTGGTGCACCCCGACGTCCACGAAGGCGCCGAACGCGGCCACGTTGGTGACCACACCCTCCAGCACCATGCCCGGGGTCAGGTCGCCGATCTTCTCCACCCCCTCGACGAAGGTCGCGGTGCGGAACTCCGGCCGGGGATCACGGCCCGGCTTCTCCAACTCGGCGAGGATGTCGGTGACGGTGGGCAGGCCGAACCGGTCGTCGACGAAATCGGTGGCCCGCAGCCCGCGCAGGATCGCGCTCCTGCCGATCACCGAGCGCAGGTCCTGCCCGGTGCTGGCGAGGATCCGGCGCACCACCGGGTACGCCTCCGGGTGCACGCTGGACGAGTCCAGCGGGTCGTCGCCGTCGGGGATGCGCAGGAAGCCCGCGCACTGCTCGAACGCCTTCGGCCCGAGCCGCGCCACCTTCTTCAACTCGGTACGCGAGCGGAACGGCCCGTTGGCGTCCCGGTGCAACACGATGTTCTCGGCCAGGCCGGCGCCGATCCCGGAGACCCGGGTCAGCAGCGGCGCGGAGGCGGTGTTGACGTCCACCCCGACCGCGTTGACGCAGTCCTCCACCACCGCGTCCAGCGACCGGGACAGCTTCACCTCGGACAGGTCGTGCTGGTACTGGCCGACCCCGATCGACCGTGGATCGATCTTGACCAGCTCGGCGAGCGGGTCCTGGAGTCGGCGGGCGATGGACACCGCCCCCCGCAGCGACACGTCCATCCCCGGCAGCTCCTGGGAGGCGTACGCGGAGGCGGAGTAGACCGACGCGCCGGCCTCGGAGACCATCACCTTGGTCAGGTTGAGCTGCGGGTGCCGCGCGATCAGGTCACCGGCCAGCTTGTCGGTCTCCCGCGAGGCGGTGCCGTTGCCGATGGCGATCAGCTCCACCCCGTGCGCCCCGGCCAGCCGGGCGAGGGCCTCGACCGACGCGTCCCACTGCCGGCGAGGCTCGTGCGGGTAGATGGTGTCGGTGGCGAGCACCTTGCCGGTGGCGTCCACCACTGCCACCTTCACGCCGGTCCGCAGGCCCGGGTCCAGGCCCATCGTCGGGCGGGTGCCGGCCGGGGCGGCCAGCAGCAGGTCGCGCAGGTTGGTGGCGAAGACGCGTACCGCCTCCTCCTCGGCCGCCTGCCACAGCCGCATCCGCAGGTCCGCGCCGAGGTGGATGAGGATCCGGGTACGCCACGCCCAGCGCACCGTGTCGGCCAGCCAACGGTCGGCCGGTCGGCCCGCGTCGGACACCCCGAACCGGCCGGCGATGGCCGCCTCGTACCGGGTCGGGCCGGTCGGCACCGCGTCCGCCTCGCCGGCCTCCTCCGACTCCATGGTCAGGTCGAGCACGCCCTCCTTCTCACCCCGGAACATGGCCAGGATGCGGTGTGAGGGCAGCTTCGGGTACGGCTCGGAGAAGTCGAAGTAGTCGGCGAACTTGGCGCCGGCCGCCTCCTGACCCTCGCGTACCCGGGACACCAGACGCCCCCGCGACCACATCTGCTCGCGCAGCGTGCCGATCAGGTCGGCGTCCTCCGCGAAGGTCTCGATCAGGATGGCCCGCGCGCCCTCCAACGCGGCGGCGGCGTCCGCGACGCCCTTCTCCGCGTCGACGAACCCGGCGGCCGTGGCCCGTGGGTCCTGACTGGGGTCGGCAAGCAGCGTCTCGGCCAGCGGGGCCAACCCGGCCTCCCGGGCGATCTGCGCCCGGGTGCGCCGCTTCGGCTTGTACGGCAGGTAGATGTCCTCCAGCCGGGACTTCGAGTCGGCGGCCATGATCTGCGCTTCCAGGGCCTCGTCCAGCTTGCCCTGACCGCGGATGGACTCCAGCACCGCCGCCCGTCGCTCGTCCAGCTCGCGCAGGTAGCGCAGCCGCTCCTCCAGCGTGCGCAGCTGGGTGTCGTCGAGCAGGCCGGTGGCCTCCTTGCGGTAACGGGCGATGAACGGCACGGTGGCGCCGCCGTCGAGCAGCTCCACGGCCGCCCGCACCTGACGCTCGGCCACGCCGAGCTCGTCGGCGATCCGCTGATGAACAGACTGGGTCACGATCTCGATCCGCCTTCGACTCGATCCGCCTTCACAGAGCGGGTACCGCCTGCATTCTGCCGGGCGGCCCCCGGCGGCGTCGCCGCGCCCGGCCGGGCCGGGCTGACGTCGCCGGGCCCGGCCGGGGTGACCCCCGGACGGCGCCGCCGGGCCTGCGCTAGCGTGGCGATCATGGAAACACCTGCGGAGCCGCGCGCCCGGCGGCTCTTCGGCGGCAGCGCCCGGGCCCTCGGCGACCTGACGGCCAACCCGTTCCGCGCCGACCGGGACCGCATCGTCGGCTCGCCGTTCTTCGCCCGCCTCGGTGGTGTCACCCAGGTGATCAGCCCGGTCGGCTCCGGGCTGCTGGTGCACAATCGGCTCACCCACAGCCTGAAGGTCGCCCAGGTCGCGCGGGCGGTAGCCGAGCGGCTGAACGCCGACGACCGGTCGCGTGACCTGCTGGACAAGCTTGGCGGCTGCGACCCCGACGTGGTGGAGGCCGCCGCGCTCGCCCACGACCTCGGTCACCCGCCGTTCGGGCACCTGGGGGAGCGGGTGCTGGATCGGCTGGCCCGCCAGCGCCTCGGCCTCACCGACGGTTTCGAGGGCAACGCGCAGTCGTACCGGATCGTCACCAGCACCGAGATCCGGGGCGCGGCCACCACCGGGTTGGACCTGACCGCGGCGGTCCGCGCGGCGATGCTGAAGTACCCGTGGACCCGGCTGGACCACCCCGACCCGCACCCCCGCACCATGGACCCGTCGCCGCGCGGCGCCACCCCGCCGCCGGACGACCCGGAGAGCGGCTCGTCGAAGTTCGGCGCGTACCGCACCGAACTGGACGACCTGCGGCAGGCGCGGGAGCCGTTCGCCTGTCGCATCCCGGACTGGCAGCAGACCGTGGAGGCGTCCGTGATGGACACCGCCGACGACATCGCGTACGCCATCCACGACGTGGAGGACTTCTACCGGGTCGGTGTGCTCCAACAGGGGTCGGTCTCCGCCGAGCTGATGGCCTGGCAGCGCGAGAGCGGGCAACTCCGGGCGATCACCGACGCGGCGCTGGCCACCGCGGCGCGACGACCCGGTGCCGCGATCGAGCGGCTCCGTCGGCAGCTGCACCGCAAGGACGCCTGGATCGCGGACGATGACGCCTTCGCCGCCGCCGTCGAGCACGTCCGCGAGGAGCTGGTCGACGGGCTGCTGGCGATGCCGTTCGACGGTTCGATCGAAGCCGAGCAGTACGTGGCGCGGTTCTCCGCCCGCTGGTCCACGCGCTTCGTCGAGGCGATCACGGTGACCGACGCGCCCTCGGTGCGTTCCGGGCACGTGCTGCTCGGCGGCGCGCAGTGGCACGAGGTGCAGGTGCTCAAGTTCGTCCACCACCGCTTCGTGCTGGCCCGCCCGGACCTCGCCCTGCACCAGCGCGGCCAGGCCCGACTGCTGGGCACCCTGGTCGAGGCGCTCTGGGAGTGGCTACTCGACCCGGAGGAGGAGTCCCGGTTGCCCCGCCGACTGCACGACCTGGTCGAGTTGGCCGAGGCGGAGCTGCACCCGCGTACCCCGGATCGGATCGGGCGGGCCCGGGGCCGGGCCATCGTGGATTTCGTCGCACAGCTCACCGACGGACAGGCGGTGGCCATGCTGGACGCGCTGTCCGGCCGCTCCGGTGCCCTCTGGACCGACGCGTTCGTGCTCTGAGCGGCCCGCCCCTCAGGCGATGCCTGCCGTGGCCTGGTTCAGGCGATGCCTGCTGTGGCCTGGTTCAGGCGATGCCTGCTGTGGCCTGGTTCAGGCGATGCCTGCTGTGGCCTGGTTCAGGCGATGCCTGCCTTGGCCTGGTTCAGGCGATGGCCTGCCACCAGCCGTCGACGGCGGGCGGCTCGTCGACCACCACCCGCTCACCCGGGCGGGGCACGGCGAGCCGCACGTCGCGGGCCTTCGCCTCGGCCCACAGCCGGTCGACCGGCTCGGACCAGTCGTGCAGGGCCAGGTTGAACGTCGCCCAGTGCACCGGGACGAACAGCCCACCGCGCAGGTCGAGGTGGGCGCTGACGGCCTCCTCGGGGAACATGTGGATCGTCGGCCAGGCCCGGTCGTACGCGCCGATCTGCATCAGCGTCACGTCGAACGGGCCGTGCTCGGCACCGATCTCCGCGTACCCGTCGAAGTAGCCGGAGTCGCCGGTGTAGAAGACCCGGCGGCGCGCCCCGGCCACCACCCAGGAGCTCCACAGGGTGCCGTCGCGGCGCAACCCCCGACCGGAGAAGTGCTGGGCGGCGGTCGCGGTGATCTCCAGCCCGGCGACCCGGTGCGACTCGGACCAGTCCAGTTCGATGATCCGTTCGGCCGGTACGCCCCAACGGTCCAGGTGCGCGCCCACACCGAGCGGCACCAGGAACGGCGCGGACTGCCCGGCCAGCAGCGCCCGCACGGTGGCCATGTCGAGGTGGTCGTAGTGGTCGTGGGAGATGAGGATGGCGTCCAGCGGGGGCAGTTCGTCGAGTCGTACCGGTGGTTCGTGCAGCCGACGCGGGCCGACCAGCCCGGACGGTGAGCAACGGTCGCTCCACACCGGGTCGAGCAGCACCCGCCGGCCCTCGATCTCGATGAGCGTCGAGGCGTGCCCGTACCAGACGATGGTGAGCTCGTCGGCGGTGTCGGCCGTGCCGGCGCTGGGGCGCAGCAGCGGCACGGGTGCGGTGGGACGCCGCTTCTGCTTGCCGAAGATCAGCTCGCGGAGCAGGTTGCGCCCCGGCTCGGCGATCATGGTGCGGGTGCCGGCCCGGTTGTGGAAGGTGCCCTCGCGGAACTGGGGTGAGCGGGCCGCGCGCTCGGCCCGGGCCCCGCTGAGTCGGCCACCGAGGGCCGCCGGCACATCCCGGGCGACCCAGGCCAGGCCGGCGAGCGCGGCCAGGCCCGCCGCGCCCCGCATCCGCCGCCCGAGCGACCGTTCGACGTCCGTGCTCCGCGCTGGTGCCATTGCCGTCCCTCCGACGTGTCCGCCCTACACGGTAGTCACCCGCGCCGAGCGGTGCCGCGGCGGTCGCCCCGCCGGGTCGGGTGTGTCGAAGCCCCTGGCCGGCGGCAGGCCGGCCAGGGGCTTCGAGCAGGCTCCTAGCTTGATCTCTAACCTGCTAGCCGCCGTTGCTGGGGCGGCGGGCGGTGATCCGGAACGTCTTGCCCGCGCCCGCGATGCGGTCCACCGCGGCCAGGAACTTGGGGCCCATGGCGGCGCGGGCCTGCACCGCCGGGTGGGTGGCGCCGAAGTTGTCCGGGTCCGCCTGACCGTCGGCGAACAGCGCGTAGGTGAGCACCGCCGCACCGGAACGGTCGAAGATCACGCCGGCCTCGTGCCGGGCGTCGGCGTACCAGCCGGCCTTGGTGGCGATCCGCGCCCGCTCGTCGGAGGACATCGTGCGCCGGATGCCGTCGGTGAACGCCACCGGCGAACGCAGGATACCCAGCAGGTACGTCGTCGAGGCGGGCGAGAGCAGGGTGCCGCCGACCAGGGCGCGCAGCAGGTCGTGCGTCTCACGCGGGGTGCTGGTGCCGAGGAAGAACCGGTTGGGGTTGGCCACCGGCTCGACCTGGGTGTTCGGGAAGCCCTTGGCGACCAGGATGGAGTTGATCTCCGCGGCCGGGGCGACCAGCCCAGACAGCCGTACCGCGGTGTCGTCCGACACGGTCAGCAGGTTGGCCAGCACGTGCCCGATCGTCACCTTACTGGGGTACGCGCCGTCCAGGCTGAAGATGCCGTCACCGCCCGGCACCACGATCGCCGCGGTCACCTCGACCTGCTGGTCCAGGGTGAGCAGCCCGCGGTCGACCTTGTCGAGCACCGCCGTGGCGACCGCGATCTTGTTGACGCTGTACGCCTCGATCCGCCGGTCCGCGTCGGCCGCCACCGCGACCACCGGCGTCCCGGCCGGGTCGGCCACGCTGATGTACGCCTGCCAGTTGCCGCCGGCCTCGGTGCTGTGCCTGGTGAAGATCGAGGCAATCCGGGTGGCGGCCCGGGCGGGGGTGGTCGGGGCGGCCTCGGTGCTCTCGGCGGCGCTCGCCGGAGCGGCGGCGCCCAGCACCGTGCCCGCGGTAGCCATCGTGCCCAACCCGAGTGCGGTCCTACGGTTCAGTCGCATGGTCAATCGTCTCCCCCATAGTGGAGCGCCAGAGCGCTTGCTGGCCCACCACCCTAGGCGAGTTGATCGACGCAAGACGAACCCCAAACAGTCGCAAACAGTCCCGAACAGATCAGCCGAGCCGACGGCGCAATGCGGTGCCAACCGCACCAACCGTGCCGAACAGGAGTTGCCGCAGGTCAGGGAGGTGGCCGCCGCGTACCGCCTCGCCGGCCGGGTTCGGGGCGAAGACCGAGCCGTCGTGCGCGGCGACCGGCCGTCCACCGAGGCCCAACGCCCGCATCAACGGCCCGACCAACACGTCGTAGACCCCCGGCAGTACGGTGAAGCCGGCGCGCAACACCACGTTGAGCCGACCCACCGAGACCTCCCGGCGCGGCCGGTCCACACAGTCCACGATGGCCCGGGCCACCCGCCGCGGGCTGGTCACCGGCGGTGGGGGCCGCCCGATCCGGCCCAGATAGTTCGCCGCCTGCTGGTAGACGGGAGTGTCCACGCTGCCCGGGTTGACCAGGCACAACTGGATCTCCGGGCGGTCGCGCAACTCCTGCTGCACCGTCCGGGCCAGCCCCTGCAACCCCCACTTGCTGGCCACGTACGCGCTCATGTACGGCGCGGTGATGTGCCCGAGCACCGAGCCGGTGAGAACGACGGTGCCGGCTCCGGCAGCCCGGAAGTGCCGCAGCGCCACCCGCACCGAGGCGGCGGTGCCGAGCAGGTCGGTGCGTACCACCTGGTCGAAGACCCGCTCGGGCACCTCGTCGAAGCGCCCGTAGGCCATCACCGCCGCCGTGTGCACCCAGACGTCGATGCGACCGAACCGCCCGATCGCCGCGTCCGCGAGCGCCTGCAACGCGCCCGGCTCGGTGACGTCGGTCGGCACGGTCAGCACGTCGACGTCGGCGCACTCCGCGCGTACCTCGGCAAGGGTCGTGGTGGCGCGGGCCGCGAGGACGAGGCGGTCGCCGCGCTCGGCGAACGCCCGGGCTGTCGCCCGGCCGACCCCGCTGCTCGCGCCGACGACCACCACCACCCGGCTCACGGTTCGAGCACGACCTTGATGCAGCCGTCGTCCTTCTTCTGGAACATCTCGTACGCCTGCGGAGCGCGCGCCAGCGGCAACCGGTGGGTACGCAGGTCCTCCACGCCCAGCGGATCGTCGTCGCCGGAGAGCAGCGGCAGGATCTCGTCGGTCCACCGGCGCACGTGGCACTGCCCCATCCGCAGTTGGATGCCCCGATCGAACATCTCCATCAGCGGCATCGGGTCCACCTCACCGCCGTAGACGCCGGAGATCGACACGGTGCCGCCGCGCCGGACCGCCTTGACGGCGGCGTGCAGCACCGACAACCGGTCCAGGGCGCCCTTGTCGGTCATCACCTGGGCCAGCTTGTCCGGCAGAAGCCCGACGGCCGCGTGGGCCAGCTTGCCGCCCGGCGAACCGTGCGCCTCCATGCCGACCGCGTCGATCACCGCATCCGGGCCACGCCCGTCGACCAGGTCGATCAGCGCACCCGGCACATCGGACAACTCGCGCACGTCGAGCACCTCGATGCCGTGCCGGCGGGCCAACTCCAGCCGCTCGGGCACCAGGTCCAACCCGATCACCCGGCCGGCACCGAGATGACGGCCGATCCGGGCGCAGAACTGCCCGACCGGGCCCAGCCCGAACACGGCCAGGGTGCCGCCCGGCGGGGTGTCCGCGTACTTCACGGCCTGCCACGCGGTGGGCAGGATGTCGGACAGGTAGAGGTAACGCTCGTCGACACCGGTCTCCGGGATCTTGATCGGGCCGAAGTGGGCCTGCGGAACCCGCAGGTACTCGGCCTGCCCGCCGGGCACCGAACCATAGAGCGAGGTGTACCCGAACAACGACGCGCCCTTGCCCTCGCTGGTGACCTGCGTGGTCTCGCACTGCGCGTAGAGCTGCCGGCTACACATCCAACAACTGCCGCAGGAGATGTTGAACGGCACCACCACCCGGTCGCCCGGCCGGAGCCCGGTCACCTCCGACCCGACCTCCTCGACGATGCCCATCGGTTCGTGGCCCAGGACGTCACCGGGCTTCAGGTACGGCCCGAGCACCTCGTACAGGTGCAGGTCCGAGCCGCAGATCGCGGTCGACGTGATCTTCACGATCGCGTCGGTCGGCTCCTCGATCCGCGGGTCCGGCACCTCCTCGACCCGTACGTCCCGCTTGCCCTGCCACGTCAACGCCTTCATGACTGGTCGCCTCCCTTGGTCGCTGCCTGACTGCTACCCGGGAGAGAGGAGTTGAACCGGCCGCACCCGAGGGCCACGGTTCGCGCCCTCCTGGCTCAGGTGGTCCGCGTTGGTCCTGGTGTCGGTTGGGTCTGGTCGGTGGTTGCTGGCTGGTCGGTGGTTGCTGGCTGGTCGGTGGTTGCGGTCCGGGCTGGGGGCGACCGTCCCCGGCTCCGGGCGGTCAGGCTTGATCCCTCCGCCGGGGACGGTCGCCCCCAGCCCTCGCGTGGGCGACGTCCGGTGGTGCGTTCTGCGTTCTGCGCGCTCGTTGGTGGGGCCCGCTGGTGCGCTTCTCCGCGCTCGTGTGGTGGGGTCCGCTGCTGCGTTCTGCGTTCTGCGTGGTTGGTCTGCTCGTCGCTCTCCGCGCTTGCGTGGGTGGGGTCCGCTCGTGTGTTTCCCGCCCTGGCCCGCTGGTGCGGACCGCTCGTTGCTTCCGGCCCTGGTCTGCTGGTGCGTCTGCCCGTGTTCTCGCTGCGCTGGCCCGTCGTGGCGTCCGCCCTGCGCTTCCGGCGCCGATCGGCGACCCACAGGACGTGCGATCTGCCTTCTTGGCCCCTTTTGTCAGTGCGGCTGGCGCGTTCTCCAGGGCAAGGTCGAGCTGATCAACTCGTCTTTCTTGAAGTCGCGGTATCCGAGGCCCGGCGACAGCCCGACTTCCTGAAACCCGAGTGGATCATGCGCTCCGAGAGGGGTGAGGTGGCGTGCGGCCGAGCGCAGTGGCCCGAGAAGCCGGCGCGAGGCGAGGGGGACGAGGTGGAGCGCGACCGAGCGCAGTGCCCGAGAAGTCGAGGCGGGGAGAGCCGAGGCGGAGCGCGACGGGGCGTAGTGAGGCGATGCGGCAGGGCGTGGCGGGGAGACATGGCGGGTCGAGGCGAAGAGGTGGGGCGAGTCGAGGCAGAGCGGCGGGGCGTAGCGAGGAGGCAAGGCGCGGCAGGGCGTGGCGGGGCGGTGAGGCGATGCGAAGGGGCGGGGCGTGACAGCCAGCGGGGCCTCGGTGCTCGGCAGGCGCCGGCGTACCACCGCAGAAGCGCAACCGGCGGACGCACCGTGACCAAGGTCAGGGCTGGGGCGACCGTCCCCGGCGGAGGGATCAAGCCTGACCGCAACCAAAGACGAGACCGCAACCGCCAAACCGCCGTACCCCCGGAGGTGCGGGGGCACGGCGGTCCGGGTGGCGTGGCGCCTCAGGAGCCGGGGGTGTTGCCGGCCCCCTTGGCGGTGGCCGCGAGGTAGTCGCGGTTGAGGCGGCCGATGGTGTTCAGTGGGATGCCCTTCGGGCAGGCCGGGGTGCACTCGCCGGCGTTGGTGCAGCCGCCGAAGCCGGCCTCGTCGTGCGCGTCGACCATGCCGATGACCCGGGTGTAGCGCTCCGGCTGGCCCTGCGGCAGCAGGGAGAGCTGGGTGAGCTTGGCGGCGGTGAAGAGCATGCCGGAGCCGTTCGGGCAGGCTGCCACGCAGGCGCCGCAGCCGATGCAGGCCGCCGACTCGAAGGCGGCGTCCGCGTTGGCCTTGGCGACCGGGGTGGAGTGCGCCTCGGGCGCGCTGCCGGTCGGTGCGGTGATGTAACCACCGGCGGCGATGATCTTGTCGAAGGCGCCCCGGTTGACGACCAGGTCCTTGATGACCGGGAAGGCGCTGGCCCGCCACGGCTCGATGTCGATCGTCTCGCCGTCGGTGAACTGCCGCATGTGCAGCTGGCACGCGGTGGTGCCGCGCTGCGGCCCGTGCGCGTCGCCGTTGATCATCAGGCCGCACATGCCGCAGATGCCCTCGCGGCAGTCGTGGTCGAAGGCGACCGGGTCCTCGCCGGCGAGGATCAGCCGCTCGTTGAGTACGTCGAGCATCTCCAGGAAGGACATGTCGGGGGACACGTCGTCGACCGGGTAGGTCACCATCCGACCCTTGTCCTCAGGGCCCTTCTGGCGCCAGATGCGCAGGGTCAGGTTCACTTGTAGCTCCGCTGCGTGGGGTGGACGTATTCGAACTTCAGGTCTTCCTTGTGCAGCACCGAGGGTTCACCGGTGGCGGTGAACTCCCAGGCCGCCACGTACGCGAACCGGTCGTCGTCGCGCTGCGCCTCACCGTCGGGGGTCTGGTGCTCGGCCCGGAAGTGGCCGCCGCAGGACTCCTCGCGGTGTAGGGCGTCGATGCACATCAGCTCGGCCAGTTCGAAGAAGTCGGCAACCCGGCCGGCCTTCTCCAGCGACTGGTTGAGTTCCTCGCCGGTGCCGGACACCTTGACCCGCTGCCAGAACTGCTCGCGCAGGTCGCGGATCTCGTCGATCGCCTTGCGCAGCCCGGCCTCGCTGCGTTCCATGCCGCAGTGTTCCCACATGATCTGGCCCAGCTCCCGGTGGAACGAGTCCACGGTGCGGTCGCCGTCGACGGCGAGCAGCCGCTGGATCCGGTCCTCGACCTCGGTACGGGCCTCGACGGCCGCCGGGTGGCTGGCGTCGACCTTCTCCAACCCGCCCGACGCCAGGTAGTTGGCGATCGTGGTGGGCAGGACGAAGTAGCCGTCGGCGAGGCCCTGCATCAGCGCCGAGGCGCCGAGGCGGTTCGCGCCGTGGTCGGAGAAGTTCGCCTCGCCGATCACGAACAGGCCGGGGATGCTCGACTGGAGGTCGTAGTCGACCCAGAGGCCGCCCATCGTGTAGTGCACGGCGGGGTAGATGCGCATCGGCACCTCGTACGGGTCCTCGCCGGTGATCCGCTCGTACATCTCGAAGAGGTTGCCGTACTTGGCCTCGATGGCCTTGCGGCCGAGCCGACCGATCGCGTCGGCGAAGTCGAGGTAGACACCGAGCTTGGTCGGCCCGACGCCGCGGCCCTCGTCGCAGACGTTCTTGGCGGCGCGGGAGGCGATGTCGCGGGGGACCAGGTTGCCGAAGGAGGGGTAGATCCGCTCCAGGTAGTAGTCCCGCTCGTCCTCGGGGATGTCCTTGGGGCTGCGGTCGTCGCCCTTGGTCTTCGGCACCCAGACCCGGCCGTCGTTGCGCAGCGACTCGCTCATCAGGGTCAGCTTCGACTGGTGGTCGCCGGAGACCGGGATGCAGGTCGGGTGGATCTGCGTGTAGCAGGGGTTGGCGAAGTACGCGCCCTTGCGGTGGGCCCGCCAGGTAGCGGTGACGTTGCAGCCCTTGGCGTTCGTGGAGAGGTAGAAGACGTTGCCGTAGCCGCCGGAGGCGAGCACGACGGCGTCGGCCATCTCGGTGCTGATCTCGCCGGTGACCAGGTCGCGGACGACGATGCCTCGGGCCTTGCCGTCGACGATGACCAGCTCCAGCATCTCGTGCCGGGCGTTCATCTCCACGTTGCCGAGGCCGATCTGCCGCTCCAGGGCCTGGTACGCGCCGAGCAGCAGTTGCTGGCCCGTCTGGCCCCGGGCGTAGAAGGTGCGCTGCACCTGGGCGCCACCGAAGGAGCGGGTGTCCAGCAGGCCGCCGTACTCGCGGGCGAACGGCACACCCTGGGCGACGCACTGGTCGATGATGTTGACCGACACCTCGGCGAGCCGGTGCACGTTCGACTCCCGGGAGCGGAAGTCGCCGCCCTTGACGGTGTCGTAGAACAGCCGGTGTACGGAGTCGCCGTCGTTGCGGTAGTTCTTCGCCGCGTTGATGCCGCCCTGTGCCGCGATGGAGTGCGCCCGGCGCGGGCTGTCCTGGTAGCAGTAGGACTTGACGTGGTAGCCCTGCTCGGCCAGGGTCGCCGCGGCCGAGCCGCCGGCCAGGCCGGTGCCGACCACGATCACTGTCATCTTGCGACGGTTGGCGGGGTTGACCAGCTTGGCCTCGAAGCGTCGGGTCTCCCAACGCTTCTCGACCGGGCCGGCGGGAGCCCTGGTGTCGGCGATCGGGTCGCCCTCGGTGAAGAGTTCCATGTCAGGACACCAATCCGGTGAGTACGGCGAACGGGACCACCAGGTATCCGGCGCAGAGCAGCACGGCGAAGACCAGCGCGGCGGTGCGCGCCCGGCGCTCGCCGCGGGGCGTCTGCTGGCCGAGACTGCGGAACGCGCTGAACGCGCCGTGGCGCAGGTGGAAGCCCACCGCGAGGATGGCGAGCGTGTAGAAGAGCGTGACGTACCAGCGCTCCGGCGCGAAGTCGGCGACGACGTTGCCGTACGGCTTGCTGGCGTCGCCGACCGGGTTGAGCGTGCCGGTGGTGAGGTCCAGCAGGTGGTAGATCACGAAGAGCAGGATGATCACGCCGCCCCAGCGCATCGTGCGGGCGGCATAGCTGCCGTTGACCTTCTTGCGGTGGGCGTACTTGACCGGGCGGGCGGCGCGGGCGCGCCGGGCCAGCACGGTGGCCGCCACGATGTGGGCGACGACCGCCACCACCAGCGCGGTACGCAGGATCCACAGGAACCAGACGCCGGGCAGCAGCGGCTTGCCGATGTCGCGCAGCCAGTGCGCGTAGTGGTCGAACGAGGTCTCCCCCGTGAACACCTTCAGGTTGCCGAACATGTGCGCGATCAGGAACAGCGCCAGCAGGATGCCCGTCACCGCCATGACGGCTTTGAGGCCGACGTTCGAGCGGATGGGCGACCGAGTTTTCGTGATGACCACGGAACCGACGCTAGGAGCACTTCGATCAGTCGTCCAATGCATCAAACTCGTAGTGTTGATAGCCGTAAGCTATGTAGATGCAACTCCATCAGCTGCGGTACTTCGTTGCGGTGGCCGAAGTACGACATTTCACTCATGCCGCCGACATCGTCGGCATAACTCAGCCCTCACTGAGTAAGCAAATTCACGCTCTGGAGGCCGACCTCGGTGCGCCGCTGTTCGAGCGGGTAAGGGGCAACATCGCCCTCACCGCGGCGGGCGAGGTGCTGCTGCCGTTGGCCACCCGCATCCTCGCCGACGTGGAGACCGCCACCCGGGAGGTGCAGGAGCTGGTCGGGCTGCGCCGGGGTCGGGTCCGGCTCGGGGCGACCCCGAGCCTGGCCACCTCGCTCGCCCCGCCGGTGCTGCGCCGGTTCCGTGACGCCCACCCCACCATCGACCTCCGGGTTGAGGAGAGCGGATCGCAGGATCTCGTCCGTGACCTGCTCCGCGGCGACCTCGACCTGGCGCTGATCATCATGCCGGCCCAGGGTGCCGACCCGGGCCTGCGCGTCGACCCGATCCTGCGGGAGAGCCTGGTGGTGGCCTCGGTGGCGGAGGTGCCGACCGCCTCGGCGACCGGGGAGCTGCACATCACCGACCTGCGCGACCAGCCGATGGTGATGTTCCGGGAGGGGTACGACCTGCGCGACGCCACCATCCAGGCGTGCCGCGACGCGGGCTTCGAGCCGACCTTCGCGGTGGACGGAGGCGAGATGGACGCGGTGCTCAGCTTCGTCGAGGCGGGGCTCGGCATCGCGTTGGTGCCGGGCATCGTGCTGGCTCGTCGGCCGGCCGTGCGGGCCACCCCGCTGGCCCCGCCCGGGGTGCGGCGGACCATCGCGGTGGCCCGGCGCCGCGACGTCGTGCCGACCCACGCCGGCCGGGAGCTCCGGCGGATCCTGCTGGACTACATCCACTCGGCGATCGACGGCGACGACCTGCCACCCGGCGTGGATCCGCTCTGAGCGGGTCCGGTAATCGACCCGCTGAGTTAATTCGTGCTTAAGGCGTAAATATCACGGTCGGTGCCGATGCCTGTCACCTAAGGTGATTCCTTGCGGGCAAAAGCCCCATTCGTCTCCGTACGACTCACCGACGGCGTTCCCCGCCGGCAGGGAGGCCATCCATGAGGATCCTGGTTACCGGCGGTGCTGGCTTCATCGGATCGCATTTCGCGCGCAGCCTGCTCGACGGGCGATACGTCGGGTTCGAGCACGCGGACGTGACCGTGATCGACAAGCTGACCTATGCCAGTGATCGGGCCAACCTGCCGCTCGCGCACCCCCGCCTCACGTTCGTCCGGGGGGACATCTGCGACCGACAGCTGCTCGCCGACGTGGTGCCGGGGCACGACGCCGTGGTGCACTTCGCCGCCGAGTCCCATGTCGACCGATCCATCGACGACCCGGCGCCGTTCTTCGAGACAAACGTGATGGGTTCGCACCACCTGCTGGCCGCGTGTGCCCGCGGTGGTGTCGGCCGGGTCGTGCACGTCTCCACCGACGAGGTGTACGGCTCGATCAGCGCGGGTTCCTGGAACGAGAGCTGCGCGCTGGAGCCCAACTCCCCGTACGCGGCGTCCAAGGCCGCCAGCGACTGCGTGGTCCGGTCCTACTGGCGCACGTACGACGTGGACGTGTCGATCACCCGCTGCGCCAACAACTACGGCCCGTACCAGCACGTGGAGAAGGTCATTCCACGCTTCGTCACCAGCCTGCTCACCGGTCAGGACATCACCCTGCACGGCGACGGCAGCGCGGTGCGCGAGTGGCTGCACGTGGACGACCACTGCCGGGCCATCGCGCTGGTGCTGGCCAAGGGCCGGGCCGGCGAGGTCTACAACATCGGTGGCGACCTCGAACTCACCAACCGCGCCCTCGCCGAGCGGATCCTGCGGCTGGCCGGTGTCGGCTGGGAACGGGTCCGGCACGTGCCGGACCGCAAGGTGCAGGACCAGCGTTACTCGCTGGACTATCGCAAGATCACCGAAGAGCTCGGCTTCGCGCCGCAGATCCGGTTCGTCGACGGGCTGGACGAGGTCTTCCGCTGGTACCGGGAGAACCGGGCCTGGTGGTCAGCCGCCGTCGGGGAGCCCCGCGGCCCGGCGCTGGCCAGCGCCGTCCGGACCGTGGCAGGCCCCCGAGGGCTCTCCGTGCACGCGCGCTGAACGCCGCGAGGGTCGTGCGTTCCCTTTGCTCTGCACCCGCGGAGGCGCCAGCTACGGACCGTGAGTGTCGCCTCCGCGGGTGCAGAGCAAAGGGCGGCGGACGAACAACCGGCCACCGGCCGTGAGTGTCGCCTCGGCGGGTGCAGAGCAAAGGGACGGACAAGCCGCTGACCGACCGGAGTCGGTCAGCGGCCCTCGGCGTCGTCCATCGCCCGGTAGATCCGCTGTTCGGAGACGGGGTACGGGGTGCCCAGCGCTTGGGCGAACACGTTCACCCGCAACTCCTCGATCATCCAGCGGATCTGCCGTACGGCGGCCTCCTGTCGGCGGGCCGGCGGCAGCGCGGCGAGCAGGTCGTCGTACTCCTTCTGCACCACCGCGATCCGGTCCTGCTGCTGGCGGTCCCGCTGCGGATTGCCGCCGAGGCGTTCCAACCGGCGCTCGATGGCGGTCAGGTAACGCAGCAGGTCGGGCAGCCGGGCGTAGCCCGCCTCGGTGATGAAACCGGCGTGCACCAGCCCGGCGAGCTGCTTGCGGATGTCGGCAAGCGCGGCCACCACGGCGAGGTTGCGGGTGGCGCCGAGCCGCTGCTCCACGGCGTACGCGGCGGCGAGCACCCGGCGGGCCCGGTCCATCACCTCGACCACGGTGTCGACCAGGTCGGCCCGGACCTTCTCCCGCAGCGCCGCGAACCCGTCGGTGTCCCAGGCCGGCCCGCCGGCCGCACCGATCAGCCGGTCGATGGCCGCGCCGGCTGCGTCCTCGATCAGCTCCTGCACGCCGCCGTGCGGGTTGCGGCTCAGCGCCAGCTTCGCCTCGTTGGTGAGCCGGCCCTGCAGGAACCGCGCCGGGGACGGCACGGTGAGCCGCAACAACCGGCGGGTGCCGGCCCAGTGTGCCGCCTCCGCCTCGGCGGGGGAGTCGAACACCTTCACCCCGACCGTCGTGCCCTCGTCGACGAGCGCCGGGTACGCGGTCACCGCATAGCCAGCGCGGACCTGCTCGATGGTCCGCGGCAGGGTGCCGATGCTCCATTCGCGCAGCCCGGTGCGGGCCACCTCCGGCGCGGCGGCCGCCACCACCTGGCGTACCTCCTGACGCAGTTGGCGTTGCAGGGCCGGCAGGTCCTTGCCCTCGGCGACCGGTTTGTCGTCGTCGCCGAGGACCCGGAAGGTCACCCGCAGGTGGGCGGGCAGCTTGCCCGGCTCCCAGGCGTCGCGGGGCACTGTCACCCCGGTCATCCGGCGCAGCTCACGGGTGAGCGCGTCCAGCAGCGATGTCTCGCCGGGGGTGATCGTCGCCAGGGCGGCCCGGGCGTAGTCCGGCACCGGGACGAAGTTGCGGCGGATCGCCTTGGGCAGCGAGCGGATCAGCGCGATCACCGTCTCCTCGCGCAGCCCCGGCACCTGCCAGTCGAAGCTCTCCGCCGGCACCTGGTTGAGCAGCGGCAGCGGGATGTCCACGGTGACGCCGTCGTCGGGCGTGCCCGGCTCGAAGCGGTAGGTCAGCGGCAGGCGCACCCCGTCGGCCTGCCACTCGTCCGGGTAGTCGTCCTCGTCCACCCCCGGCCGGCCGTCGTTGACCAGCACCTCGCGGGTGAAGGTGAGCAGGTCGGGCTGCTCACGGCGGGTCTTCTTCCACCAACTGTCGAAATGCCGGCCGGAGGACACGTCGGCGGGGATCCGCTGGTCGTAGAAGCCGAAAATGGTCTCGTCGTCGACCAGGATGTCCCGGCGGCGGGCCCGGCTCTCCAACTCCTCGATCTCGGCGAGCAACCGCTTGTTGTCCGCCCAGAACTGGTGGTGGGTCTGCCAGTCGCCCTCGACCAGGGCGTGCCGGATGAACAGCTCCCGGCTCAACGCCGGATCGATCCGACCGAAGTTGACCTTGCGGGAGCTGACCAGCGGGACGCCGTACAGGGTGACCTTCTCGTAGGCCATCACCGCGGCCTGCTTCTTCTCCCAGTGCGGCTCGCTGTAGCTGCGCTTGACCAGGTGCTGCGCGAGGGGCTCGACCCACTCCGGCTCGACCCGGCCGGCGATGCGGCCCCACAGCCGGGAGGTCTCCACCAACTCGGCCGCCATCACCCAGCGCGGCGGCTTCTTGAACAACGCCGACCCCGGAAAGATCCCGAACTTCGCGCCCCGCGCACCCAGGTACTCGTGTTTCTGGGCGTCCTTGAGGCCCACGTGCGACAGCAGGCCGGGCAGCAGCGACTGGTGCACCTTCGGGGTGTCGATCTCCTCCGGCAGGTCCGCGCCGCCACGGCGGCCCGCACCCCGGCCGGCGTCCGCGTCGTCGGCGGCGTCGCGCGCCGGCCGCCCACCACGCCGGTCACCCTCCTGCTGCGGGGTACGCAGCACCTGACGCAACTGGCCGACGATGTCCTGCCACTCGCGGATCCGCAGGTAGTTGAGGTACTCCGCCTTGCACATCCGGCGGAACGCGCTGGAGGACAGCTCCCGTTGCTGCTCGCGCAGGTAGCGCCACAGGTTGAGGTAGGCGACGAAGTCCGACTCCTTGTCGGCGAACCGGGCGTGCGCCTGGTCGGCCTGGGTCTGCTTCTCCGCCGGCCGCTCGCGCGGGTCCTGGATGGAGAGCGCGGCGGCGATCACCAACACCTCGGTGGCGCAGCCGTTGCGTTCGCCCTCGACCACCATCCGGGCCAGCCGCGGGTCGACCGGCAACTGGGCCAGCCGCCGGCCCAGCGTGGTGAGTCGCTTCGCCGGGTCGGCCTCGGTCGGGTCCAACGCGCCCAGCTCGTGCAGCAGGTTGACGCCGTCGCTGATGTTGCGCTTGTCCGGTGGGTCGATGAACGGGAACGCGGCGAGGTCGCCGAGCCCGATCGCGGTCATCTGGAGGATGACCGACGCGAGGTTGGTGCGCAGGATCTCCGGGTCGGTGAACTCGGGGCGGGACAGGAAGTCCTGCTCGTCGTAGAGGCGAATGCAGATGCCGTCGGAGGTACGGCCGCAGCGGCCCTTGCGCTGGTTGGCCGACGCCTGGGAGACCGGCTCGATCGGCAGCCGCTGCACCTTGAGCCGGCTGGAGTAGCGGGAGATGCGGGCGGTGCCCGGGTCCACCACGTACTTGATGCCGGGCACCGTCAGCGAGGTCTCCGCGACGTTCGTGGCGAGCACCACCCGGCGTGAGCTGTGCGCGGCGAAGACGCGGTGCTGCTCGGCGCTGGACAGCCGCGCGTACAGCGGCAGGATCTCGGTGCCGAGCAGCGAGCGCTTGGTCTGCACGAGTTTGCCGAGCGCGTCGGCGGTGTCCCGGATCTCCCGCTCGCCGCTGAGGAAGACCAGGATGTCGCCGGGGCCCTCGGCGGCCAACTCCTCCACTGCGTCGCCGATCGCCTGGATCTGGTCACGGACGGTCTCCTCGTCGCCGTCGCCGTCCTCCTCGCCCTCGGCGAGTTCGAGCAGCGGCCGGTAGCGCACCTCCACCGGGTATGTGCGGCCGGAGACCTCGACCACCGGCGCGGGTACGCCGTCCGGCTCGTCGGCCGTGGCCGGCCCGGCGAAGTGCCGGGCGAACCGGTCGGTCTCGATGGTCGCCGAGGTGATGATCACCTTGAGGTCGGGTCGGCGGGGCAGCAGCTCCCGCAGGTACCCGAGGATGAAGTCGATGTTGAGGCTGCGCTCGTGCGCCTCGTCGATGATCAACGTGTCGTACTGGCGCAGCATCCGGTCGGTCTGCAACTCGGCCAGCAGGATGCCGTCGGTCATCAACTTGACCAGGCTGCGCTCGCTGACCTGGTCGGTGAAGCGCACCTTGTAGCCGACCACGTCGCCCAACTCGGTGCCCAGCTCGTCGGCGATCCGGTCGGCCACCGTGCGGGCGGCCAACCGCCGGGGCTGGGTGTGCCCGATCAGGCCGTGCACCCCGCGCCCCAGCTCCAGGCAGATCTTGGGGATCTGGGTGGTCTTGCCGGAGCCGGTCTCGCCCGCCACGATCACCACCTGGTGGTCGCGGATGGCGGCGGCGATGTCGTCCTTGCGCTCACTGACCGGCAGACCCACCGGGTACGTGATCACCGGCACCGCGGCCTGGCGGGCGGCGAGCCGCTGCTCGGCCCGGACCAGGTCGGCGGTGATCTCGGTCAGCGCCGCCTCCCGCCGCTGCGGGTCGCGCAGCTTGCGGGCACCGTCCAGCCGCCGCTGGAGCCGGCGCTGGTCGCGGAACATCAGAGGGGTCAGGCGGCGGTGCAGCTCGCGAACCGGGTCGGTCGCGACGGAGGCGGTTGGATTCTGCATGTCGTGCCCAAGGATAGGCAGCCTCGCGGCGTACCGCCCCTGGGTTACCGAGTGGCCGGCTCTCCGGAGGCCACCTCCCGTCCCCGGACGGCCACGAGCGGGACCTAGAGTTGGCGGCCGACGTCGAGCGCTGGGGGAGCCGGATGGAGATGCGCGACACCGACCGCGCGTTGGTGCAGGCCGCCACGGCGGTCTCCAAGCTGCGCTGCCGCAGCCAGCACCACACTGTCGCGTCGGCGGCCCGGACCGCGGAGGGGCGGGTCTTCACGGGCGTGAACGTCCGGCACGCCACCGGCGGGGCCTGCGCCGAACTTGTCGTGATCGGCACGGCCGCCACGCAGGGCGTCACCGCGCTGGAGACGATCGTCACGGTCGCCGACCGCGGCCGCGAGGTCGTCGCGCCCTGTGTCGGGTGTCGGCAGGTGCTGCGGGACCAGTTCCCGGAGCTGCGGGTGATCGTCGGCCCGATGGACGCCCTGCGGGTGGTCCCGCTCGGGGAGTTGCCGGCGGAGGCCGGGAGCGGCTCGGCCGCCTGACCGGGCGCGGGGTCAGTCCCCGGAGGCCGCCTCCAGCATCGACTGCGGCACCGGCACGCTCTCGAACCGCAGGTTGCCCTCCGGCACCAGCCAGCTCGTCACCTGCACGGCCAGCCGTCCGGCCCGCACGGCAGGGTCGTTGGCGTAGAGAGCGCGCGCCTCGTCCGGGGCGATGGAGAGCACGACGAGACCCCGCAGCCGGTCGTCGTCGGGGTGCAGGAACGGCCCGGTCGCCAGCACCAGCCCCTGCTCCACGAGGCCCGCCTGGTGCGCCAGGTGCGCGTCCCGTATCCGGTCGATCGCGTCCTGTGGCAGCTCCGGCGGATCCGACGGTCGGGTCAGCAGGACGACCGTGTGCCTGTCGAATCGCATGCCCACACCCTATGGTGCGAATCTTCCTCTTCTGGGTGGCATCTGCTATCTGTCCGCCCTGCCATCGTCTGCGAATCTCATTCTCGAACCGAGGTTCGTTGCGATTGGGGAGGTATGCGGCATGGTCACCAGACGACAGGTGCTCGCGGCCAGTGCCGCCGGTGGTGCCGCGGCGCTGACCCCGGCGGCCGGGCCGGCGTCGGGACGGGCGCTCGCGGCGGCGACGCCGCTGGACGCCGGCGAGATCCCGAAGTACGTCACGCCGCTGCGGATCCCACCGGCCATGCCGGCGGTTGCCACCGGCCCGGAGCGGGACGAGTACGTGATCGCGGTACGACAGTTCCGCCAGCAGATCCTGCCGCCGTCCTGGCCGCGTACCACCGTGTGGGGTTACGGCTCCACCGCCCACCCCGGCAGCTTCGGCTACCCGGCGCCCACCATCATGGCGCGGGTGGGCCGCCCGGTCCGGGTGACCTGGGTCAACCAGCTCGTCGACGGCCGGGGCGACTACCTGCCGCACCTGCTGCCGGTGGATCCCAGCCTGCACTGGGCCAACCCCGGCGGTGGCGTCGAGCACCGCGACCACCGCGGTCGCTGGGACGGCGACCCCCGGGGGTACCGCGGCCCGGTGCCCCAGGTGGTGCACCTGCACGGTGGGCACAGCACGCAGGAGAGCGACGGCCACTCCGAGGCGTGGTACCTCCCGGTGGCCCGCGACCTGCCCGCCGGCTTCGCCGTGACCGGCACCGCGTACCGCGAGTTCCGGTCCCGCTTCGCCGAGGGTTCCGGCCGGCGCTGGGCGCCGGGTTCGGCCACCTTCGAGTACGCGAACGACCAGCGGGCCGGCACCCTCTGGTACCACGACCACACCCTCGGGCTCACCCGGGAGAACGTCTACGCCGGGCCGGCCGGGTTCTACCTGCTCGGCGGCGGGGACGACCTGCCCGACGGGGTGCTGCCCGGCCCGGCGCCGGCCCGCGACGATCCGCCGAACGCCCACCACCGCGACATTCCGCTGCTGATCCAGGACCGCAGCTTCACCGCCGACGGCGATCTGCTCTACCCGGACGCGCACTCGTCGCACGGTGAGGTGCCACCGCTGTGGACGTCGGGGTTCTCCGGGTCCGCCATGGTGGTCAACGGTCGCACCTGGCCCACGTTGACGGTCCAACGTCGGCGTTACCGGTTCCGGCTGCTCAACGGATGCAACAGCCGGTTCCTGCTGCTCAGCGTGGTCGCCAACGCCACCGCGCGACCGGCCCGGCCGGTGCTGCCGGTCTGGCAGATCGGCAGCGACGGCGGTCTCCTGCCCGAGCCGGTGCCGCACGAACGGGTGACCCTCGGCCCCGCCCAGCGGGTCGACGCGATCGTCGACTTCACCGACGTGCCGGCCGGCACCGAGCTGTACCTCGTCAACGAGGGACCCGACTGGGCGTACCGCGGCGGTCGGCCCGGTGTGGACTTCGACGCCGCCGACCCACACACCACCGGGCAGGTGCTGCGCTTCGTGGTCACCGAGGCGACCGGCGCCGACCCGAGCGTGCCACCGGAGCACCTGCGGCTGCCGTCGCACCCGCGGCTCGGCCCGGCCCAGCGGGTACGCCGGTTGTCGCTCAACGAGCGGAGGTCCGGCGGGTCGATGACCATGCTGCTGGGCGTCCTCGACGAGCGGGGCCGGGGCCTGCCGCTGCGCTGGAGCGACCCGGTGACCGAGCAACCCACCCTCGGCGCCACCGAGGTGTGGGAGGTGCGCAACTTCACCCGGCTCGTTCATCCGGTCCACCTGCACCAGGTCCAGTTCGAGCTACTCGGCCGAGGACACTCGGGGAGGGCGCGGCCGGGCCCGGGGGAGCGGGGCTGGATGGACACGGTGCTCGCGTACCCCTGGGAGGTGACCCGGATCAAGGCGCGCTTCGACCTGCCGGGACGCTACGCCTGGCACTGTCACCTGCTGGAGCACGAGGACAACGAGATGATGCGACCGCTGACCGTCCTGCCGCACGGCGGCGCGGCGGCCGGGGACGGCGGCGTGCCGGGAGAGCCCTCGACGGCATCGACCGACGCCGGTTAGGTCACTTTCCGCAGGTCGGCTAAGGTTAGGCGAACCTAAGCCCGATCGTGCAGGAGATTCGTGACCGCCCTCGCCAGCCGGCCGACCCAGGACCGCAGCCGGTCCGGCACCCGTACCGGCCGCCGGGTGGCCGTCACCGCCGGGGCGGCGCTGGTGTTGCTGCTCGCCGTGCTGGCCAGCTTCGCGCTCGGCAGCCGACACCTCGGCATCGACCAGGTCTGGCACGCGCTCGTCGCACCCGACGACGGCGATGCCAGCACCATCGTGCGTGAGCTGCGCATGCCGCGTACCGCGCTCGGCCTCGCCGTGGGTCTCGCACTCGCCGTGGCCGGTGTGTTGTTCCAGGCGCTCACCCGCAACCCCCTCGCCGAACCGCGCATCCTCGGCATCAGCGCGGGCGCCTCGTTCGGGGTGGTGCTCGCCATCTCCGTCTTCGGCGTCGGCACGCTCGCCGGGTACGTCTGGTTCGGCATCGGCGGCGCGCTGATCGCCGGGCTGCTGGTCTTCGCCATCGCCACCAGGGCCCGCGAGGGCGCCAGCCCGGTCACCCTCGCGCTGGTCGGCGCGGCGCTCGACGCCAGCCTGGCCTCCGGGGTGTACGCGCTGCTCAGCATCGACGCCCGCACCTTCGAGGAGTACCGGTTCTGGGTGGTCGGCGGGCTGGCCGGCCGCGACCTGTCGGTCACCGCGCAGGTGTTGCCGTTCGTCCTCGCCGGTCTGCTGCTGGCCGCCCTGGTGGCCCGCGGCCTGGACGCGTTGGCCCTCGGCGACGACGTGGCCCGCGGCCTCGGCCACCGCATCGGCCTGGTCCGACTCGGCGGCGGCCTCGCCGCGGTGCTGCTGACCGGCGCGGCGGTGGCCGCGGCCGGGCCTGTCGCCTTCGTCGGGCTGGCCGTACCGCACCTGGCGCGTGCCCTGGTCGGCGCCGACCACCGCTGGACCCTCGCTGTCTCCGCCCTGCTCGGCCCGGCGCTGCTGCTCGGCGCCGACGTCGTCGGCCGGCTCGTCGCCCCGCCCGGCGAGATACCCGCCGGGATCATCACCGCCCTGATCGGCGCGCCACTGCTGGCCGTCCTGGTCCGCCGCGCCCGGGTGGTGACCGCGTGACCCCCGCACGCCCGTCCAGCCCGGCTGGCTTGTCGAGCGTCGCGGCCGTCGGCGCGGCGGGTGCTCGGCTGCCCGGGCGGTCGCTGGTGCGGGTCGGCCCGGTCAGCCTGCTGGTCCGCCGTCGTGCCGTGCTGGTGGCCGGTGTGCTGATCGTGCTGCTCCTGCTGGCCGTCGTGCTCAGCCTCTCGCTGGGCACCCCGTACGTCGCCCCGGCCGACGTGCTGCGCGCCCTCTCCGGCGCCGGCACCCCGTACGACCTCGTGGTCTTTGATCTTCGGCTGCCGCGGGTCGTGCTGGCGGCTGTCGCCGGTGCGGCCTTCGGCGTGGCGGGCACGCTGATCCAGAGCGTGGCCCGCAACCCGCTGGCCAGCCCGGACGTCATCGGCATCACCCAGGGCGCGGGCCTGGCCGCGACAGTGGCCCTGACCAGCGGGATGGCCGCGGTGCTGGTGGCGCCCACCGCGCTGGTGGGCGGGCTGCTCGCGGCGGTGCTGTTGTTCGTCCTGGGTGCCCGGCACGGGCTGGCCGCGCAGCGGTTCGTGCTCGCCGGAGTGGCGGTGGCGTTCGCCTTCCGGGCGCTGACCGAGGTGGTCATGCTCACCGCCGACCCGATCGACGGGCTGCGCGCGCAGCTCTGGCTGATCGGCACCCTCGCCGGCAAGGGCTGGACCGAGGCCGCCTGGATCGCCGGCACGCTGCTGGTGCTGCTGCCGGTGTTGGCCTGGGCCGGCTGGGCGCTGAACAGCACCGCTCTCGACGACGACACCGCCCGGGGCGTCGGGCTACGCCCGGTGGCTCGCCGGATCGGCCTGGCCGGCACCGGTGTGCTCGTCGCCGCGATGGTCACCGCCCAGGTCGGCGCCGTCGACTTCGTGGCGCTTGTCGCCCCCCAGGTGGCCCGGCGGCTGGTACGTGCCGAACGGCCACCGCTTGTCTGCGCGGGGCTGCTCGGCGCGCTGCTGCTGGTGCTGGCGGACCTGGCCGGCCGACGGCTGCTCGCCCCCACGCAGTTGCCCGCCGGTGTGCTGACCGCGGCGATCGGCGGCCCGTACCTGATCTTCCTGCTGCTGCGCGGCCGGCGGCGGTCGTCGTGACGCACTCAAGGAGTCGTGTGATGCTCTCCACCCGCGACCTGGTCGTCGGCTACGACGAGCGGACCGTGCTCGACGGCCTCGACCTGGACCTGCCCACCGACGCGTTCACCGTGATCGTCGGGCCGAACGCGTGCGGCAAGTCCACCCTGTTGCGCACGATGGCCCGACTGCTCAGCCCGCGCCGGGGCACGGTGCTGCTGGACGGCACCGCGATCCGCGACCTGCCGACCCGTGAGGTCGCCCGCCGGCTCGGCGTCCTGCCGCAGAGCCCACTGGTGCCCGAGGGCGTCACCGTGGCGGACCTGGTCGGCCGTGGCCGGCAGCCGTACCAGCGCTGGTGGCGGCAGTGGTCGTCCGAGGACGGCGCGGCGGTGGAGGAGGCGATGACCCTGGCCGACGTGGCCGACCTGGCCGACCGACCCGTGGACAGCCTCTCCGGTGGTCAACGCCAGCGGGTCTGGATCGCCATGACGCTCGCCCAGGACACCGACGCCCTGCTGCTGGACGAGCCGACCACCTTCCTCGACCTGGCCCACCAGGTGGAGGTGCTGGACCTCCTGCACCGGCTGCGCGTCGAGCGGGGCCGCACCGTCGTCGCCGTGCTGCACGACCTGAACCAGGCCGCCCGGTACGCCGACCATCTGGTCGCGATGCGTGCCGGCGCGGTGGTCGCCTCCGGACCGCCCCGGGAGATCCTCACCGCCGACCTGGTCCGCGACGTCTTCGGGCTCGCCTGCGTCGTCGTGCCCTGCCCGGTGACCGGTGCGCCACTGGTGGTGCCCGCACACACCGGCGGTAACGCTCCGGCTCCCGCTGGCGCGGGTGACCCCTCTTCGTCGACGGCGTCCGTACCGGTCGCCCGACCCGTTGCCGGTGACGCGGCCAACCCGCTCTCCGGTTCGTACCCCTCGAAAGGACTCTGATGCGTCGTCTCGTCGCCGCCCTCGCCGCGGCCGTCGCCCTCGGCGTCGGACTCACCGCCTGCGGTGAGAGCGACCCGGTCGCCGGCTCCACCACCGGGGAGACCCGGGAGATCACCCACGCCATGGGCACCACCAAGGTCCCGGCCGAGCCCAAGCGCGTCGTCGTGCTCGACACCGACAAGATCGACACGGCGCTCTCGCTGGGCATCACGCCCGTCGGCGCGGCGACCGCCGGTGAGGCGAAGAGCTGGCCGACCTACTTCGGCGCGGACAAGCTCGCCGGCATCAAGGCCGTCGGGGTGCTCGCCGAGCCCGACCTGGAGGCGATCAACGCGCTGAAGCCCGACCTCATCCTCGGCAGCAAGTTCCGCCAGGAGAAGTTCTACGACGAGCTGGCCGCCATCGCGCCGACCGTGTTCACCGACAAGGTGGGCATCACCTGGAAGGACAACTTCCTCCTCGACGGCAAGGCGCTCGGCCGCGAGCAGCAGGCCAAGGACCTGCTCGCCGCCTACGAGAAGCGGGCCAAGGACTTCGGCACGACCCTCGGCGACGCCGCCGCCCGCAAGGTGTCGATCGTGCGCTTCCTCCCGGGCAACATCCGGGTGTACGGCCCGGACTCGTTCTCCGGCATCGTCCTCGGTGACACCGGGTTGGGTCGCCCCGAGCGGCAGTTGCTCGCCAACAAGGAGGACAAGCGCTTCGACCTGGTCAGCCCCGAGCGGGTCAACGAGGTCGACGGTGACGTCATCTTCGTGACCGCGTACGGCGACAAGGCCGCCGCCGAGCAGGCCAAGGTGGCCGGCGGCACGCTCTGGAAGGGCCTCGGCGCGGTCAAGGCCGGCAAGGCGTACTCCGTCTCCGACGAGGTCTGGATGACCGGCATCGGCGTCGGCGCCGCCAACAAGATCCTCGACGACCTCGCGAAGTATCTCGCCGGCTGATCTCGGCGTACACACCGAAAAGGAGTGGCTGTCCGACCCGGACAGCCACTCCTTTTTCTTGCGCCCCAGCCTCCGGGTTTGCTGATGGCGCATCATCGGGTGAGCTGTCGCCTACCGGACGTCCACGAACTGCGAATCGGGCCTACGCTGCGTCAATCGAACCTCATGGTTCTCCTGGCGAGGAGCGAGACGTGAATCCTCCACAGCGCACGGTTCGGACCCGCTTCTGGGTCGAGATCGCATCAGCGGCACTTTTCGGAGTGCTGTTCGTGCTGACCCTTCTCTGGAAGGACTGGCTCGAGGCGTTCGGCTTCGAGCCCGACAACCACGACGGCACGGTCGAGTGGCTGATGGTCGCCGGGCTGTTCGTCCTGTCCGCGGTGTTCGCGGTGTCCGCCCGCTTCGAGTGGCGACGGACGGCGCTCGCGCAGTAGGGACTCACCGGGAGGGCCCTCGTGCCAACGATCAAGGATGTCAGCCCGACCCGGTCCAACACACCGAACCGGAAGTCGGGACAGTTCACGACGGGGCGGATGCTGTCCCTCGACAGCTCCGATGATGGTCAATTGGTGTTCGCCGGCTCCTTCTCGAGCAACCTCTGGGTCTCCGAGGACGGCGGGGAGTCGTGGTCGCAGGTCGAGCGGCCGCAGCCAGGTGCGGGTCAGTTCGGTGTGCCGGGCGCGATGGGCGGCTACTGCGTGACGTCGATCGCCGTCGCGCCAGACTCGGCGCGCTGGGCGGTCGAGCGCAATCCGCGCCTGCTGGGCGGGATCTCCGCGGACCCCGGCGCCGGCATCGTCGGCTTCGGGGACACCGGCTTGTGGACCGCGACGAGCAGATCAGACGGTACGTTCGCCGCGCCGCGGCTGCTGTCGGCGGACTTCGGGACGCAGGCCGGCGGTTGGCAGGTGGACAGGCACCCGCGGTTCGTGGCCGACCTGACCGGTGACGGCCGCGCCGACATCGTCGGCTTCGGCGACGCGGGCGTCTGGGTCGCCCGCAACAACGGTGACGGCACGTTCGGAGCGGCGCAGTTCGTGCTGGCGGATCTGGGTTACGACTCGGGCTGGCGGGTCGAGAAGCACGTCCGGGTCCTGGCGGATCTGACCGGTGACGGTTGCGCCGACATCGTGGCGTTCGGCGACGACGGCGTGTACGTCGCGCTGAACCAGGGCGACGGCACGTTCGCGTTCACGCCGGTGCCGGCCATCCCTGACTTCGGGTACGAGGCTGGCGGTTGGCGGGTCGAGAGGCACGTCCGTGTGCTGGCGGATCTGACCGGTGACGGTTGCGCCGACATCGTGGCGTTCGGTGACGACGGTGTGTGGGTCGCGTTGAACAACGGCGACGGCACGTTCGCCGCGCCGCGCTTCGTGCTGGCGGATCTGGGTTACGACTCGGGCTGGCGGGTCGAGAAGCACGTCCGGGTCCTGGCGAACCTGACCGACGGGGGCGGCGCCGACATCGTGGCGTTCGGCGACGACGGCGTGTACGTCGCGCTCGGCAACGGCGACGGCACGTTCGCGTTCACGCCCACACCCGCCCTCAACCAGTTCGGTCACAACGCCGGTGGCTGGCGGGTCGCACGGCACCCGCGCCTCGTGGCCGACGTGACCACCCTCGGGCACGCGGACATCGTCGGCTTCGGCAATGCGGGCGTCCACCTCGCCCGCAACAACGGGGACGGCACCTTCCAGCCGTCGCAGTTGGTGGTGCGCGACTTCGGCTACGACTCGGGCTGGCGGGTGGAGAAGCATCCCCGGTTCCTGGTCGACGTGACCGGCGACGGCCACGCCGACATCGTCGGCTTCGGCGACGCTGGCGTCTACGTCAGCCTCGCCAGTGGGACCTCCTTCGAGCCGCCGCGGCTCGTGCTACCCAACTTCGGGGCCGGGGCGGTCGTGCTCGCCCTGGCGCAGTGCGACCGCGAGTCACAGGATGCCGGCGTGTGGCGGTCGAGTGACCGAGGGGTGAACTGGACGCGCGTACACGGGTTCCCCCGTTCCACCGGCCAGGCACGGCTGCCCGGCGCCGGTCAGCTCGTCTGGGCGCCGGGCACCGCGAACCTGGTGTACGCCGCGGGCGGCAGCTCCCTCGCGGTCAGCACCGACGGCGGCGCCACCTTCGCCGATGTCATGCCCATGCCGGGCGGCGGCTTCCAACAGGTCAACCACGTCGCGGTCGCCGCCACGCCCCCGGGCGCTCTCCAACCTCCGATCGTGTACGCGCTCGCCAGCCGAAAGGTCTTCGTCTCCGCCGACGCCGGCCTGACCTGGGTTGCCGACGTCGGGCCGATCCCGGCCACCATCGGCGGGGCGACGGGTCTCGCGAACGCGCCGAACGAGCGGGTCATGGTGGTGTCGCCCCGCTCGCCTCTGGAGGTCTTCGCGACGGCCGACGCCAACCTGGTCCCACCCGAGCTGTGGCGCGGCGACTACACGCAGTTCACCCGGACGAACGCGTCGCGGTGGACCCCGGTTCCGCTGCCTGACCTGCGGCAACAGAAACAGTTCAGCGGTAACGTCTTCGTCGCCGCCACCCGTCCGGGCCACGGCGAGGTGCTGTTCTACGGCCCGCAGCGCGCGAAAGTCTTCGCGGCCCCGCTCGATCCCGCGTCCGGGGCGGACTGGCACGAACTCGACGACGGTCAACACGCGCACGTCGACCTGCACGGGATCTTCCTGTCGCCCGACTTCGCGGCAACGGTTCAGGACGGGACGTACGCCTCGACCGCTGGCACCGTCTGGATGGCCAGCGACGGGGGTATCTTCCGTAGCACCGACGGCGGTCGGAACTTCCACGCCGCGGGCAGCATCAGCACTCTGTCCGTCGTGAACATCGCCGGCGTGGCGATCCCGGGTCGTGGCCCGGTCATCTCGCTCAACACCGGCGACAACGACGGCTTCGCCTCAGCCGACGGCGGGCAGACGTGGCGGCCGCAGGACTACGGCGGCGGCGACAACGACTGCTCCTTCGCCGATCCGCTGCGACCGTCCTCGATGTTGGTCTTCACGCCGCGCTGGAACACCGACGGACAGTTGGCCACCGGGGGCACGGGCCAGACCCTGGCCGTCTACGGTGCCGCACCCGGCGCGCTGCCGGACCTCACCAGCAGGACGCGGCGGCAGATGATTCCGGGGCCCTCCCTGCGCCCTGGTTCGACCATCTGGAACGCGACGAGCGGGTTCGTCATCCGTGGATACCGCCCCATCGTGCGGGACCTGCCGGGTGACGCGCCGCAGCCCGACGACCAGGTCTTCATCCGCTTCTTCGGCAACTTCTCGTCCCGGGACCTGGGCACGTTCCCCAACAACCTGGCCGTGCTCCTGCGCACCAGGAACCTGCGCGACGTCACGAAGCGCACGGACTGGGACACCCCCGGCGGCTGGCGGGTGGACAGGCACCTCCGCCTGCTCGCGGACGTCACGGGGGAAGGTCACGCGGACGTCGTCGGCTTCGGCGACGCGGGCGTGTGGACCGCGTTGAGCACGTCCCGCGGCTCGTTCGCCGACCCCCGGCTCGTCCTGGCGGATCTGGGTTACGAGTCTGGCTGGCGGGTCGAGAAGCACCCACGGCTGCTCGCCGATCTGACCAACTCCGGTGGCGCCGACATCGTCGCCTTCGGCAACGCGGGCGTCTAT
The DNA here is from genome assembly GCF_040648275.1 of Micromonospora sp. NPDC049171. Classification (NCBI taxonomy): domain Bacteria; kingdom Bacillati; phylum Actinomycetota; class Actinomycetes; order Micromonosporales; family Micromonosporaceae; genus Micromonospora; species Micromonospora sp. NPDC049171. The sequence continues at coordinate 30,735 of NZ_JBEZDJ010000005.1, forward strand.
GTGGCGCTGAGCAACTCCGACGGCACCTTCCGCTTCACGCCGGTGCCAGTGGTCAGCGACTTCGGGCACGATGCGGGCAGTTGGCGGGTCGAGAAGCACCTCCGGTTCGCAGTGGACCTGACCGGTGACGGCTGCGCCGACATCGTCGGTTTCGGCGACGACGGCGTCTCCGTCGCGCTGAACAACGGTGACGGCACGTTCGGCGCGGTGCAGTTCGTGTTGGCGGATCTGGGTTATGAGTCTGGCTGGCGGGTGGAGAAGCATGTCCGGGTGTTGGCGGATCTGACGGGTGACGGCCGGGCCGACATCGTGGCGTTCGGTGATGACGGTGTGTATGTGGCTCTGAACCGGGGTGACGGTTCGTTCGCGTTCACTCCGGTGCCGGTGATTCCCGATTTCGGGTATGAGGCTGGTGGGTGGCGGGTGGAGAGACATGTTCGGGTGTTGGCGGACCTGACCGGTGACGGTTGTGCCGATGTCGTGGCGTTCGGTGACGACGGTGTGTGGGTCGCGTTGAACAACGGTGACGGTACGTTCGCCGGGGCGCAGTTCGTGTTGGCGGATCTGGGTTACGACTCTGGGTGGCGGGTCGAGAAGCACCCGCGTTTCCTGGCCGATCTGACCGGCGGTGGTGGCGCCGACATCGTGGCGTTCGGCGACGACGGGGTCTACGTCGCACTCGGGCGGGGCGACGGCACCTTCGCGTTCACGCCCACACCCGCCATCCCCGACTTCGGCTACGACTCCGACTGGCGGGTCGAGCAGCATCCACGGTTTCTTGCCGAGGTGACAAGCGCCGGTCACGCCGACATCGTCGGGTTCGGTGACGCGGGCGTCCTCATCGCAGTCAACAAGGGCGACGGCACCTTCCCGCCGCGGCCCCTGTTCGTCATTCCCAACTTCGGCGCTGGCGAGGGTGGGCCGTTCGAGCAACAGGGGCCGTTCCTGCCCGACCCGAACGTCAGCCTCGTCCAGGCGTCCGGGGGGCACAGCGGCACCGTGTTCGTCGTCGGCGGTGACGACGCGCGTCGGCTCTGGAAGTGGACCGACGGGATGGCCGCGTGGCAGCAGTTGGTGCCTGGTGGGGGTGCCGGGCAGGCGCGCCGGTTCTTCGTCGACCCGTACCGGCCCAACCTGCTGTACGTGTTGGACCGTGAGCACGTCGTGCGCTCCGACGACGGCGGTGTCACCTGGCGCGTCGACGCCAGCCTGGAACAGCTGCTCACCTGCGGTGGGCGCATCGAAGCCGACCGTGACGAGGACGCCGACGGTCAGGGCGACCACTACGGCGCCATCCTCAGCGACATGCAGTTCGACCCCGTCAACCCAGGGCGTCGCTTCGCCGTCGGTCTCGCCGGTGCGTTCATGACCACCAACGGCGTCATCTGGACTCGGCTGCTCGACACGGGTGCCGTCCGTGGCCGGCCCGCCAACTGCTACTTCGACTGGGTCTCGAACCCCGCGGACCCGGCGCTGTACGTGTCGTTCGCCGGGCGGAGCATCATGCGGATCAGCGGCTTCGCGGCGACCAGCACCGCGGCGGCGACCAGCACCGCTCCCGCGGTTTTCGAGGACCATCCGCCGGCTTCCGTGGACCTGCGACGGTCTCTGGTCCGCACGAGGGACGGGCGGGTCGGCACGGCGCAGGCCATGCCGGACGACCGCGTGCTTGTCACCTTCGACGACGGCCGGTCAATCGTCGTCGACCCCGACGAGATCACGCCGCACGACGACCGGCTCTGACGTCCGGTCCGGGGTCGACTGTCCCGGTTGGCCGGTTGGCCGGTTGGCCGGTTGGCCGGTTGGCCCGGCGGGCGCGAGAGCTGGTCGCGGCGGTGCGGGCGCTGGAGTTCCCGTCCGGCCAGGTGCCCGGTGTGACTGCCTGATCGGGCCGAATACGCCCGTCGCTGCCCCTGCCGCGCGGGGCGGGGGCAGCGACGGTGAGGGGCGGTGCCGATTCTCCCGTCCAGGTCGCTGGCTCACCCGGACGGGAGGCAGCAATCAGGCGGCGGTGGACCAGATGGCGCGGAAGGCGGCGGCTTCGCCGGACAGCCAGCGTTCGATCTGGTCGGGCTTGGCATCGGTGGGCATGCGGTGGGCCTGGCCACGGCGGACGTCGACCAGGACCGGCTCGGCGTGCGGGAGCACCGCGTCCATGTGTCGGGCCATCAGGTGCAGGGTGGCGAGCACCGACTCCGCACTCGGTGGGGTCTCGTCGAAGTGCAGCCGGATCGCTTCGGCGCGACCGTCGGCGTGGCGTACCCCGAAGTGGGGGTTGATCTTGACGGGCAGGTCACCCAGCATGGCCAGGGCGTCGCGGGTCTGGGCCAGGTCGAGGGCGGCCGGATCGCCGAGGGAGTGCAGCCAGGCCGTGGCACCGGGGACGAGCGCCTGGTAGAGCGGGCGCCAGCGTGGCTTGACCACGTCGACCACCCCGGCCAGGTGCGTGCCGCCGGTGTGGAAGGCGATGTCGGCCTTGAGTGCCTTGACGAACTGGCCGTGCGGGTTGAAGCCGGACCGACTGGCACGCTGCTTGCGCAGCCCGCCCACGAAGGTCGCCTTGGTGGGGCCGGTGCGGTCGACGTAGCGGGTGAAGCCGAGCAGCGTGGCGTAGGGGGTGAGAGGCGTGGAGGCGGGAGCGGTCACGGGCGTCCTCCCTAGTCGTAATCCTGCAGGTCAGGAACTCGATTAGTACATACATTCTAATCGACGGGTCTGACATCGCCCAGTGAAAACGGGGGCGTGGAAGACACGACAAAGGGGGCCGCCGGCGTACCGGCGGCCCCCTGGTGGAGATGGTCGCTAGCGTCCCGTCCGCGGTGCGGCGGCACGGTCGGGAAGAGTTGGTCGGTACGCCGGAGCTGGCGGCGGCGAGCACCCACCGCCGTGTCCTATGGCTGCACACCGCAACGGTCCGGCTAGGCTCTCTCGGCGGCGAGTTCCCGGACCACGTGGGCAAAACCGCCGACGAGTCGGGTGTCGGTGCGGTCGGGCCAGGCGAGGGCGATCCGGAGCGGTTCGACGTCGATCAGCGGCACCCAGGCGAGGTCGGGACGGGCGTAGTAGCTCGCCATGCTCTCCGGTGCGAAGCAGATGGCCGTCCCCTCCGCCACCTGCTCCAACATCTCCTCGACGTTGTTGCTGGTTGGGCCCCAGCGAGGGCTCGACCCGTCCGGCCGCGGGTTCACCGCCCACCAGTCCACCCACTCGCGCGGCGCCCGCTCGGTCCACACCAACGGCTCGTCGTTGGTTTCCAGGATCGAGACGCTGTCCCGACCGGCGAGTGGGTGTTCCCGGGCCACGGCAAGCAGCCGCTGCTCCGTCTGTACCACCTCGACACGCATGCCGGTGAGGTCGTTCGGGAGCCAGACGAAGGCGACGTCGACCCGGCCATCGCGCAGTGCGGTGGCCTCCTCGCCCCAGTCAAATCGCCTTGGCTCCACCCGTACGCCCGGATACCGGCGGGCGAACTCCGCCCGGGAACGCGTCGTCAGCTCGCCCGCGCCGCTCGCCTCGAAGCCCACCCGCAGCACGCCGGTCTGGCCGCGCCGGTGCCGCTGCGCCACGGCCGTGATCCGGTCGACCTGCCGGAGCGTACGGCGCGCCTCGGCGACCACGTCGCGCCCGGCGGCGGTCGGCGTCACGCCCCCTGCGTGCCGGTCGAAGAGCTGCACGCCGATCTCCGCCTCCAGTTTGCGCAGGGCGTAGGAGAGAGCGGGCTGGCTGACGTAGAGCCCTTGGGCGGCCCGGCCCAGATTCCCGGCCTCGTCGATCGCCACCAGGTAGCGCAGTTGGCGCAGCTCCATCCCGGAATCATAAATCGGCCTTATGGCCTGAACGATCTTCTGTCTTGGACGCGCCAGGTCGCCGCTGGCCACACTGTGGTCAGCTCATCGCGCCACTGGAGGCCGAGATGTCCACCGAAACCCCGTCCACCCGCCCGCCGACCGGCCGGATCTGGCTGATCACCGGGGCCTCCTCCGGCTTCGGCCGGACGATCGCCGAGGCAGCGCTGCGTGCCGGTGACACCGTCGTGGCAACCGCTCGCCGCCCGCAGACGCTCCAGGACCTGGCCGCGGCCCACCCCGACCGGTTATGCCTGGTCGAACTCGACGTCACGGACGCGGCCCGGATCACCGCGGTGGTCGCGCAGGTCATCCTCTGGTACGGCCGGATCGACGTCCTGGTCAACAACGCCGGCCGCGCTCTGGTCGGCGCGGTCGAGGCGACCACCGACCGGCAGCTACGTGACCTGATGGACCTGCACTTCTTCGGTCCCGCGGCCCTGACCCGGGAGGTGCTGCCGCACATGCGCCGGCGGGGTTCGGGCGCCATCGTGCAGCTCAGCAGCATGGGCGGGCGGATGTCCTTCGCCGGGGTCTCCGCCTACTCGGCGACCAAGTTCGCTCTGGAGGGACTCTCCGAGGCACTGGCGGCCGAGGTGGCTCCGTTCGGGATCAAGGTACTGATCGTCGAGCCGGGAGCCTTCCGGACGAACCTCAACGCCGCCGGGGCCATGCTGCGCGCTCCTGCGATCGACGCGTACGCCGACAGCGTGGGGGCGGTCGCGGCGAACCTCGACGCGGCCGACGGCCGGCAGCCCGGCGACCCCGCCAAGGCCGCCACCGCCATCCTCGCCGCACTCGACGCGGACGCGACCCCGCTGCGGCTGGTCCTCGGCAACGATGCGGCAGACGCGATCTCGGCCAGCCTGGAGCAAGCCCGCGTCGAGTTCCTGGCCTGGGAACCGACCGCCCGCAGCGTCCACTTCGCCGACGCCCGCTGAACGGGCAGATCCTGGTGGGAACGGTCCGCTGCACGAATGGCCAACCAGATCCGGACGGATCGGCCCCGGAATGCCCGCACCCCCTGCTGCCGGGTCAGCCGCCGGCCACCCTTGCTCGGAACGGACTGGAAGACACGACAAGGGGAGCCGCCGGCGTACCGGCGACCCCCTGGTCGAGATGATCGCTAGAGCTGGCCGACGTCGGTGATCCGGACGACCGCCGCGCCGACCTCGTCGGAGGCCACCAGGTCGATCTCGGCGCTGATGCCCCAGTCGTGGTCGCCGTTGGGGTCGTCGAAGCTCTGCCGGACGGTCCACCGCTCCCGACCCTGCTCGATCATCAGCAACGCCGGCCCTCGGGCGTCCGGCCCGACGCCGATCGAGTCGTACTCCTCGAAGTACGGCGCGAGCGCGTCGGCCCACGCGTCGTAGTCCCAGCCGTCGCCGGCGTCCAACTCGGCGAGCAGATCCCAGCGGCGTAGCGCGGCCAGCTCGACCCGGCGGAACAGCGCGTTGCGCACCAGCACCCGGAACGCCCGCGCGTTGCGGGTCACCGCGGGCGGCCGGTCGGTCAGGGCGGCGTGCGCCTGGGCCACCTCGGCCACGTCGGACGGGTTGCGCAGCCGCTCCCACTCGTCGATGAGGCTGGAGTCGACCTGGCGGACCAGCTCACCCAGCCACTCGATGAGGTCGATCAGCTCCTCGGTCTTGGCGTCCTCGGGCACGGTCTGGCGCAGCGTCTTGTACGCGTCGGCCAGATAGCGCAGGACGAGGCCCTCCGAGCGGGTCAGCCCGTAGAACTGCACGTACTCGGTGAAGGTCATCGCCCGCTCGTACATGTCGCGGACCACGGCCTTGGGGGAGAGTTGGTGGTCGGCGACCCAGGGGTGGCCCTGCCGGTACATCTCGTACGCGGCCTCCAGCAACTCGGCGAGGGGCTTCGGGTGGGTCACCTCGTCGAGCAGTTCGAGGCGCGCCTCGTACTCGATGCCCTCGGCCTTCATCGCGGCGACCGCCTCGCCGCGCGCCTTGAACTGCTGCGCGGACAGGATCTGCCGGGGGTCGTCGAGGATCGACTCGATCACGCTCAGCACGTCGAGGGCGTACGACGGGGATTCGGCGTCGAGCAGCTCGATGGTGGCCAGGGCCAGGGGTGAGAGCGGCTGGTTGAGCGCGAAGTCGAGCTGGAGGTCGACGGTGAGCCGGATCCGCCGGCCGGTCTCGTCCGGCTCGGGCAGCTCCTCGACGACCCCGCCGGCGCGCAGCGCCCGGTAGATGGCGATCGCCCGGCGGATGTGCCGGCGCTGGGCGGCGGGCTCCTCGTGGTTGTCGGTGAGCAGGTGCCGCATCGCGGTGAACGCGTCCCCGGGTCGACCGATGACGTTGAGCAGCATCGAGTGGCTGACCTGGAAGCTGGAGGTCAGCGGCTCCGGCTCGGCGTCGACAAGCCGGTCGAAGGTGGGCTGGCCCCAGCCGATCGAGCCCTCCGGCGGCTTCTTGCGGACCACCTTGCGCCGCTTCTTCGGATCGTCGCCGGCCTTCGCGAGGGCCTTCTCGTTGTCGATGACGTGCTCGGGTGCCTGCACCACGACCCGGCCGATGGTGTCGTAGCCGGCCCGGCCGGCCCGCCCGGCGATCTGGTGGAACTCCCGGTTCTTGAGCAGCCGGGTACGGACCCCGTCGTACTTGGACAGGCCGGTGAACAGCACCGTGCGGATCGGCACGTTGATGCCGACGCCGAGCGTGTCGGTGCCGCAGATGACCTTGAGCAGGCCGGCCTGGGCGAGGGTCTCCACCAGGCGGCGGTACTTGGGCAGCATGCCCGCGTGGTGCACGCCGATGCCGTGCCGGACCAGCCGGGACAGCGTCTTGCCGAAGCCGGAGGTGAACCGGAAACCACCGATCGCCTGGGCGATCATGTCCTTCTCGGCGCGGGAGCAGACGTTGACGCTCATCAACGCCTGGGCACGTTCCAGCGCAGCGGCCTGGGTGAAGTGCACGACGTACACCGGGGCCTGCTTGGTCTCCAGCAGCTCTTCCAGGGTCTCGTGCAGCGGCGTCATGGCGTACGAGAAGATCAGCGGGACCGGCCGCTCCGCCGTGCGCACGACGGCGGTCGCCCGTCCGGTACGGCGGGTCAGGTCGTCCACGAACCGGGTGGTGTCGCCGAGGGTGGCGGACATCAGGATGAACTGGGCCTGCGGCAGCTCGATGATCGGCACCTGCCACGCCCAGCCCCGGTCGGGCTCGGCGTAGAAGTGGAACTCATCCATGATCACCTGGCCGACGTCGGCCTTCGTGCCCTCGCGCAGCGCCAGGTTGGCCAGGATCTCCGCGGTGCAGCAGATGATCGGGGCATCGGCGTTGACGCTGGCGTCACCGGTGAGCATGCCGACGTTCTCGGCGCCGAAGACCTCGCACAGGGCGAAGAACTTCTCCGACACCAACGCCTTGATCGGCGCGGTGTAGAAGGTCGTCCGGCTGTCGGCGAGGGCGGCGAAGTGCGCCGCGATCGCCACCAGGCTCTTGCCCGAGCCGGTGGGCGTGTTCATGATCAGGTTGGCGCCGGAGACGATCTCGATGACCGCCTCCTCCTGATGGGGGTAGAGGTCGAGGCCGCGCTCCTTCGCCCAGCCGGCGAACGCGTCGAAGAGGGTGTCGGGGTCGGCGCTTGTCGGCAGCGCGGCGGTGAGCGTCATAGCCTGTCCATGGTGCCTGCACCATGCCCCCGCGCGCCAACCCGGCCCCCGCCGGGCTCCTGGCCGGGTGTGTGTAGCGCCCCGTCGGCCTTCTGGCAGGGTGTGCCGGCGGTCACCGGCGGCGGTACAGCAGGTCCGCGACGGGCCGGCCGGCGGTGATCGCGCGCCGTTCGAACTTCGTCACCGGGCGGTGCGCCGGACGCGGCGCGAAGCCGCCGTACGCGTCCACCAACTCCGGGTCCGCCTCCAGGGTGGTCCGCATCGCCTCGGCATATTCGGCCCAGTCCGTCGCGCAGTGCAGCGTCCCGCCGGGCCGCAGTCGGGACCGCAGCAGCGCCACGTGCGTCGGCTGGATGATCCGCCGCTTGTGGTGGCGGGCCTTCGGCCACGGGTCAGGGAAGAAGACGTGCACGGCATCCAGCACGCCCTCGGGCAGGCCGTTGACCAGGGACAACGCGTCGCCCTGGGCTACCCGCACGTTCCGCAGGCCGTGCCGGTCCACCAGGTCGAGCAGGTTGGCGATTCCCGGCGTGTGCACCTCGACCGCCAGATAATCTCGGTCCGGGTCGGCGGCAGCCATCGCGGCGGTGCTGTCGCCCATGCCAGAGCCGATTTCCAACACCACCGGCGCCCGGCGACCGAACAGGTCGGCCAGGTCGACGGGCACAACCGGTCCGTCCGGCACATCCAGGCCGTACGCGGGCCAGAGGCGGCCCAACGCGTCGGTCTGCCGGTCGCTCATCCGACCTCGACGGGGGTGGAACGTGCGGATCATCCGGCTCACGGGCGGGGCGGCGGGGTCGTGCTCGGTGGCGGTCACAGCGATCCGAGAGTACGCGACGCCGCCGACGAATCGGATGTGATGTGCGACCGGAAATGAGAGGATCCAACTGGTACGGCAGGTCGGGGACTCCACTGCCCGACTCGGCCGTGCGGCGTCGAGAGGGGGCATCGTGACAGTGACCCGTGGCGGCGTTACCCTGTCGGTGCTGACCGTGCTCGCCGGCCCCCTGCTCGCCTCCCCTCCCGCGTTCGCGGCTCCCGCGCCTGTCACCTCGGCGTTCGCCGCCTCCCCGCCTGTCGCCTCGGTGCTGGCGGCTCCCGCGCCGCAGCCCGGAGGCCCACCGGGTGGCGCGCCCCAACCGGCGCCGATAGACGTTTTCGTCGAGGTGAGCCCCAGCACGGTGCAGCCCGGCTACCTGGTCGGGATCCGGGCCAGTTGTCAGGACAACTCGGTGGGCGCCACAGTCGTCTCCGACGCCTTCGGCGCGGTCGGCGTACAGCCGCAGGGTGGCGTGCTCACCGCCGCGCCGATGGTCCGCGAGCGTACGCGCCCCGGCAACTACCGGGTCAAGCTCGAGTGCCGCGATGGTGAGACCGCCTCGACCATGCTCCAGGTGGTCAAGAAGGTCCCGGCCCATCCCAGTCGTGGTCCGGCCACCGGCTTCGGTGGCGGTGCCGACGGAATGACCGGCAAGCTGCTGCTGCCCGGCGGCGCGGCGCTGACCATCACCGGGTTGATCCTCGCCATCGTGGCGCTACGCCGGCCACATCCGGTCCGTGGCGTCGCGCGTCGCTGAGCCCGTCATGGAGATCTTCCACCCACCGCCGCCGCCCGGTTCCCGCCAGCCGGGCGCTTCTGGCTCGTCGCCTCCGGCCGGTGCCCGCCCGCCGATGGACGATCGTGGGCTGGGCTCGGATCGCCGGGAGGTGGTTGCCCGCCCGGCGGTGGACGATCGTGCGGTGGGCTCCGATCGACCGGTGGTCGCCGCTCGCCCGCCGACCGCCGTGGCGCCTCGGCGGAGCCGGCCGACCGGCCGCAGCCCCTGGTCGGTGCCGCTGGCCGTGGTGCTGGTGCTGGCGGGGGTCTTCGCCACCGGGGCGGGGCTGGGCCGCTCGGTCGGCCCGTTCGACTGGGCCCCGGCCGGCGGGGACCGACCGGCGCGCAGCGAGTCGGTCGGGTTGTCGGCCAGCCGCCCGGTGCGCCTCACCGTGCCCGCCATCAAGGTGGCCGCGCCGGTGGCACCCGTCGGGCAGGCCCGGGACGGCTCGATCGCCGTACCGCCGCTGGAGCGGCACAACGAGACCGGCTGGTACGACCGTGGTCCCACGCCCGGCGAGCCCGGCCCGGCGGTGATCGTCGGGCACGTGGACACCAAGAGCGGACCCTCGGTCTTCTACGACCTGGGCAAGCTGAAGCCGGGCGACCTCATCGAGGTGGCCCGGGCGGACCGGTCGACGGTGATCTTCAAGGTCGACACCGTGGAGCACTTCCCGAAGGACCGGCTGCCCGCCGAGCGCATCTATGGCGACGACGGCCCCGCCGGGCTGCGGTTGATCACCTGCGGCGGTCAGTTCATCGGAGGCCGCACCGGTTACGCCGACAACGTGATCGCCTTCGCCACCCTCCAGTCGTCCCGCAAGCCCTGACCCGCGCGGCGCGCGCAGGTCGACCCGGCGTCAGCTCAGGAAGGCGAGGAGTTGGCGAGTCGTCTCGTCCGGGGCCTCTTCCGGGATGAAGTGCCCCACTCCGACCGGCTCGCCGCGTACGTCGTCGGCCCACTCCCGCCAGATCGCGAGCGGATCGTCGTAGAGCTTCGCGACCTGACCTCGTTGGCTCCACAGGAACAGGACCGGGCAGCCGATCTTCCGGGTGCCGCGATCCGCCTCGTCCTGCTGGTAGTCCAGCGTCGCGGCCGCGCGGAACTCCTCACAGATGGCGTGGACCGTGGCGGGATCGCTGAACTGCCTGACGTACGCCGCGCGTACCTCGGGTGGGAAGGCATCCTTCACCTCGGGCCAGGTGTCGAGCATGAAGTCGACGAGTACGGCGGGCGCCGCGTCGACGAAGCGTTCCGGCACCGGGAATGGTGCGGCCAGGAAGGACCAGACCCAGTAGGAGAGGCTGAACGTCCTGTCGGCGCGGTTGTAGACGTCGCCGATGGGCACGACGTCCAGGACGGCGAGCCGGGTGACGGCGTCTGGTTCGTCCAGCGCGAGACGGTACGCGCAGCGGGCTCCGCGATCGTGGCCGACGAGCCGGAACCGCTCGTACCCCAGACTCCGCATCACCTCGACCTGGTCGCGGGCGATGGCGCGCATGCTGTACGGCTCGTGATCCGCGGTGCTCGGCGGTGTGCCGCTGTCGCCCCACCCCCGCAGGTCGGTGGCGACGACGGTGTACGTCTCGGCGAGCCGCGGCGCGACCCGGTGCCACATGAGGTGCGTCTCGGGAATGCCGTGCAGGAGCAGGACCGGCGGCCCGCTCCCGCCCCGGCGGCCGTGGATCGTCGCTCCGGACGTGGCGATGTCGAATTCCTCGAACCCGTCGAACATGGCCGCGATCCCCCGTGACTGCCTGGACTCGCCGGTGCCGACGGCGTGCCGCGGGCAGCGCGACCGACGGTCGCCGCTGTCGGGCTGCCCGGGCGGCCGGAGCGATCCGGTCGACGCGCTACGACGCTATCAGCGCAGACCGCCTCCGGCCCCGGGTTCGCTCCGGCGGAGGATCCGCGCGTGATCCGGCCGGCCGGTCAGGGCCTGGGGTGACGGTCAGGGCTGGGGGACGTGTAGGGCCACCTCGAACTCCAGCAGGCTGGCGCCGGTGGCGACCGGGGGGCGTGGCTTCTCGCCGGGTGCGGCGGCGTGGGCGGCCCGCGACGGGCCGGCGGCCCAGGCCTGGTACGCCTCCTCGGTCTCCCACCTCGTGTAGACGAAGTAGCGGGTCTCACCGGCCACCGGCCGGAGCAACTCGAAGCCGAGGAAGCCGGGGGAGTTCTCCACCGCGCCGGCTCGGGCGGCGAACCGCTTCTCCAACTCCGCGCCACCGCCGGGCGGAACCTCGATTGCGTTGATCTTCACGACTGCCATCTGTCCACCCTAGCCACTCAGAACCCCTCGACCGCGGGCACCAGCTCCGCGTCGACGACGATCGGGGCGTGGTCGGAGGGGCCCTTGCCCTTGCGGGCCTCCCGGTCGACGTACGCCGAACCGACCGCGCGGGCGAGCGGCGCGGACGCGTACACCAGGTCGATTCTCATGCCCTTGTTCTGGTGGAACATCCCGGCCCGGTAGTCCCAGTAGGTGAAGGGGTGCGGCCCCTTCATCGGGGTCGGCACCACGTCGACGAGGCCCAGGTCGCGCAGTGCCGCGAGGGCCGCCCGCTCCGCCGGGGTGACGTGGGTGGAGTGGGTGAACACCGCCGGGTCCCAGACGTCGGCGTCGGTCGGGGCGACGTTGAAGTCGCCGCAGACGGCCAGCGGGAGCCCACCGGACAGCTCGGCCTCCACCGCGTCGCGCAGCGCCGCGAACCAGGCCAGCTTGTACGCGTAGTGCGGGTCGTCGGGCGTGCGGCCGTTCGGCACGTACACCGACCAGACCCGGACCCCGTCGCAGGTGGCGGAGATGGCGCGGGCCTCCGGGTCGGGAAAGCCGGGCTCACCGGCGAACCCGACCCGGACGTCGGCCAGCCCGACCCGGGACAGGATGGCGACCCCGTTCCACCGGCCGTCGCTGTGGCTGGCCACGGTGTAGCCCAGCTCGCCCACCTCGGTCACCGGGAAGGCGCCGTCGGGGCACTTGGTCTCCTGCAGGCAGACGACGTCCGGCCCGGTGTCGGCCAGCCACTGCAGCAGCCGGGGGAGGCGGGCCTTCACCGAGTTGACGTTCCAGGTCGCCAGGCGCATGCCCCCAGCCTGCCGCATCCGCCCCCGGCGCGCCGGGTCAGCTGCCCGGGGTGTCGCCGGGACGGGTCTGTTCGGCCAGGAACCGTTCCAGTTCCGCGCCGAGTTCGTCGGCCGTGGGTAGCGGCCCGGCGTCCGGGGCGAGCAGGTTCTTCTCGCCCCGACCCCGGGCGAACGCGTCGTACTGCTCCTCCAGGGCCTGGACCAGGGCGGCGGCGTCCTCGGTCTGCGCGACCTGGCGGTCGATCTCCACCCGGACCACCTCGGCGGCCGAGCGCAGCCCGTCGCCGGGCAGCAGCAGCCCGGTGCTGCGCGACACGGAGGTGAGCAGCACCTCGGCGGCGGCCGGATACTCGGTCTGCGCCACGTAGTGCGGCACGTGGGCGGCGAAGCCCAGCGCGTCGCGGCCCTGCTCGCCGAGGCGGAACTCCAGCAGGTGGCCGACGCTGCCGGGCACCTGGACGCGTTGCAGCCAGGGCTCGTAGCCGGCGATCAGCTCGGGGCGGGTGGCGTGCGCGGTCACCCCGGTCGGTCGGGTGTGCGGCACGGCCATCGGGATCGAGTTGAGCCCCACGGTGAGCCGGACGTCCAGACGGGCGGCCAGCCCGGCGACGGCGGCGACGAACCGCTCCCACTGCAGGTCCGGCTCGGGGCCGGTGAGCAGCAGGAACGGGGTTTCGTCGTCGTCGTGCAGCAGGTGCAGCTCCAGCTTGGGCGCGTCGACGCTCTCCCAGTGGTCCTCGACGAAGGTCATCACCGGTCGTCGCGACCGGTAGTCGAAGAGCTGGTCGACGTCGAACGTGGCGATGGGCCGACCCTCCAGCGAGGTGAGCAGCTGCTCACGCGCCAGCCGGCTGGCGTTGCCGGCGTCCACGAACCCGGTGAGGGCCTGGATCAGGACCGGTTGCCCGAGGTCGGGCAGATCGTCGGTGAGCTGGTAGAGCTCATGTGGGTCGAGCACCGGTGCGGACCTCCCTGAAATGTGCCTGCGGGGTGCCCACGCGACGGAGGGCACCCGTTCGGGCAACGTACCCGCCATCCTGGTGCATTCCTGCGCCGGGCGATCCGTCGCCCGGCGGTTGGGCATGACCGGACTAATCGCCCGATTACGCCGCCAGGCGGGTGTGGGTCGGCTGATCGGCCGAGGGATCGTTCGGCCCAAAGGCCGAGTTTGTCGATCATGTCAGCCCCGGGGGTTGGATGTCCGGGCCTGGCACCGGCCGTGCCGGCCTGCGTGCGCCGCCGGCTTCATCCGGTACGCGAGGAACGTTCCCCGGGCGGGTCGACCCGCCCGGGTCGTCCACCAGTACGACCCCGAGGTGTGGTGATCGCCACGTGATCACCGTGCGTAATCGGGGGTTCCCTCTGCCTAGCCTCGGCTGATGCGTGACGACGGCACCCTCGACGACCCGTACGCCCCGAGCAGCCCCACTGCCGATACGGAGGATGGCACCTCAACCGAACGGACAACCGCCGCGAGTCGCCTCCGGGCGTACACCCGGGACCTGGCCGGTCGACGCCGGGCGCAGGTGGCGCTGGCGACCGGTGTGGTCTGCTGCCTCGGCCTGGCCGCCGTCGCGCAGGTTCGGGACGAGACCGCGGGTGCCGCCACCCGCCGCGACGCGATCTCCGGCGCGGAACTGGCGCAACGCGCCGAGCAGCAGCGCGCCTCCCGTGGCCTCGATCGCACCGCCGCCCCGACGACCCCCGCCGCGTCCGCCACGGCGACTCCCGCCGACCCGGACACCACCGCGCCGGCTCGCAAGGCCGCCCCGGCCCGCCCGACCAGGCCGGCGCCCGTCGCCGGGCTGGACGAGGACCAGATGGAGAACGCCGAGGCGATCGTGCGCGCCGGCCGCAAGATGGGGGTGCCCCGCCGGGGGCTGGTGATCGCGGTCGCCACCGCCATGCAGGAGAGCAACCTCTACAACGTGGCCAGCGGGGTGCTGCCCGAGTCGCAGGACTACCCACACCAGGGCGTCGGCTGGGACCACGACTCGGTCGGGTTGTTCCAGCAGCGGTCCAGCAGCGGCTGGGGCCCGGTGGGTCGGCTGATGGACCCGGAGTTCGCCACCCGGCAGTTCCTCGGCGCGCTGGAGCAGGTGCCCGGCTGGGAGCGGATGCGGCTCACCGACGCCGCCCAGGCCGTGCAGGTCTCCGCGTACCCCGAGTACTACCAGCAGCACGAGTGGCGGGCCACCCGGGTCGTCGACGCCATCGTGCCGGGGCGGTAGTCTACCGCCCACTGTGGACGGTCAGGGTTGAGGCTGTCGCATCCCGGGTACATGTGTTGCGGGTTCGGGGTACACATGACTGAGGGACCATCGACAGGAGGACGCCATGTCACTGATGCAGCGGATCACCACGTTCCTGAGATCGCCGAAGGGGCAGCAGATGGTGGAGCGGGGTCGTCGAGAGATGGCCAAGCCCGCCAACCAGCAGAAGCTCAAGGGTCTGGCGGCCAAGCTGTCCAACCGCCGCCGCTGACCGCTCCATCGGCCGCCCTGTCCGCCATTCCCATCCCAGGGGAGACCCGGTGACCGACACCCCGCCCGTCGGCGGCCAGCCCGCCGCCCCTACTCCCCAACCGTCCGTCGACCTGCCGGCCGGGTCGGCGGACGCCCCCGAGGGTCCGCCGGCCCGGCTGTGGGACCGGATGCGCGACGACCCCCAGTACGCTCCGGAGCACCTTGCCCTGGAGGCGGTGCGCCGACTCGGGCCGGAAGCCGAGCAGTGGGCCGACCGGGCCCGGGCCGAGCAGCCCGGTGTCTCGGCCGACGCCCTGGCCGACCAGGCGACACGCAAGTTCGTCAACCTGGCCCGGCTGTCCGGTGCGGTCTCCGGCGCGGCCGGGCTGCCCGGCGCCGTGATCGACGTGGGCGTTCTGGCCTGGACCCAGGCCCGCATGGTGTTGCACATCGCCGCCGCGTACGACGTCGACCCGATGCACAGCGACCGGGCCACCGATCTGCTCGTGTTGCAGCGCGTGCACAAGGTCGCCGAGAGCGCCCGGCTGGCGCTCGGCGTGGCCGCCGGTCGGGAACGCGCCGACGCGCTCTTCGGCCTGGGTGGCCAGCGCCCGCTCGGTCGGGTGATGCTGCAACTCGGCGTCCGGCTGGCCCAGATGGCCGGAGTCCGGGCCGCCAAGCGGATCGTCGCCAAGGTCATCCCAGGTGCGGCCATCGTGCTCGGCACCTGGGCCAACTCGTCGGCCACCAAGGACCTCGCGCAGCGTTCCCGGGCCCTTTACCGCACCCGGGGCACCGCACTCCCGGGGCCCCGCCACCCCTGACGGTCTCCCTCCGGGCCGGTCAACCGGCCATACCGGAGGGTCGCCAGGTCACCTCGGCGAGCCGGCTCTGCCCGGTGGCGTTGGGGTGGAACCAGTCCAGCGGGTTGAGCAGGTCCAGGGTGAAGCGGACCTTGTGTGCCGCGCCGCCGTCGTGGCGGCAGCGGGATCCGTACGCCCGGCAGGCCGCGACCAACTCGGCGTTGTACGCGTCGATCCGGTCCCGGACGGCGGCCCGGCGCGCCCGGTCGGCGGGCGCCGTCGAGGTCGCCTCGGCCAGCAGGGCCGGGCAGACCCCCCGCCGCCACGCGCGGACCGCCCGTGGGTCGTCGTGCCCGACCTCCCAGAGCCGGTACAGGTCGGGGATGCTCACCACCAGCACCCGGGCCTTCGGGCGGCCGGTCCGCAGCACCCGCAGCCCCCGGTCCACGTCGGCCCGGAACTGCGCCACCGGCGTCATCGCGTCCACCCCGCCGCGGCAGGCGTCGTTGGCGCCGATGAGCACCGTGACGTAGTCGGGGCGGTCGCGTACCGCTGCCTGCGCCTGACCTTCCAGGGCGTCCGCGCGGGCGCCGGCGCGGGCGTGGTTGTACGTCCGGTCGCGGATCGCCGAATTCTGGTCGAGCAGCCGCCGGTAGTGGCTCTGCACCCGCAGCCCGTCGCCGGTGGACCAGGAGTTGCGCTCGCACGAGGTGAGCACCAGGCAGGAGGCGAAGCCGGTGGTGATCGAGTCGCCGAGCGCGGCGATGCCGCCCGGCCCGCTCGACGGGCCGCTCTTGGTGGGGCGGGGTGACGCGGAGGTGCCGCCCTCGCAGGCCAACGCGACAAGCGCTGCGAGACAGGCCAGCGCGGCGACCCACCGTCGAGGCATGACATCCCCCGTTTCGCAGCACAGCGTTTCGCAGCACAGAGCGACAGCGCGGTAACTCTATGCGCCAGACGTGGCGTGCCGGGAAGTTGCTGTCGGGTATGCGGCAGAGCGTAGGTGACAGCGTTCGGAGGTGCTTTAATTCCGCCGCCGTGCCGGCTGTCCGTGCAGCCACCCGTGCAGGGCCCGGGTGATCCGGGGCAGCACCAGATAGGTCATCAGCGGGGTCAGGCAGAGCGTCATCAGCAGCACCCGTGCCGCCAACGGCACGTCGGCGAGGAAACGACTTGTCAGCAGGGTGGCGCTGAGGCTGAGCGGAAAGAACGCCAACCAGATGGTCACCGCCTGCTTCCACCTCGGCGGCGACGCCGGTGCGACCGGTTCGACCGGGTCCACCGAGTGCTCCAGCGGCGGGTCGAACCAGCCCTCGATGCCGGTACGCCGCTCGACGCGGGTGTGCTCGACGATGCCCTGGGCCGAGCTGAGCCACCAGCGCCGCTGTGGCGACTCCTCCCACCGGCGCAGCGTCTCGGCGTCGGCGAAGCGATAGAGCATGTGCCAGTCCGGCGAGCCGGGGCCGCTCTGCACCCATCCGGCGCCGAGGAAACCCGGGAACGCCTCGGCCAACGCCGTGCCGGCCCGCATCCAGGCCACCATCTCGCTGGCCCGGGACGGATCGACACGGCGGGCGATGGCGACGGTCACCGGCACGGCGAGGGTCATTGACATGCGCCCATCGTGCGGGTCGCGGGCCCGCGGCGCGATCGGATGTGCCGGAGCACACCGGCCTGCGAGCGCGTCGTACCGGTTAACCGGGCCGATCGCGGGTAGCTCCCTGGGTATGACGAGATCGCAGCCCCGGCGTGCCCGTGGCACGGTCGGCCACGCGAACAGCGCACTGAACCTTCGCCTCACCCTCGCCGGCTTCGGGCTGGTGATCATGGTGCTCTTCGCGGTGCTGGCGTTCGCCGCCGGCATCGTCTGGCTCGGCGTGGTCTGCGCGATCTTCGCCGTGGTCGCCGTGGTCGACCTGGTCGTGATCCAGCGCCGCCGTGCCGCCCGCCGCCGCGAGGAGCCGGGCGTACGACACTCGTTGTTCGAGTGACAGGAGGACGAGATGCCCCACATCGCCACCACCAACCCCGCCACCGGACAGGTGCTCAAGACCTATGAGGCGATGTCCACCGAGCAACTCGACGCCGCCATCGAGCGCACCGACCTCGCGTACCGGCAACTGCGCGAGACCACCGTCGACGAGCGCGCCCGGTGGATGAACGCCGCCGCCGACCTGCTGGACGCCGAACGGGACGAGATCGCCCGGATCATGACCACCGAGATGGGCAAGACGTACGCCTCGGCGCAGGCCGAGGTGACCAAGTGCGCCACGGCCGCCCGCTTCTACGCCGACCGGGCCCCGGGGTTCCTCGCCGACGAGCCGGCCGACGCGCCCGCCGTGAAGGCGACCCGGGCGTTCATCCGCTACCAGCCGATCGGCGTGGTGCTCGCGGTGATGCCGTGGAACTTCCCGCTCTGGCAGGTGATGCGCTTCGCCGCGCCGGCGTTGATGGCCGGCAACACCGGTCTGCTCAAGCACGCCTCGAACGTGCCGCAGACCGCGCTGCTGCTGGAGGACGTGTTCCGCCGGGCCGGCTTCCCCGAGGGAGCCTTCACCACCGTGCTCGTCGGCTCGGACGCGGTCGAGACGATCCTCGGTGACCCCCGGGTCCGCGCCGCCACGCTCACCGGCAGTGAGCCCGCCGGCCGGTCCATCGCCCAGATCGCCGGCCGGGAGCTGAAGAAGACGGTCCTCGAACTCGGCGGCAGCGACCCGTTCGTGGTGATGCCCTCGGCCGACGTGGACCGGGCCGCCGAGGTGGCCACCACCGCCCGCTGCCAGAACAACGGCCAGTCCTGCATCGCCGCGAAGCGGTTCATCGTGCACACCGACGTGTTCGACGCCTTCGCGGAGAAGTTCGCCGCGAACATGGCCGCGCTGCGGGTCGGCGACCCGATGGACCCGAACACCGACGTGGGGCCGCTGGCCAGCGAGCGTGGCCGCGACGAGGTGCACGCCCAGGTCCGGGACGCGGTGGACAACGGTGCGACGGTGCTCTGCGGCGGCGAGCCGCCAGCCGGCGACGGCTGGTTCTACCCGCCGACAGTGGTCACCGACCTCACCCCGACGATGCGGATGTGGTCCGAGGAGGTCTTCGGCCCGGTCGCCGGCCTGTTCCGGGTGTCGTCGTACGAAGAGGCGATCGAGGTCGCCAACGGCACCAGCTTCGGGCTCGGCTCGAACGCCTGGACCCGGGACCCGGCCGAGCAGGAGCGCTTCGCCACCGACCTGGACGCGGGCAACGTCTTCATCAACGGGATGACCACCTCGTACCCGGAGTTGCCGTTCGGCGGTGTGAAGAACTCCGGTTACGGGCGGGAGTTGTCGGCGCTGGGCATGCGGGAGTTCTGCAACACCAAGACGGTCTGGGTGGGCGAGGGTGCCGCCTCGGCCGGTGCCGGAGCGCACGCCGAGTAGTTCCCGGCACGGCACGCATCAGTCGGCGCCGTCGTGGGTAGGAAGTGCGCCCATGACGTCGTTCGGTTTCCACGCCTCGCATGAGCAGATCGGTCCGCGCGCCCTGTTGGAGGCGGTGACGCACGCCGAGCGGGCCGGCTTCGACGCCGCCATGTGCTCGGACCACTTCTCCCCGTGGAGCGCCCGGCAGGGCGAGTCCGGCTTCGCCTGGTCGTGGCTCGGCGCGGCGTTGCAGGCCACCGGCCTGCCGTTCGGCGTGGTCAACGCGCCCGGTCAGCGGTACCACCCGGCGATCATCGCGCAGGCGATCGGCACCCTGGGCGCGATGTACCCGGGCCGGTTCTGGGCGGCGCTGGGCACCGGTGAGGCCAGCAACGAGCACATCACCGGCGACCCGTGGCCGCGCAAGGACGTCCGCGCCGCCCGCCTGCGGGAGTGCGTGGACGTGATCCGGGCGCTGCTGGCCGGCGAGGAGGTCAGCCACGACGGGCTGGTCCGGGTGGACCGCGCCCGGCTGTGGACCCGTCCCGAGGAGCCGCCCGCGCTCGTCGGCGCGGCCGTCAGCGTGGCCACCGCCCGCTGGTGCGCCGAGTGGGCAGACGGCCTGATCACCGTGAACGCCCCGGTGGCGCACCTGCGCGAGATGATCGACGCGTACCGGGACGCCGGCGGACGCGGCCCGCTGCACCTGCAGGTGCACGTCTCCTGGGCGCCGGAGCAGGAGCAGGCCGAGGCTCTCGCGTACGACCAGTGGCGCAGCAACGTCTTCGCGCCGCCGGTCTGCTGGGACCTGGAGACGGTCGAGCACTTCGACGTGGTCTCCGCCGACGTGCCGGCCCAGCGGGTCGCCGACCTGGTGAACATCTCGGCCGACCTGGGCCGGCACGTCGGCTGGCTGGAGGAGTACGTGGAGTTGGGCTTCGACCAGATCGCCCTGCACCACGTCGGGCAGGAGCAGCGCGGCTTCATCGACGCGTTCGGCACCGAGGTGCTGCCGAAGCTGCGGACGACCGGCTGATCGAGGCCCGAACCGGCGGAACCCCTAGGCTCGTACCCCATGGAAAGCCTGTTTCCGGTCGTCGTGTTCCTGGCGATCGCCACCCTCGGTGCCGCGCTGGCCCGCCGGCTCGGCCTGCTCGCGCCGATCGTGCTCGTCGTGCTCGGCCTGGCGCTCTCCTTCGTGCCCGGCGTCCCGCACGTCGAACTCGACCCGGAGTTGGTGCTGGTCGGCATCCTGCCGCCGCTGCTCTACGTCGCCGCGCTGGAGACGTCGGTACCGGCGTTCAAGAACAACATCCGGCCGATCCTGCTGCTCGCGGTCGGCCTGGTGCTGTTCACCGCGTTCGTGGTCGGGTTCGTGCTGCACCTGCTGCTGCCGCAGGTGCCGTTCGCGATCTGCCTGGCCCTCGGCGCGGTGGTCGCGCCGCCGGACGCGGTGGCCGCCACCGCCGTCGCGCGCCGGGTCGGGCTGCCCCGCCGGGTGGTCACCATCCTGGAGGGGGAGAGCCTGGTCAACGACGCCACCGCGCTGGTGCTGCTGCGAGTCGCCACCATGGCCACCGCCGGCTCGGCGGTCGGCGCCGACAAGATCGCCATCGAGGTGCTGCGGGCCACCGGCGGCGGCATCCTGATCGGTGCCCTCGGCGCGGTGGTCTTCGGCTTCCTGCACCGGCGGATCACCGATCCGCTGCTGGACAACGCGCTGTCGTTGATCATCCCGTTCGCTGTGGTGTTCGCCGCCGAGGCGGTGCACTCCTCCGGCGTGGTCGCGGTGGTGGTCACCGGGCTGGCGCTCGGCCACAAACTGCCGCAGCTGCTGTCGGCAGCGTCCCGCCTGCAGATCGGCGCGTTCTGGCGGCTGGTCCGTTTCCTGCTGGAGGGTTTGGTCTTCCTGCTGGTCGGCCTGCAATTGCGGGAGGTGCTGCGTGACCTCGACGAGCCGGCCGGCTCGCTCATCCTGATCACCTTCGCGGTGCTTGCCACCGTCTTCCTGACCCGGTTCGTCTGGCTCTTCCCGGCCACCTACCTGGCCCGGTTGGTTCCCCGGGTCCGCCGCCGGGACGAGAGGCCGTCACCGAAGTTCCCGATCATCATCGGGTGGGCCGGGATGCGGGGAGTGGTGACACTGGCCGCCGCGCTGGCCCTGCCCCTGACCCTGGCCGACGACGAGGCGTACCCCCGGGCCCTGTTCATCTGGCTCGCCTTCGCGGTGATCGTGGTCACCCTGGTCGGCCAGGGTGCCACGCTGCCGATGGTCGCCCGCCGGTTGAAGCTGCCCCAGGACGACCCGGTGCAGGACGCGTTGTCCGCGGCCGGTGTGCAGCAGCAGGCCAGCAGTGCCGCCCGGGACCGCCTCGACAAGCTGGCCGACAGCGCCCCGGAGGCGGTCGTGGACCGGCTGCGTCGTGCGCTGGAGGATCGCAACAACCTGGCCTGGGAACGGCTCGGTGGCACCGAGCGGGAAACCCCGTCGCAGGCGTACGGTCGGCTGCGACAGGAGATGATCGACGCCGAGCGGGATGTGTTCCGGGCTGCCCGGGACTCCGGTCGGATTCCCGAGGAGGTGTTGGTGCGGGCCTATCGTGACCTGGACCTGGAAGAGTCGTTGCTGCGGGAGGTCGAGAAGTGAGCTGTCAGCATCTGGCCGAGGCGGGCGCGGTCGAGCCGCGCACCACCGAGGAGTGCCCCGACTGCGTCGCCATCGGCAACGCCGACTGGGTGCACCTGCGGGGCTGCCTGAGCTGCGGGCATGTCGGTTGCTGCGACTCGTCGCCGTACCAGCACGCGACGAAGCACTTCGAGTCCAGCAGCCACCCGGTGATCCGGTCGGTGCAGCCGGGCGAGACCTGGCGCTGGTGCTACGTCGACGAGGAGATCGGCTGATCGCTGCGGTTTGTCAGAGCCCACCGGGTCAGCGGTGGCCCGGCCAGGCCGGTGCCGGCGAGGAGCCCGGCCAGGGCCAGCCAGCCGATCGGGCCACCGCCGAGGATCAGCCAGGTCAGCACCGCCGGCCCCGCCGCGCGGGCCAGGCCGGCGAGCAGCGTGTCGACCCCCTGGTAGGCGCCGATGGCGTCCGGGGCGGCGAGGTCGTAGGCCAGCGCCGCCCCGGCCCCGGCGTGCCACAGGTCCCCGAGGGTGTAGATCACTGTCGCGCCCAGCAGCAGGCCGATCGCCAGCGCGCCGGAGACGAAGCCGGTCGCGCCCCAGAGCAGCATCCCGGCCGCGAGCGCCAGCCCGGCCCGGCGCATCGTCGCCGCCGCCGGCAGCGTGTCCCGGGCGACGCCGCTCAGCCGCACCGCGAGCAGCACTGTCAGCAGCGTGTTGACCAGCAGCATGACGGAGACCAGCACCGGCGGGGCATCGGTGCGGGTCACCACCCACAGTGGCAGCAGCAGTGTCAGCGCCACCCAGTGCAGGGAGAGCACTGCTGACGCCCCGGCGACCGCGAGGAAGCGTCGATCGCGCAGGGCACGACCGGGGCCGGGCCGGCGCAGCCGCCGAACCGGCGGATAACCCGGCAGTCGCATGATCAGCGCCGCCGACACCAGATAGGTCGCGGCATTGCCGACCACGAGCAGCCGGTACGCCCACCCGGTGTCCGCCACCAGCGCGAACCCGGCCAGCGCCGCGCCGAGCGCCACACCCAGGTTGGCCACCGCCCGTAGGGTGGCGAAGGCGTGCACCCGGCCCTCCGGTCCGCCGACTGCGGCGACGAGCGCCGCGCGGACCGCCAGGTTGCCGGAGATCAGCAGCGCGTCCAGTGTGGCCACCAGCAGGAAGACCGGAAACGAGCCGACCAACAGGTACGCGACGGCGACGCCGGCCTGCGCCACCTGCAGGACCGCCCGGAGGTTCCGCGGATCACGCCGGTCGGCCAGCCCGCCGAGCGGCACGCTGGCGGTAAGCCCGACCAGGCCGGCGAGCGTGAGCCCCAGCCCGACCCGCGTCGGACCCAGCCCGACGACGCGCGTGAGGTAGAGCGCCGAACCGGTCACCCACAGCCCGGTCCCGACGGTGTTGGCGAGCGTGGCCAGCGACAGGGTACGCAGCCGACCCGGCGGCGGCAGCGGCGACAGAGACCGCCAGCGGCCGTGAATCCCCGCCCAGGTGCCCACACACCGACCCTAGGACCGACGTACGCGTCACCGATGCCCCGAGCGCTGCGGCACCCGTCACAGCCCGCCTACGGCGCGTTCGTTGCCTCAGCGCCTCCGACGTGCCCATCGCTCCCAGCCGGCCATTGGGCTCGGCGTGTTCATCGGCACCAGCGTGTTAGCCAACCTCAGTGGATGTGTCGGCCCCAGTGCGTTCGTTCGACTCGGATCGACGCGGGGAGATCACGTTCGTCGGTGGTAGTGGTTGCGACGGGGGAGTTGGTCGGGGTCGAGCCACGCGGGTGGGATGAATTCCGGATGGCCGTCACCGCCGAGCTGGACGACCCAGTCGCTGTGGTGCAGGTGTCGGTGGTGGTGGCCGCAGAGCAGCACAGCGTTGTCGAGGCTGGTCGGGCCGCCGTCGGCCCAGTGTCGGATGTGGTGGCCGTCGCACCAGCGCGGTGGTCGGTCGCAGCCGGGGAACGCGCAGCCCCGGTCTCGGAGCACCAGGGCCCGTCGTAGCGGCCCGGTGACGAGGCGGCGTTGCCGGCCGACGTCGAGGGGTTGGCCGGCGCCGCCGAGCACGGCGGGCAGGATGCTCGCGTCGCAGGCGAGCCGGCGCACGCTCGGCGCTGAGGTGTGCGCCGGTGTCGAGAGCGCCGCTGCCCAACTGCTGGGTCAACCCGTCGTAGCTGGTGGTGACGACGACCTGGGCGACGTCTCCGCCGTTGTCGGGTAGCTCGCCGGTGCGCAGGGCCAGCCGGCAGGCGTCGGCGAGGGCGTCGTGCCGGCGTTGCCCCGGGGTGCGGGTGTCGTCTGGGCCGGTGGGTGCGGTGAGCGGGTCGATGGCGGCGCGCAGGGCGGCGGCGGTTTCGGTGTTGAGGATGCCGGTGAGGCGTAGCCGGCCGTCGGGCTGCTCGCTGATGGTGACGTGCCGGTCGCGGGCGGCCTGTGACTCCTGTGCCCGCAACGCGGCCTCGGCTGCGGCGTCGGCGACATCGGGGGCGACGTGGTCGAGGATGCGGGTGCCGAGTTTGCGCAGCAGGGTGGCGTCGAACTGTGTTGCCCAGTCGACGAGGACGCCGACGGCCTTGTCGGCGGCCTCCGGGCCGGCGCTGGCCTGGACGGTCTCGACGGTGCCGGCGATGACCCGCACCTGCTCCACGTCGACCGCCCCACCGGCCAACGCGTCCCGCACGCCGGGCGGGGCGGTGTCGAGCGTCGCGGCCAGCTCGACCAGGCGGCGGGCGGCGCCGACCCCGAGGCGTAACCGGTCGCGGAGCCACACCGCCGTCGAGGACGCGCCCTGCGCCGTCGCGGTGCCGCGACCGTCCAGCTCGCGCACGAGGGTCAGCTTGACTGCGGCCAGTCGCTGCTCAAGGCGGTGCGTGGCATCCAGCGCCGCCACGAGATCGTGCTCGCTGGCGGCCCAGGCCGCTGTGTCGAAGCAGGCCGCCACGGCAGCCTCGGCCTGCTCCAACGTTTCAATCACGCCAATAGATTAGAACAGGCGTACGACGTTCTTCTGTCGTCTGCTCGCCCTGGCGGTAGCGGTGGCAGGCCCGGATCAGCGCGCGGGACCGCGGTCAGGGCTCGCCGCCGGAGTCGCTGGCGATGCCACTGTTGTAGGCCTGGTTGTCGTCGCCGCCGTACCCCTTGCCGCGCATGGTGCCCCGGCGGTGGCGGCGCTGACGGTGCCCGCTCGCCTGGATCGCCTGGCGCGCCCGGCGCATCGTCTCGTCGGCTCCGGCCGGTGCGCGACGCCTGCGCCGCCCGACGACCAGCAGCGCGGCCACCAGGAACACGGCGAGCAGCAGGGCGCCCGCCCCGACCAGGATCCACACTCGTCCATCCATGTTCGCGATGGTAGGGATGCGGATCCAGCCGAGCTGGTGGCCGCCCGAGGGGGGGGCGGCCACCAGCCGGGCGTGCTCAGGAGAGCGAGCAGGGGCTGCCGTTGACGGTGACCAGGCCCGGGTTCGGGTTGGCGCCGCCGGAGGTGGTCGCGTTGAAGCCGAACGTCACAGTGCCGCCAGGATTGATCTTGGCGTTGTGTGACTCGTTCTTCGCGGTCACCGTCGCACCGGACTGGGTGACCTTCGCCAACCATGCCTCGCGCACCCGCTGGTCGCCGGTGAACGCGAAGCGCACGCTCCAGCCGTTGACGGCCGTGGCACCGGTGTTGCGGATGGTCAGCTGGGAGGTGAATCCGGTGCCGCCCTGCCAGGTGCCGTAGTTGCTGTAGGCCACCGAGCAGGTGGTGGCCGGCACCGCGCCGGCGTCACCCTGGTCGGCCAGGAACGAGGCGATCCAGGTCAGCGCCGAGTTCCAGTTGATCGCCACCTCGTTCGTCGAGTACGAGTTGATGTCGTCGACGTAGCAGAACTGCGGTGCGCAGCCGGCGAGCAGTTTGGCCACGAACGGGTCCTGGAGGGCGGCGTTCGCGCCACCGGCGAGGGAGCCGGCGGGCGGGCGGGGCAGGTTCGGGTCGAGCTGGTGGCCGAAGATCCGGCTGTGCTGGTTCTCTGCCGCGTGCTCGCCCCACCCGGTGACATAGGAGATGTTGAGGGCGTTGCGGCCGAGCACGTAGTCCATCGCCTGCGTCGCGCCGTCGCGGTAGACGGGGTTGCTGGTCAGGTCGAAGGCGGTGCCCAGCACGATCGCGTTGTTGATGATGCTGCTGTTGCCGCCCCAGAAGTAGCTGTTGGCGTCGCCGGGCATCGGCAGCCCGTACGCCTGCCGGCGGAGCTCGGCGAGGTACGCGTCGGCGGCGGTGGTGACCGAGGCGCGGATCCGGGTGAGGTCGGCGGTGGGCAGCCCGCTCGGCACGGTGGCCAGGTCGAGGCGGCCCAGCGCCGCCGTGCTCTGCCAGCCGAAGCCGCGCGGGTCGAACACGTCACCGGTGTGGTGCGGCGACGCGGTCAGGTCGGTCAGGTAGGTCTGCGCACCGGTGCTCAGGTACAGCTCGGCCGCCGCCCAGTAGAACTCGTCGGTGACGTTGCTGTCGTCGTACGCGCCGCCACCGGTGCCGTCGGTCGGGCTGGCGTACACCGCGGGGTGGGCCTTGGCGGCGGCGTAGGCCGTCTTCGCGGCGGTGCCGCAACGGGTCGCGAACGCCGCGTCGTAGGGGGCGAAGAGCCGCGCGCACTGGGCGGCGGTGGCGGCCAGGTTGAGGGTGGCCGCGGTCGACGGCGGGTGCAGCTCACGCGGCTGCGGGTCGTCCTGCGGGGCGAGCGGCAGCCCGGTCCAGTTCTGGTCGTGGATCTTGTGGTGGACCATGCCGGCGAGCGGCTTGCCGGCCGGCACCTGCATGCGCAGCAGGAACTCCAGCTCCCAGCGGGCCTCGTCGAGGATGTCCGGCACGCCGTTGTTGCGCTCGGGCACCCGCAGCGTGCTGTCGGC
The DNA here is from genome assembly GCF_040648275.1 of Micromonospora sp. NPDC049171. Classification (NCBI taxonomy): domain Bacteria; kingdom Bacillati; phylum Actinomycetota; class Actinomycetes; order Micromonosporales; family Micromonosporaceae; genus Micromonospora; species Micromonospora sp. NPDC049171. Next base: position 57,088 of record NZ_JBEZDJ010000005.1, read on the forward strand.
GAGTGCGGCGCCGCCGTCGGCGGTGGCCGCGGTCTTGGTGCGCTCGAAGGTGTTCAGCAGTTGGTAGGTGGCGATGCCGCCGTTGACGACGTACTTGCCGTGGTCACCGGCGTCGTACCAACCGCCGCGCACGTCCAGCGAGTAGTCGCAGACGCCCGGCTGGCAGGGCACGTTGGTGTCGCCCTTGTTGGGCGCCACGTCGAGGTGCCCGGCGGGGCGGGCGTACTCGTCGCCGATCAGGTCCCCGTCGATGGCGATGCCGCTGCGCTGGGCGTAGAAGAACTGCAGCGAGTCGGAGCGCAGTTGGTCGTAGAGGGTGCCGGAGATGTCGAACGGGCGGCTGGTCTCGCCGTCGACGGTGAGCGTCAGCCCGCTGCCGGGGGTGCGGTAGCTGGAGAAGTCGACGGTCTGCACGTTCTGCCCGGAGGCGGCGTCGACGCCACGCGCGGTGGTGGTGCCACTGGCCACGACGGCACCGGCACCGGTGCGCAGCTGCCAGGGCAGCGGATCGGTGGACTCGGTCACGACCGTGGCGTTCTTCGGGCCGCCGGGCAGGTAACCGACCTGGTTGACGCGGACCCGCGGCCCGGTGTCCGGCACGTACGGCTCGGGCGGTTCGCCGCCGCGCAGCGAGACGTCGTCGAGGCAGATGGTCTGCGTCTGGGCGGAGCCGCCGACCTGGAAGATCAGCTGGGCGCCGGGGTTGGTCTCCGGGACGGTGAAGGTCTGCTCGACGCGCTGGAGAGTGCCGGTCGCGGTGGCATCCACCGCCGCGTACGTGGTGTACGGGGCGCTGCCGAGTTGCAGCACGGCCTTGAGGGAGGCGCCGGGGGAGGCGGAGACGTCGAAGCCGAGGGTGTATTCGGCGCCCGCGATCAGCGGCACCCCGTCCTGGCCGATGCCGGCGTCCCAGGGGTTGGCCAACCCACCCGCCACTGTGGTGCAGAGCTGGCCGTCGGTGACCGCGAGCGCGCCGGTGCCGAAGGAGAACCAGGGGCTCACGCCCTCGCTGAAGTCGCCGTTGTCGATCTGCTCGGGGGCGTCCGGTGGTGGCTCGGCGTGGGCCGCGCCGGCGCCCGCGCCAGTGAGGGCCAGGGTGGTCGCCGCGGCCAACAGGAGGCGGCGTCGGGATCTCGTCACGGGGAGTCCTTCCGGACGGGTGGGGGACGGTGGTGGTGGCGGATTCCTGGGAGCGCTCCCAGGTATCGGCTCGATGTTTCCAGCGGCGGCACGCCGTGTCAATTGATCTGACTGGATGGTTTCTGGCGTGTGACGAGGGCGGGTGCGGCGGCCGCCGCATCCCGGGACACCGGCGTGCGGACGTGAGATTCACCGCGCCACGCGCCGTCGTCCTGATCTCCTAGAGACAACTGCGCCCTTCGCCTGGCAGGCTGCCTCCCATGACCCTGAAGCTGCGTTCCGTCGGAACGAGCGACCGTGGGCTGATCCGCAGCGGAAACCAGGACGCCCTGCACGCCGGCGACTGGCTCGTCGCCGTCGCCGACGGCATGGGCGGGATGGCCGCCGGCGACCTGGCCAGCGCCCTCACCATCGACGCGGTGGCCCCGCTGGACGTGGAGACCCCCGAGGACGCTCTGGTGGCCGCGCTCGAAGGTGGCATCGCGCTGGCCACCTCCCGGATCCGGCAGGCGGTCGCCGAGGATCCCGAGCGTCAGGGCATGGGCACCACACTGACCGCCCTGCTCTTCGCCCGTACCGGCAGTTGCCTGGCCCTCGCGCACGTCGGCGACTCCCGGGCCTACCTGTTCCGCGAGGGCGTGCTCAAGCAGGTCACCCGGGACGACACGTTCGTCCAGATGTTGGTGGACCAGGGTGTGATCACCGCGGACCAGGCCAGCAGCCATCCGCGCCGGGCCGTCGTCACCCAGGCCCTACAGGGTGACGAGGTCACCCCGTCCTACTCGACGATGGTGCCCCGCGTCGGCGACCGGTGGCTGCTGTGCAGCGACGGGCTCTCCAACGTCGTCCGCCCGGACACCCTCGCCGAGGTGCTCCGGGACTATCCCGACCGGACGGCCTGCACGGCCAAGCTGATCGATCTGGCACTGCACGCCGGCGCACCCGACAACGTGAGTGTCGTGGTGGCCGACGTCCTGCAGGAGTAGGGCCGCCGCTCACCGTCGGCGTGGCGTGACGCGCCGGGTGGGCGTCGCCGTCGCGGGGTCCTCCGGCCACGGGTGCCGGGGATAGCGCCCGCGCAACTCGGCGCGCACCTGCGGGTAGCCGGTACGCCAGAACGACTCCAGGTCGGCGGTGACCGCCACCGGCCGGCCCGCGGGGGAGAGCAGGTGCAGCAGCACCGGCGTCCGCCCGGCACCGACGCGGGGAGCCGTCGACCAGCCGAACGTCTCCTGGAGCTTCACCGCGAGCACCGGTGCGGCCGGGTCGGTGTAGTCCACCCGGACCCGGGAACCGCTCGGCACCTCGATCCGCTCCGGGGCGAACTCGTCCAGGCGGGCGGCCTGCGCCCAGGGCAGCAGCCGGCGCAGCGCCGAGGTCACGTCCACCCGGGCCAGGTCGGCCCGCCGCCGGGCCCCGGTCAACTCCGGGCCCAGCCAGGTCGGCGCGGCGTCGAGCAACGCCTCGTCGCCGACCTCCGGCCACGGTGCGCCCAGATGGTGCCGGAGGAATCCGAGACGCTCACGCAGTGCCCGCGCCGCCGGCGTCCAGGTCAGCAGCCCCAACCCCTCCTGGCGCAGGCCGGTCAGCACCGCCGCCGCCACCTCCGCCCGCTCCGGCCGGTCCAGTCGCCGCTGGAGCAGCTCGATCGCGCCCAGTCGGGTCACCTCCCGGGCCACCACGTCGCCGTCGGACCAGCCGACCTCGCGGCTCGTGCGCAGCAGCGGCCCGGCCGCCTCCCGGGCCGTCGCCTCGTCCACCGGCGAGGCCCGGCGGATCCGGGCCGACGGCGCGCCGGGGGTGCGGTCCGCGACGGCCACCGCCAGCCAGTCGGACCCGGCCAGCCCCGACCCGGCCGCCAGCTCCGCGGCGGTCCCGCCGGTCATCAGGTACGCCGAGCCGCCCGGCCGCCGCACCCGGGCCAACCGCTCCGGGTACGCCAGACCGACGAGCAACCCGGCGGCGAGATCGTCACTCAGGCCACCCGTGCCGGTGGCGGCGGTTGGGGAGGGCAACGCGGCGCGCAGCCGGCGTACCTCGGTGCGCCAGCGGGCGGTCGCGCCCGCGTCGACTCCGGTGCGCAGCCGACGCCAGCCGGCGACCAGGTCGTCACCGGGGCCGGCAGCGCTCTCCTCGGCGAGCAGGGCGACCACCTCGGCCGCCCGGTCGGCGCCGACCCGACCGGCGCCGTCGAGCAGCGCCCGGGCCAGCCGTGGGTGCGCGCCGGCGGCGGCGATCGCCCGCCCGCGCGCGGTGATCCGACCGTCGACGTCGACCGCGCCCAGGGTGCGCAGGGTGTCCTGGGCCACCGTGAGCGCGGCGGCCGGTGGCGGGTCGGGCAGCGCGAGCCCGACGCCGTCCGGCGAGCCCCAGGCGGCCAGCTCCAGTGCGAAGCCGGTCAGGTCGGCGGTGGCGATCTCCGGCTCGGCTCGGGCGGGCAGCCGCTCGTGGGTCGCGGCCGACCAGCAGCGGTAGACGTAGCCGGGGGCCTCCCGGCCGGCCCGGCCCGCCCGCTGGGTGGCGGCGGCTCGGGAGACCGGCACGGTGACGAGCGCGCCCAGCCCACGGGCGAGGTCGATGCGGGGCACCCGGGACAACCCGGCGTCCACCACCACCCGTACGCCCGGCACGGTCAGGCTGGTCTCGGCCAGCGCGGTGGCCAGCACGACCCGGCGGCGATCGGCGGGGCGCAGGGCCGCGTCCTGCTCGGAGCCGCGTTGCCGACCGTGCAGCGGCAGCAGCGCGACGGTGTCCCGCAGATCGGCCAGCCGGCCGCTGACCGCCGCGATCTCGCCGGCTCCGGGCAGGAAGACCAGCACGTCACCGGCACGCTCGGCCAGCGCCCGCCGGACGGTGGCGGCCACGTGGTCGAGCAGGGCCCGATCCACCGGCCCGGCTCCGGACGGGGCGATCGGACGCGCCGGTGGCGCCCAGATCCGCTCGACCGGGTGCAGCGCCGAGTCGGCCCGGACCACCGGGGCCGGGACGGACCCGCCGAGCAGCGCGGCGAAGCGGTCCGTGTCCGGAGTCGCGGACATCGCCAGCAGCCAGAGATCCGGGCGAAGGGTGGCCCGCGCCTCCACGGTGAAGGCCAGCGCCAGGTCGGCGTCGAGTTGCCGCTCGTGGCACTCGTCGAGCAGCACCGCGCCCGTGCCGGGCAGCTCCGGGTCGTGGTGCAGTCGGCGGACCAGCAGGCCGGTGGTGACCACCTCCACCCGCGTGGCCGGGCTGGCCCGGCGCTCGCCGCGCACCGCGTAGCCGACGCGTTCGCCGACCCGCTCGCCGAGCAACTCGGCCATCCGGCGGGCGGCTGCGCGCGCGGCCACCCGGCGGGGCTGCGCGATCACCACCCGACCGCTCACCTGGTCGGCCACGGCCAACGGCGCGAGGGTGGTCTTGCCGGTGCCCGGCGGGGCGACCAGGACGCCGGCCCCGGCCGCGTCGAGTGCCGCGACCAGCGCCGGCAGCACCGGGCGTACCGGCAGGTCCAGGGTTACGTCGGAGAGCACGGCCCAGTCTCGCACCGGCGCGGGCGCCTTAGGGGCGACGGACCTCGCCGACGCCGAGCACGAAGGCCCGCCAGGCCGTCGGGCCGAAGGCGAGCGCGGGACCGGAGCGGTCCTTGCTGTCCCGGACGGCGACCTGGCCAGCGGCCGTCGCGACCTCCACGCAGTTGCCGTTGCCGCTGCTGCGCGTGCTGGTGCGCCAGTCCAGCCGGGTCAGGTCGTGCGCCGTCATCTGCGGTACCCCTCGTCTGCGTCGGCATGCCGCCGAAGCGGTCACGCAAAGTAACGAGAAGCGTCCTCCAGGCGGATCAACGATGCCGCCGGATCGAGCGCCAGACGGCACAGCTCCTCGTGGAGAAGGCTATACCGGAGCACCTGGTCGACATCCTCCAGCGCCAGTCCCATCGATAGGTTATCCAGGTAAACCACGGATGCGTCGGCGGTGTCGGCGAAGTTGAGGAGCACGTATGGGGTGCTCATCGCGGGATGCCCGCCGGCCGCGAATGGAAGTACCTGAACTATTACGTTGGGTAGCTGCGCGATGCGACTCATGTGGACCAACTGGTCGGCCATCACCGCGGTGCCGCCCACCGGGCGCAGCAGCACCGCCTCGTTCAGTACCACCGACAGGTGGACCGGGTCGTCGCGGCGCAGCACCTCCTGTCGGCGCAGTCGGGCGGCGACCTTGCGCTCCAGGCCGTCCTCGCCGGCGGTGCGCCGGAAGATCTCCCGGGCGTACGCTTCGGTCTGCAGCAGCCCGGGCACCGACTCGGCCTCGTACGTGCGCAGCGCCGCGGCCTCGGCTTCCAACCCGACGTAGAACTCGAACCACTCGGGCAGCACGTCGCTGTAGCTCTGCCACCAGCCGCGCTGCTGGGCCCCTCGGGCGATCTCGATCAGCGCCTCGGCGTCCGATCCGGTCACCTGGTAGAGCGCGAGCGCCGCCCGGACGTCGCGTGGCTTGATGCCGATCTGCGCGGTCTCGATCCGGGAGAGGTTGCTCTTGGACATGTCGAGCTGACGGGCGGCCACATCGAGGGTCATGCCCGCGCGTTCCCGTAGCTGGCGGAGCTCCCGGGCGATGCGTCGACGGCGCACGGTCGGGCTGGCGGTGGGCCCGGTGGTGGGGGTGGCGGTCACCGTCCGAGTCTGCCACGACAAGATCCGCAGGTCGCCCCAGCACGCAGTGCAACTTTCAAATCTGGGAGTTGCGTTGCAGTAGCTGTCGGTGCATCCTTGCCCGGTCGCGATCACTTGTGGACACACCTGTGCGGGAGGGCCGTTGCTCATCGCCGACGAGTTCTTTCTGATCGCACACAACGACAGTCGTGGCAAGGCCAAACTGCATCCGGCGGCGACCGGCCTCGGACTGGCCGGCGGGCTGCTCGGCGAGCTGCTCATCTACGGACACATCCACGTCGCGGCCGGACGGGTCACCGTCATCGACAGGCGTCCGCCGGCCGACGCCCTCGCGCACACCGTGCTCGACCAGCTCATCGGCGAGTCCCAACACCAGGAACTGCGTACCTGGCTCAGCTTCCTGGCGCAGACCGCGACGGCCTCGGTGGGGGAGCGGCTGGCCCGCGCCGGGGTGCTGCGCCGCCAGGAGAGCCGCCGGCTGCTGCGCACCTCGGTCACCTACCTGCCGATCGACCTGAACGCGGTGGCCTGGCCGGCCACCCGGCTGCGGGCCCTGCTGGACCGGCCGGACCCGCCGAGCGTGCCGGACGCGCTGTTGCTGGGCCTGGTCGTGGCCGCCGGGCTGACCCGCGAGGTGCTGTGGAGCGCCGGCCCCCGCGCGCACCACCGGCTGAACGTCCTCATCCCCGCGTTGCCGGCACCCCTGAAGGAACTCGTCGGACACACCGAAGCGGCCGTCGGCGCCGCCGTGCTGCGCGGTCTCCCCTGACCCCCCGGTAACCCCTACCCTCCCCTCGACAACCGGAGTAGTCGTATGCCCCCGACATCGACAGTCGACCGACCCAGCAACGTCTCCGAGGCCCTGGCCCGAGGCCGCCTCGGCATCCCCTCGGTGATCTTCTTCGTGCTCTCCGCCGCCGCGCCGCTGACCGTGGTGGCCGGCGTCGTCACCACCGGCTACGGCGTCATCGGGGTGACCGGCATCCCGCTGGCCTTCCTGCTGGTGGCCGCGGTGCTCGCCCTGTTCTCGGTGGGCTACGTGGCGATGTCGCGGCGGGTGGAGAACGCCGGGGCCTTCTACGCCTACATCTCCCGCGGACTGGGCCGACCGGCCGGCGTCGGCGCCGCCTGGGTCGCGCTCGTCGCGTACAACGCGTTGCAGGTCGGCCTGTACGGCACCATCGGTGTGGCGGCCGAGCCGGTGCTCGACCGGATCTTCGGCGGGCACCCGCACTGGGCCGTCGTGGCCCTGGTGGCGTGGGCGTTGGTCGGCCTGCTCGGCATGCTCCGGGTGGACATCAACGGGATGGTCCTGGCCGCGCTGCTGGTCGCCGAGATCGTCGTGATCCTCGTCTTCGACCTGGGACAGCTCGGCAACCCGGCCGGCGACCAGGTCAGCTTCGCCACGTTCTCGCCGGACAACCTCTTCGTGCCGGGCGTCGGAGCGGTGCTGGTGCTGGCCATCCTCGGCTTCGTCGGCTTCGAGTCCGCAGTGGTCTTCAGCGAGGAGAGCAAGGACCCGAAGCGGACGGTGCCGCTCGCGACGTACCTCTCGGTGGTGATCATCGCCGGGCTCTACGCGCTGTCGTCGTGGACCATGACGGTCGCCGTCGGGCCGGACCAGATCGTCGCCGAGGCCGGCGAGCAGAGCGTCGGACTGATCTTCAACCTGGCCGCCGCGCACCTCGGCGACACCGCAGTCACCATCGGGCAGGTGCTCTTCCTGACCTCGGTGCTCGCCGCGATGATCTCGTTCCACAACACCACGGCCCGCTACGCCTTCGCGCTCGGTCGGGAGCGGGTGCTGCCGGCGGTGTTCGGGCAGACCTCGCCCCGCAGCGGGGCGCCCCGGGCCGCCTCGCTGGCGCAGAGCGTCCTCGGTCTCGCGGTCATCCTGCTGTACGCGGTCAACGGCTGGGACCCGGTGGTCCAGCTGTTCTTCTGGGGCGGCACCACCGGTGGGTTCGGCGTCCTGCTGTTGATCGCCACCACCTCGGTGGCGGTGATCGTCTACTTCGCCCGCTCCGGCGGCGGCGAGAACCTCTGGCGGCGGGCCATCGCGCCCGGCCTGGCCACCATCGCGCTCTTCGTGATCATCTGGCTGGCCGTGTCGAACTTCGCCAACCTGCTCGGCGTCGCGCCGGACTCCACCCTGCGCTGGGCACTGCCCGCCGTCTACCCGGTGGCGGCGCTCCTGGGCGTCGGCTGGGCGCTGGTGTTGCGCGGCAACCGACCGGACACGTACGCCCGCATCGGCCTCGGCGCGGCGAGCGCCGCCGTCAAGCCGGAGACGCCGGCCACGGTGGGGGTGACCCGATGAGCGTGACCATCGAGCGACTCGGGCCGGAGGAGACCACCCTCGTGGCCAACCGGATCGCCGAGGCGTTCACCGCCCTGAGGGTGACGTACTGGCTGGTGCCCGACGCGAGCAAGCGGGAGGCCGTGCTGGCCGGGGACTTCGAGATCCTGGTCGGCCACGCGATGCGGCACGGCATGGTCCACGCCACCGCGGACCGGGCCTCGGTCGCGGTGTGGTTTCCGTCGGTCGGCGAGCCCGCTCCGCCGCCGGAGGACTACGACGCCCGACTGGCCGCCGCCTGCGGCGAGTGGACCGACCGGTTCCAGCATCTCGACGAGTTGTTCGCGGCGAACCACCCGCACCCGGACCACCACCACCTGGCCTTCCTGGCGACCCAGCCGGGCCGGCAGGGGCAGGGGCTGGGCAGCGCGCTGATGCGGCATCACCACGCCTGGCTGGACGCCAACGGGATGCCGGCGTACGTCGAGGCGAGCAGCCCGCGCAGCCGGGACCTGTACGCGAAGCACGGCTACCTGGCCGGCGAGCCGTTCCGGGTGCCCGACGGCACACCGTTCTGGCCGATGTGGCGGCAGCCGGCCGACGGCTGACCCCACCACCGACGTGCGGAAGGGACCTCCGCACGTGTCACGCGAGCGTGACAACGGGGGTACGACAGAGGGCCGGGTCCGTCGACCCGGCCCTCTGTCGTGACTGGCTCAGTAGGTGCCGTCGAGCTGCCCGCGCAGCTTGGTCAGCGCCCGGGTCAACAGCCGCGAGACGTGCATCTGCGAGACACCGATCTGGTCGGCGATCTGCGACTGGGTCAGGTTGCCGTAGAAGCGCAGCGTCAGGATCTTCTGCTCGCGCTCGTCGAGGGTGGCCAGCGCCGGGCCGAGGGCGACCCGCAGCTCCGCCAACTCGAACTCGTTGTCCTCACCGCCGAGCATGTCGCCCAGCTCGGTGGCGCGCTCGCCGTCACCGGTCGGGGTGGACAGCGACACCGCGTTGTAGGCGCGGGCGCCCTCCAGACCCTCCAGCACCTCTTCCTCGGTGAGCTTGAGGTGGGCGGCGATGTCGGCGACGGTCGGCGAGCGGCCGAGGGTCTGCAGGAGCGAGCTGTTGGCGTCGGAGATGGCCAGCCGCAGCTCCTGGAGCCGGCGGGGCACCCGGATGTCCCAGGTGCGGTCCCGGAAGTGCCGCTTGAGCTCGCCGATGATGGTGGGGATCGCGTACCCGGCGAAGTCGACACCGCGGGACGGGTCGAACTTGTCGATGGCCTTGATCAGGCCGACCGCGGCGGTCTGGGCCAGGTCGTCGGTCGGCTCGCCGCGCCCGCTGTAGCGGTGGGCCAGGTGGTTGGCCAGCGGCAGCCAGGCCTCGATCGCCCGGTCCCGCAGGGCGGCCCGCGACGGGTGGTTGGCGGGCAGCGCGGCCATGGCGTTGAGCAGATCGGCGGCGCTGTCGGTGAGAGCGCGCGGGTCGAGCTTGGTGGTGGCCTTGGCAGTGGTGCTCGGCTGCTCGGTGATCGTTGGCGCGGTCATGGGTGGTCCTCCCTGCACCTCGTCCGCGGACAAAAAGGTGTGGCACTTTGGTTTAGCTTTCAATGGGCCGTTCGGGACTCACCTTAACCTGATCGTCTCCCGGAAATCTAGCCGAAAGGCTGATGTACTTAAGGCGTGTCGAGGTGCGAAAGGTGCAAATAGGGCGCAGGTTGGCAGGTGTGTGATCACCCTTACCCGTTTCCGGACGGCATTCGGCATCGACCAGCACCCGGACTCGTCCGGTCAGCCCCTCCGGCTCCACCGATGGGTCAATACGAAATCCGACATGTGGACAGGAGTGTCGACTATCCGTCGTTGTCCCGCTGGTGGGACCGGCCGTAGCGTCGCTGTACACACCCGGTTCGGAGGCACCGTGCTCGATCCCGCCGCTCCCCAGCTCGTCGTGAACAGCCGCACGCTCTACTTCAGCTGGGTTCCGGCCGACCCGGACGCGGTCGCCGCACTGGTCCCGCCCGGCCTGTGCCCCCGCCCCGACCACCAGGTGTTCCTCAACCAGTACGTCGTCGAGGACGAGACGCAGACCTCCGGCTTCGGCGCGTACTCACTCACCTACCTCGGCGTCTCGCTGCTCGGCGTCGACGCGCCCGGCGGCCTCAACCCGGGCGGCTGGTGGACCACCTACGTGGCCTCCAGTGGGCGGGTCCGTGACTACGCCGCCGCTCGCGGTGCCCCGGTGTGCACCGGCCGGACCCGGATCGAGGTGAGTGGCGAGGCGCTGCTCTCCGAGACGGAGATCGACGGGACGACGCTGATCCGGGCCCGGTGCCGAGTGGGGGAGACCGGCCACGCGATCAGCAGCGGGCACCACCGCTACTTCACCCGCCGCGACGGGCAACTGCTCAGCTCGGTCTACCCGTTCGTCGCCGAGCCGGTCGCCCCGTTCGAGGTCGAGTGGGTGGAGTTCCCGCAACCCGAGCATCCGCTGTACGCGCTCCGCCCGGCCAACCCGCTGACCATCGGCTTCGGCTACTACTCGCCGCGCTCCTCGTTCGCCTACCCGGGTGGGCTGAGCGTGCACCCGGTCGCCGCCCCGGCGGAGTCGCCCCGGCCGGCTCACCAGGTGCCGGCCAGCCTCGCCCGCAGCGGCCTGCCGTCCGGGTCGTAGACCAGCCGGTACACCGGCAACGCCCAGGCACGGGTGTACCACGGCAGCCGCTCGGGGCGGTGCGGGCGCAGCCGGCCGGGCGGTCGCTCGCCCACCTGGCCGTCGTCGTACCACTGCTGGAGCGCGTCGGCGGCGGCCGTGACGGCCGCGACGGCGTCCGCCGGGTCGAGCAGGTCGGCGTCGTCCGCGCCGTCCGGGTCCCGGTCCAGGTGCTCGCGCCACAGACGAAGTCGTAGGTCCCGGGCGAAGACGCGCGCACCGTCGCCCTGGCCGGCCGGGTCGGTGGGCTCCCGCTGGTCGCGGGTGTCGTCGAGCACCGCGCAGGACAACTCGCTGTCGTGCGTCCAGGACCGGCGGTTGAAGTTGTCACTGCCCACGCTGGCCCAGACGTCGTCGACCACGCACACCTTCGCGTGCACGTAGACCGGGTTGCCGGTGTGGTTCTCCACGTCGAACACGTGCACCCGGTCCGGTGCGGCCCGCTCGCACAGCGACAGCGCCTGCTCGCGGCCGACCATGTTCGGTGGCAGCGCCAACCTGCCGTCCACGTCCGGGTGCCGGGGCACCACGGCGATCAGGTGCAGCTCCGGGTTGTCGCGCAGCGCGTGCGCGAACAGGTCCGCCACCTCGGACGACCACAGGTACTGGTCCTCCAGGTAGATGAGTCGGCGGGCGCGGCGTACCGCCTTGGTGTAACCGCGGGCCACGGTCCGCTCGCCGTCGGGTGCGAACGAGTAACGCGGGCGGACGGCGGGGTAGGTGCGTAGCACCTGGATCTGGTGCGGACCACACTCGGGCGGGTCGGCGGGCTGCTCGGGCAGCGGGTCCGGCCGCAGGTCCGCGCCGCGCAACCGGTCCCGCAGGTAGGCCATCGGGTTCTCCGAGTCCAGCGGCATCGGGTCGGTCCAGCGTTCCCGGAACAGCGTGTCCAACGCGCCGACCACCGGACCGCGCACCGCGAGTTGCACGTCGTGCCAGGGTGGGTTGGGCCCGTACCGCTGTGACATCTGCACCGGCTGCGGGTCGCCGTGGTGCGCGGCGTCGTCGCGCCGGCTGTGGCACAGGTCGATCCCCCCGGCGAACGCGACGTCCCGCTCGGGTGCGCCCGGGTGTCGCAGCACCACCAGCTTCTGGTGGTGCGAGCCGCCGCGCCGGACCCGCTGGTCGAGCAGCACCTCGCCGCCGGCCGCGGAGATCGTCTCGCTGAGGTCGCGATTCTCCGCCTCGCTGTAGGCCAGCACGTCGAGGTGCGAGCGCCAGATCAGGCCCTTGACCACCACGCCGCGCTGGGCGGCCTGGGCGAAGAGCTGGGCCACGGTCGGGCCGTCGGGGCGCAGCCGCTGGTCCGGATCACCCCGCCAGTCGGTGAAGAACAGGTGGTCACCGGCCTGAAGCGCCTGCACCTCGTCGACCAGCCGGTCGAAGTACGCGGCACCGTGAATCAACGGCTCGGCCAGGTTTCCCGTGGTCCAGACGGGTAACCCAGACACCGGGTTGGCGCGTTCCTGCGCGGTGAGGAACCAGTCCTGCGACGGCAACGTCCAGCCCCCCTGGAGGTCGGCAACGTCCTCACGGTAGGACCCCGGACGAGGGTCCGCACGCCAGCCCGGCAGACCGGTGACCTGGCCAACGCCATCGAAGCGACACGACAACAGCCGAGGAGGCCACACCATGCCCCGCGACACGACGAATCCCGTGACCGAGTACCGCGAGCCGGCGGTGGAGAGCGAACGGGGTGCGCTGGTAGCGGTGTTGGTGATGGTGATTCTTGGTGTCGCCGGGATTTTTGCGGTCTCCTGAGGCGGCGCCGGCGCGCCCGTGGTGAACCGGGGGCGCCGGCGCCGAACTCAGTGCCGACGAAGGGTCAGGGCCGGGTGCCCTGGCCGCCGGTGTGCGGCAGCCGCTCGGTGGGGATCACGCCGAGCCGGCCGGCCTTGAAGTCGTCGAACGCCTGGAGCAGCTCGTCGCGGGTGTTCATCACGAACGGGCCGTACTGTGCCACCGGCTCCCGGATCGGCTCTCCACCCATGATGTAGAGGTCCAGCGCCGGGGTGTTGCTGGCCTGCGCGGTGTCCGCGGCGAAGCGCAACGCGTCGCCCGAACCGTGCACCGCGAGCTGGCCGGTGCGGACCGGCCGCCGCTCGGTGCCGACCGTGCCGCGACCGCCGAGCACGTACACCAGGGCGTTGAAGTCGGGCTGCCAGGGCAGGTCGACCTGCGCCCCCGGCTGCACCGTGACGTGGGTGATGGTGATCGGCGTGAAGGTCGACCCCGGGCCGCGGTGCCCGGCGACCTCGCCGGCGATGACCCGGATCAGCGCGCCGCCGTCGGGCGTGCTGAGCAGGGCCGACTCCCGACCCCGGATGTCCTGGTAGCGGGGCGGGTTCATCTTGGCCGAGCGCGGGAGGTTGACCCAGAGCTGGGTGCCGTGGAAGAGGCCACCGCTCACCACCAGGTGCTCCGGCGGCGCCTCGATGTGCAGCAGGCCGCTGCCCGCCGTCATCCACTGCGTGTCGCCGTCGGTGATGGTGCCGCCGCCGCCGTTCGAGTCCTGGTGGTCGAAGACGCCGTCGATGATGTACGTGACGGTCTCGAAGCCGCGGTGCGGGTGCCACGGGGTGCCCTTCGGCTCGCCCGGCGCGTAGTCGACCTCGCCCATCTGGTCGAGGTGGATGAACGGGTCCAGGTCGGTGGTCGACACCCCGGCGAAGGCGCGACGGACCGGGAAGCCCTCGCCCTCGAAGCCGCTGGGCGCGGTGGTCACCGTGCGGACCTTGCGGAATGCGGTGCTCTCGCCGAGGTGGGGCAGGCGCGGCAGGACAACGACGTTGTCGACGGTGATCGCGGGCATCGGGGGCTCCTTAGCGGGTGGCGTGGGTGGACGAGGCGGTCCGGGCCGCTCGCAGGCGGCGGCCGAGCCGGTCGAAGACCCGGGTGAGGCAGGCGACCTCGTCGTCGTCGAGGTCGTCCATGAGGTGGGCTCGTACCGACGCCAGGTGGTGCGGTGCGGCTTCGGACAGGGCGAGCAGCCCGGCGGCGGTGAGCACCGCCTCGCTGCCGCGCCGGTCGTCCGGGCAGGGCTCCTTGCTGACCAGGCCGCGGCGCTGCATGGAGGAGACCTGGTACGTCAGTCGGCTGGGCGAGAAGATGAGCCGGTTGGCCAGCTCGCCCATCCGTAACCGTTGCCCCGGTGCCTCGGAGAGCAGGACCAGCACGTGGTAGTCGGCGAAGCTGAGCTCGCTGTCGGCGCGCAGGTCCTCTTCCAACTGGGTGTAGAGACGCTGACTGGCCTCGATGTAGGCGCGCCAGGCGGCCTCTCGGGTGCGGTCCAGGCTCTCGGTCATGTCCACGACGATAGCACTACTTCAAAATTTAACTACCGGTGTTGAGCGTTGCCTGAGTCACGTTTTCGGCCGTCGAGCGGCCAGCTTCTGCAACTTTGAAGGAAGTGGCCGTGAAATCAGCGGTGCGACGGCGGTGCGGTGTGCCAGACTCCGGCCTCGTGAAACACGTGGAGCTCACCACCGCCGACCTGCTGCTGCGTCCCTGGCGAGACGAGGACGCTCCGGCGGTGCGCGACGCCCTGCTCGATCCGGCCATCGCCCAGTGGAACCCGCAGGGTGGCGGCCCGATCGACGACGCGACCGCGCTGCTCTGGGTCCGCCGCCGGGCCGACTGGTCCGCCGGTGACCACGTCTCCATGGCGGTGGCCTCGGCGGCCGACGGGAAGCTGCTGGGTTCGGTGTCGCTGCACCACATCCACCACGGCGACGCGTCCATCGGTTACTGGACGGCGCCGGCGGCCCGTGGGCGTCAGGTGGCGGTGCGGGCCGTCGTCCGGCTCACCGACTGGGCGTTCACCGACCTGCGGCTGCACCGGGTGGAACTGTGCCACGCCGTGGCCAACCCGGCCTCCTGCCGGGTCGCCGACCGGGCCGGCTACCGCGCCGAGGGGACGCTGCGCGAGTCGTACCGGTACGGCGACGGCCGCCGCTACGACGAGCACCTGCACGCCCGCCTGTCGACCGACAGTTAGGGCCTGGCCGGGGTCCGAACACGCTTCGGCCCCGGCCGCCCGCGAACCGTCACTCGGTGACCTTGCGGAGGAGCGCCGCGAGGGCGGTCTCGATGCGCTCGATCCGCTCCGGCAGGGGCAGCGGCTCGGGCGCGGGAGGCCCGGCGTGCTTCTTGCCCCGCAGATAGAGCGAGCAGGCGAGGTCGGAGCACAGGTACGTGCCCACGGAGTCACCCTGCCGTCCGCTTGGACCGGCCTTGGGGGCGGTCATCAACGAGACGCCGCCGCCGAGGTGCGTGGTCAGGCAGAACGAACACATGCTGTGCCGCACGCGCCCCGTCTGGTGCGCCGCGGCCCGCAGCACCACCCCGGCCAGTTTGCCGTCGGTCTCGGCGACCAGGTAGGCCCGCTGCGGCGCGGAGGGGTCCCGCCAGCCGAGGAAGTCGAGGTCGTCCCAGGGACGCATCGCAAGATCATTGGGTACGGTCAGCCGCTTCGCCTCGCCTCGGCTGCAATTGACGAAGGAGGCGCGGATGACGGATTCGGTCAGGGCTAGCATAGGGAGTAGCCTAGCTCGCCTAGGCAAACGAATAAGGAAGCTAGGTTTGGGGTGTGGTGGATGGCACGTGCAGGAGTGACAGTCGAACGCCTGACGCTGGCCGCGGCCGAGCTGGCCGACGAGGTGGGCATGCAGAACGTCACAGTCGCCGCGCTCGCGCGCCAGTTCGGGGTGAAGGACGCGAGCCTGTACTTCCACCTCAGAAACGCGCAGGACCTGCGGGTCCGGGTCGCCCTGCTGGCCCTGGCCGAACTGGCCGACCGGGTCGGCGCCGCGCTCGCCGGCCGGGCCGGCAAGGAGGCGCTGGTGGCCTTCGCCAACGCGTACCGCGACTACGCGCGCGAGCACCCGGGCCGCTACGCCGCCATGCAGATCGACCTGGACCCGGAGACCGCCGCCACCAGCGCCGGCGTCCGACACGCCGAGATGACCCGGGCCATCCTGCGCGGCTACCGGCTCTCCGAGCCCGACCAGACCGACGCGGTGCGGATGATGCACAGCACGTTCCACGGGTTCGTGAGCCTGGAACGGACCGGCGGCTTCCGGCACACCCCGCGCCCCACCGACGACTCGTGGTCGCGCACCCTGGACGCCCTCGACGCCGTCCTCACCAACTGGCCGTCGCGCTGACGGCCGAGCGGGCCTGCGTCCACCCACCCGGCCGGCGCTGAGGGTGTGCTCGGATCAGGGCGCCGCCGGCGCGGTGACGTTCACCAGCCAGTCGGTTCCGAACCTGTCGGTGCACCTGCCGTAGAGCGCGCCCCACGGCGATCTGGCGAATGGCACCGTGACCGTCCCTCGCTCGGACAGTCGCTCCCAGTAGGTGACGAGTTCCGCCTCGTCGCCGCCGAGGGTGATCGACGACCTGCCCCTGACCGCGTCGTCGCCCGGCGTCCGATCGGAGGCCATCAGCACGACCCCAGTCGTCCCCCTGAGCGTCGCGTGGGCGATCAGCTCGTCCTGCGCCGTACCCGTCGACCCCTGGAGATCGCCGAAGGTGGTGATCTCCAGGTTGCCCCCGAACACCGACTGGTAGAACCACATCGCCTGGCGAGTGTTGCCGGTGAAGCTGAGGTACGGGCTGACCCGGGCGGTCACCGTCCCACCTCGGCGGTGAGCGGGCGGCGCTGGGCGCTGCGCTGCCGGAGCAGGACGAATCCGAGGCCCGCCACGAACCAGGTCGCGAGGATGCCGAGGGGCGCCAGGGTGTGTGCGCCGTCGAAGTAGCCGAAGTTGTTGACCGCTCGTACCGCCGCGCCCGGTGGGAGCTTCCCCGAGATCGCCTGTGCCCACTCCGGCAACAGATCGACCCCGATCGTCGCTCCGCTCGTCGCGTTGCCGATGGTCGTGAGGGTGAGGACGGCCAGGGCGATACCCGCCGGGCCGAGCCAGGCCCCCAGCGCCTTGGTCGTAAAGGCGCTGGCGGCGGACAGCAGGATGAGCGAGAGGGCGAGCAGCGGGAATGGTGCGGTGAGTGATCCGTACACCGGACCCGCGACGGTCGCCGCGATCACACCGATCAGGACGGCGAATCCGCCCATCGCGTAGAGGCGGTGCCGCAGCCGCACCTTCGCGGTGGCTGCGGTGAGCCCCTGCGCGAGGACGAACGACGCGAGGGTGACGCCGAACACCACGTAGAACGCGGACAGCCCTCGGCTGTCGTAGGCCGCCAGCGGCACGATGTCGTTTTCCTGGACGGTGGCCCCCGTCTTCGCGGCGAGACCGGCGGCGAGCTGACGCGCGGCGCCGCTCTCGCTGAACCCGCTCGCGCCGGCATAGTCGAGTGTCAGCGTGGTGGGGGAGGTTTCGCCGAGGACGGCGACGGCGTCGCCGTGGCGCACCATGGCCTCGCCGTCCGCGACGCTCGCGACCTCGGTGACGGCCACCGCGTTACCAAATCCGGCCTGTGCGGTGTGCGCCAGCCGCGCGCTGGCCACGGCGATCGGCAGCTGGCTCGGCTGAGGGCTGCGTTGCAGTCCGACATAGACCGCGATGAACGCCGTGCCGATGATCAGCCCGGTGATCACGAGCGTTGTCCAGGCTCGGCGCTGGGTGACGACGGGCGACGCTCCGTCGGTACGTGGATCGGATGGCGACGTCATGGGTGCTTCCTCGGGTAGTGTGGTTTGAATGTCCAACCAAACGAACCGTAGCACTGACGGTTTGAAAACCAAACCAGAGCGGGACACTCTCGCTGTGGCGCTCGACGCAGTCAACGACAGGTGGTCGCTGCATATCGTGCGAGCGCTCGCGTTCGGCGCCTCGCGCTACACCGAGATCCTTCGCGCCGTCGGCGCGCCCAGGGACGTTCTGGCCGCCCGACTGCGAAAACTGGGCGAATCCGGCATCCTTCAGGCCCGTGCCACCGAGACCGGCAAGGTCGCGGGTTATGAACTCACCCAGAAGGGCAAGGACCTCGGGCAGGTCATCCTCGTGCTCAAGCGCTGGGGTGACACCTACAGCGAGGGCGACGTGCCCAGGGTCGACTTCATCCACGAGCTCTGCGGCCAGGTCTTCGTCGCCGAGGTGCGCTGTCAGGCGTGTGGCAAGCCCGTCCGGTCCGGAGAGCTGTCATTCGATCAGGAGTCCCCGGCATGCTGAGCGACCTGGAGTTGGCCGACTGGCGGGAACGGGTGGCCCGGCTGTACCTGTCCGACGTCGACCTGACCGGGTTCCGTGCCGGCCGCGACGAACTCTTCGCCACCCACCCGCAGAGCCCGATCCCGCCGGCCGAGCGGGCCGACTTCACCGGGGTGCGCTACTTCCCGGCCAACCCGGATGCCGTGGTCGAGGCGCCGCTCCGGCCGGCCAGTGGTGAGCTGCGCATCGACACCGGCGGTCCGGACGGGGTGGTGGCGTACCGGCGGGTGGCGGTGGCCGAGACGCCGTGGGGGTCGCTGACCCTGTGGTGGATCGAGGCGTACGGGGGTGGGTTGTTCGTGCCGGTTCGCGACGGCACCAGCGGTCGGGAGACGTACGGGGGAGGCCGGTACCTCACCGACACGGTGAAGGGCACCTTCGGCCGGGGCGTCGAGCTGCTGCCCGGCGACCGGGTCCGGTTGGACGGCAACTACCTCTACAACGCGAGCTGCGCGTACGACGACCGTTGGGCGTGCCCCCTGGCGCCGCCGGAGAACCGGGTCGAGGTCGACATCCGTGCCGGCGAGCTGACGTACCACGACTGAACGGCCGCCCGCCCCGAGTGCTGCCGGGACGGACGGCCGGTCGATCGGCGCTCAGCGGGCGTTGGTGGCGGGGCCGGGCAGCTGCATCCGACCCATCAGCTGCCGCGCCTGGTCGGCGAGCTGCGCGTCCACCGTCACCGCGTACTGGCCGGCGCGCAGTGAGCTGGCCGAGGTGAAGTCCCGCTGCCCGCCCGTCATGGCGTGCGCGACCGCGCCGAACACGGCACCCCAGATCGCACCGATGACCAGCCCGACCAGGATCACCGCCAGCCAGTTGCCGACGGTGAAGATGCCGAACAGCAGGCCGATGAAGAGCCCGAACCAGGCGCCGGTACCGGCGCCGAGCAGCCCGGCTCGACCCGTGGTCATCCGCCCGAGCACCGTCTCCACCAGGGTGAGGTTGGTGCCGACGATGGCGGTGTGCTCCACCGGGAAGCGATTGTCGGCCAGATAGTCGACGACCCGCTGTGCCGCCGGATAGTCCGGGTACGAACCGATCGTCACGGTCGGCGAACCGGTCTGCGGCCCGTGGCCGTCACCGCCCGCCGTCGACAGGCGGCCGGCCGGCCCGGATGGAAGCAGGTCGCCATCCTGTGTGCCGGGCCGCCACGCGGCGGTCGGCCCCGAAGCTGACGTCATGAGCATCCTCCCTCGTCAGCTCCCCGGCTTCCCCTCCAGGCCGACCGGTAACGCGGTGTCCGCCGGGCGTCGGAGGGGAATGAGCACGGGCGGCCCGGGTAGGCAGCCAGGTGAAGAACGGACAGATCAGCGACTACGGTTTCCTCGCCGACGGCCGCAGCGCGGCGCTGGTGGACGCCACCGGCTCGGTCAACTGGTGGTGCCCGGGCCGGTTCGACGCCCCGTCGGTGTTCGGGCGGCTGCTCGACGACGGCGCCGGGCACTGGTCGATCCGGCCCGAGGGCGACTACAGCGTGCACCGCGGCTACCTGGAGGACACCCTGGTGCTGCGGACCGTCTTCCGCACCGCGCAGGGGGAGGTCGCCCTGACCGACGCGCTCGCCTTCGAGCCGGGCTCCCGCGGTCACGACATCGGCCTGCACTCCCCGCAGGTGCTGGTTCGCTCGGTGGAGGGGCTCTCCGGTGCGGTGCCGATGCGCGTGCACTACCGGCCGCGCTTCGAGTACGGCCGCACCATCGCGTACCTGATCGAGCGGGAGGACATGCTGGAGGCGATCGCCGGGGCCGCCCGGCTCACCCTGCGCGGCAGCGTGCGGTTGACCTCCGGCGACGGCGAGGCCGCCGCGACGTTCACCGTCCGCGCCGGCACCAGACACAACTTCACCCTCGGGTACGCCCCGACCTACGACGCCCCGCTGCCGGAGGTGCCGGACGCCGACCAGACCATCGCCGACACCGTCGCCGGCTGGCGGTCCTGGACCGCGCAACATGGATACGACGGGCTCTACGCCGAGCAGGTGCGGCGCAGTCGGCTGGTGGTGCAGGGCATGACGTACCGACCGAGCGGGGCGGTGGTGGCCTCGGTGACCACGTCCCTGCCGGAGGAGCTCGGCGGGGACCGCAACTACGACTACCGCTACGTCTGGGTGCGCGACTTCAGTCTCACCCTGCGAGCGCTGTGGCGAACGGCGTGCTTCGACGAGGTGCAGCGGCAGTTCGCCTGGTTGGGACGGGCGATGGGCCGCGTCGACAACAAACCGGTGCCCATCATGTACGGGGTGCTGGGGGAACGGGATCTCACCGAGCACCGCCTGGAACAGCTCGGCGGCTACCGCGACAGCCCGCCGGTGGTGATCGGCAACGACGCCTGGCAACAGCGGCAGACCGACATCTTCGGCGAGGCGCTGGACGCCGCCTGGTTGATGCGCGACAAGCTGGAGCCGATGGACCAGGAGGTACGCCACGTCCTCCGGTTGCTCGCCGACCAGGCCGCCCGCGACTGGGAGCTGCCCGACGCGGGGATGTGGGAGGAACGCGGCGTCGAACACCACCACGTGTCCTCGAAGGTGCAGTGCTGGGTCGCCCTGGACCGGGCGGTCCGCTTCGGTGACCAACTCGGCGAGCCGCAGGACGTGGCACGCTGGGCGGATGTCCGCGACAAGGTCCGCGCGCAGGTGCTCGAGCGAGGGTGGAGCGAGCGGCTCCAGTCGTACACCGGGAGTTTCGAATCCGACGACCTGGACGCGTCGGTGCTGGTGATGCCGCTGGTGGGGTTCCTGCCGGCCGACGATCCGCGGATGCGGTCGACGATCCGCGCCGTGGAGCAGCGGCTGTCGCACGACGGCCTGCTGCGGCGCTGGGACGGCGACCCGGCGGGGTTCCTCATCTGCTCGTTCTGGTTGGTGTGTTGCCTGGCGCTGGCCGGTGAGCGGGACCGGGCGCACGAGCTGTTCCGGGGGTTGGCGGAGCGGGTCAACGACCTCGGCCTGTTCGCCGAGCAGATCGACCCGCTGACCGGGGAGCAATTGGGCAACTTTCCGCAGGCGTTCTCCCACATCGGCCTGATCAACGCCGCCGGTGTGCTCACCGACGTGGAGCAGGACCCGACACTGCGCGCTCAGGGCATGCCGCCGTCGTACTTCTCCCCGGTCCGGTAGTGCCGCCGCCGCGCGTGCGCGGTTCGGTAGTGGCGGCGGGCCGCGCGCACGGGGCAGCCGCGGGCCGGGAAGAATGGCGGGATGCGGTTGCTGGTCACGGCGGACACCCACGTACCCAAGCGGGCCCGCGACCTGCCCGGGCCGCTCTGGGCGGCCATCGACGAGTCGGACGTGGTGGTGCACGCCGGCGACTGGGTCGACGAGTCGCTGCTCGACGCGATGAGCGCGCGTTCGCGCCGACTCGTCGGCGTGTACGGCAACAACGACGGCCCGGCCCTGCGCGCCCGGCTGCCGGAGGTGGCCCGGGTGGACCTCGACGGCCTGCGGGTCGCCGTGGTGCACGAGACCGGGCCACGGACCGGTCGTGAGCAGCGCTGCGCGGCCCGTTTTCCCGACGTCGACCTGCTGGTCTTCGGGCACTCGCACATCCCGTGGGACACCGGGGCGCCCGGCGGGCTGCGTTTGCTCAACCCCGGCTCACCCACCGACCGCCGCTCCCAGCCGTACGCCACCTACCTGACCGCCGAGATCGACGCAGGTCGCCTGACCAAGGTCACGCTGCGCCGCCTGCCCCGCCCCTGACGGTCGGGCCGCCGGCCCCACCCCGCGCCGCGCCCCGCCCGCGTGGGCGGGTGGGGGTGGGGCGCGGCGCGGGGTGGGCGCGGCGGGATGGGGCAGGGTTACTGGCCTCGGCCGGTTTCGGCTTGTAGCTCGTCGATGCGCTTGGACGCCTCGGCCTTGGTCAGGTTGCTGGGTAACTCCGCGTTGGCCTCCCGGGCCAGGGTGCCCAGATAGGACTCCTGCGCCGCGGTGGGCGGTTCGTCGCCGGTGACCCACTCGTCCGGGTCCTTGATCGCGGCATGCTGGTCGGCCTGCTCGTTGGCGCGGTCAGTCATCGTCGTCATCCTCTCTTCGAACAGGTGTGCCAGTACCCTGATCTCCAGGGTTCATGCCTGTCCGCTCGCCGCCACCTACGATCACCGAATGGACGTGGACCGGTCGAAGGTGGTGGTGGTCGGGGCGGGCATCGCCGGGGTGGCCTGTGCGGTGGAGTTGACGCGGGCCGGGGTGCCGGTGCAGGTCCGGGAGCGCGGGCACGTCTGCGGCGGCCGGATGGCCAGCAAACGCTTCGACGGCCGGCCCGCGGACATCGGTGCCGCGTACTTCACCGCCACCGACCCGGACTTCGTCGCCGTCGTCGAGCAGTGGCGCGCCGCCGGCCTGGTCCGGGAATGGACCGACACCTTCCAGGCGTACGACGAGGACGGGCGACACGACGTGCCCGGCCCGATGCGCTTCGCCGCCCCGCGCGGGCTGCGCTCACTAGTCGAACACCTGGCCAGCGCGGTGCCCGTGACCGTCGACCGGCTGGTGCTGAGCGTGGACGCCGGACCGTCCGTGGACGGCGAGGCCTGTGCGGCGGTCGCGCTGGCCATGCCCGGCCCGCAGGCCGCCCTGCTGCTCGACCCGGCGCTCACCGACGCCACCCGGGTCGTGCAGGCACAACGCTGGTCACCGTCCCTGGCCGTGGTGCTGCGCTTCCCGACCCGGCGCTGGCCGGACTTCCGGGGCGCGTTCGTCAACGGCCACCCGGTCGTCAACCTCGTCTGCGACGACGGCGACCGGCGCGGTGACGGCGCTCCGGTGCTCGTCGCGCACACCACGCCGGAGTTCGCCGCCGGGCACCTGGCCCAGCCCAGCGGTGCTGGTCCGGCCGTCGAGCAGGCCGTCCGGGACCTGTTGGGGTTGCCGGCGCAGGCCCTCGACGTGCGTGTGCACCGCTGGACGTACGCGAAGCCGACCGGCGGTCCCACCGCTGACACCCACCACCTGGATGCCGACGGGATCGGCCTGGCCGGTGACGCGTTCGGCAAACCCCGGGTGCAGAGCGCCTGGCGCTCCGGTCGGGACCTGGGCCGCGCCATCGCCGCCCGCCTGGCCTGACCCGCCCGCCTGGCAGGGCCGGCCTGCCGGCCGGTGGGTTCGGGCGGCCGTCCTGGCCGTTGCGATCGGCGCGGTCGGCGTGCGTTCAGGTGGCCGTTGACCTGCTCGTTCAGGCGTGGCCGGCGGCGGCTACCGGCCGGGCGTCGGGGTCCCGCTCGGCTGGGTCGGAGGTGCGTTCGCCCTCCCGGTCGAGCAGTTGCATGACCGGCGTTGCCGTGATGCCGTGCACCACCACGGACACGAGCACCACCAGCCCGACGGTCGCCCAGAGCAACTCGGCCTGCGGGAAGTCGGCCTTCGTGGTGGCGTACGCGAGGTAGTAGAACGAGCCGACACCGCGGATGCCGAACAACGAGATGACCCAGTGCTCGGCCGGCCGGCCGGGCGCGCCCCGCAGCGACAACCAGCCGAACAGCGGCCGGATCAGGAACACCAGGGCCAGCCCGACGGCGACCGCGGGCCAGGTCAGCGGGGCCAGCAGGCCACCCACGATCGCGCCGCCGAGCAGCAGCAACAGCACCAGGGTGAGCAACCGTTCGACCTGTTCGGCGAAGTCGTGCAGCACCGAGTGGAACTCGTGGGTCCGCTCGGCGGCCCGGATGGCCCGCGCGGCCACGAACACCGCCAGGAAGCCGTACCCGCCGACCACCTCCACCAACCCGTACGCCAGGAAGGTGGCGGCCAGCGCCAGGAAGCCCTCGGCGTGCCGGGCCAGCCGCAGCTCACTGGGCGCGCGGAAGAACAACTTGCCGAGCAACCAGCCGATCAGCAGCCCGCCGCCGACCCCGACGCCCACCTTCCAGAGCACGTCCACGGTGAACCACTCGGCCAGCCAGTCGCCCGGGGCGAGGCTTGTCGAGGCGATGGCGATGGCGGCGTAGACGAACGGGAACGCCAGCCCGTCGTTGAGGCCGGCTTCCGAGGTCAACGCGAAGCGGACCTCGTCCTCGGAGTCCTCCACGTCGGTCGGCTCGCCGACCTGAACGTCGGCGGCGAGCACCGGATCGGTCGGGGCCAGCGCGGCGCCCAACAACAGTGCGGCGGCCGGCACCAGCCCCGCCCACCACCAGCCGAGCAGGGCCACCGCCGCGATGCACAGTGGCATGGCGATCGCCAGCAGCCGCCAGGTGGACGACCACCGCCGCCAACTCAACGGTCGGTCGATCTTGAGCCCGGCGCCCATCAGCGCGACGATGACGCCGATCTCGGTGAGGTGGGTGGTCAGCTCCGGGTGGGCCAGCGGGTCGGGTGTCGGCAGCCCGACCGGCAGCAGGAACACCAGCATGCCGAGGGCGAGGAAGGCGATCGGCATGGACAGCGGGCGCTGCTCCAGCAACCGGGGCAGGATGCCCGCGAGCAGAGCGCCCAGGCCCACCAGCGCGAACGCCACGTCTACCGGCTCCACGGCACCACCTTTCCGCCGCACCCGCGGGGCGCGGGCAGGTGGTGACAGACCATGCCCCGGCGAGGCCCCGGCTATGCGCGCGCAGGCCGGTGAACCGGAGTGAACCTCATCTGGGTCGAGTCAACGGCGAGTCGGCCAACTCGCCCAGCAGTGCGGCCGGGTCGTCGTACACCGCCACCGCGCCCGCGCCGGCAAGCTCACCGCGGCTGGTGCCGCCACAGGTCACGCCCACGCACGGAATGCTCAGCTTGCCAGCCGCGACGACGTCCCACACCGAGTCACCGACGAAGACCACCCGCTCGGCGGTCAACCCGGACTGCTCCAGCGCGGCGACCAGGATGTCCGGCGCGGGCTTGCTCTGCTGGGCGTCCTCGGAGGAGGTGACCGTGTCGATCACGTCGTCGGCGGCCAGCGCCCGGCGCAACGCGTCCACCTCCGGTCCGGAGGCGGAGGTGGCGAGCACCACCCGCAGCCCGCGCTCGGCGCAGGCGCGCAGCAGGTCGGCGGCCCGGGGCAGCGGCGTGAGTCGTTCCCAGTACTCGGCGTACAGGGTGTCGTGCGCGTCGCGCAGCTTCGGATCGGCGTCCCGGTCCCGCTCGGGGCCGAGCAGGTGGTCGAGGAGCTTGTCCGAACCCATCCCGATCGACCGGTGCACCGTCGCCATGGGCACCGGCTGGTCGGTCTGGCGCAGCGCCTCCCACCAGCTCACCGTGTGCAGGTAGGTGGTGTCGACCAGGGTGCCGTCGACGTCGAAGAGGACTCCGGAGGGCTCGTCGGTACGCATGGGCGTCCTCCTACCCCTCGGGCGTCTCAGGGATGCGCGGCCGGTGGCGTGAGAATCTCGAACCAGACCGTGGAGCCGCGGACCGACGGGTCGGTGCCCCAGGCGTCGCTGAGCTCCTCGATCAGGCCGAGGCCGCGCCCCCGACTGCTCAACGTGTCGGTGCGGGTCCGGGTCACGGTGCCTCGGGTACCGGAATCGGCGACCGAGACCAGGAGTCGTTCGGGGCTGAGATCGATCTCCACCCGGGCGGCGGTGCCGGCGTGCAGCAACGCGTTGGTGGTCAGTTCGCTCGTGCACAGCACCGCCGCCCCGATCACCGACTCGGCCACCTGCCACTCGGTGAGCTGGCCGGTCATCCAGTGCCGAACCCGGCTGGGTGCGGTGGGTTCGGCGGGCACCTCCATGCTCGCCGAGCGGCTCGGCTTGAGCGCGTGTTCGACCGCCAGCACCGCCACGTCGTCCTCGGTGCTGCCCGGCACCGCCGCGGTGGCCACGGCGCACAGCGCGCGGGGGTCGCCACTGCCGGCCTTGGCGACGGCGTCGCCAAGGGTGGCCAGCCCGGCGGTGAGGCTTTGCCGCCGACGCTCCACCACCCCGTCGCTGAACAGCAGCAGGGTGTCACCGGGGCGGAACGCGACAGTGACGGTGCCCGGCCGGCCGCCCAGGCCCAGCGGAGGGCCGGCCGGCACGTCGACGTACTCGGCGAAGGAGCGGCCCTCCGGGTCGCCGCGGCGGATCAGCGGCGCGGGGTGACCGGCGCTGGCCAGGGTCAGCTCTCGACGCTCCGCGTCGATGACCCCGAACGCCACGGTGACGAAGAGCTCGTGGGTGCTGGCCTCCGCGCCCAGGCTGGTCACCAGCCGGTCCAACCCGGCCAGCACCGCGTCGGGTGCCGGGTCGGCAAGTGCCAGCGCGCGCAGCGCGGCCCGGACCTGGCCCATCCGCGCGGCGGCCTGCACGTCATGGCCCGCGACGTCGCCCAGCACCACGCCGAGCGCGCCGCCGGGCAGGAGGAACGCGTCGTAGAAGTCACCGCCGGCGGCGTTGCCGTCCACCCCCGGGTCGTAGCGGGCCGCGACCCGCAACCGGGGCAGGTCCGGCAGGTGCTCCGGCAACATGCTGCGTTGCAACAACTGGGCGGTGCCGTGCTGGGTCTCGAACCGGCGGGCCCGCTCCGCGGCCTGGCCGATCAGCTCGGCCGAGGCGGCCAGCAGCGCCCGCTCGGCAGGCGACCAGGTGTGCGACACCTGGTAGCCGACCGCCAGCCCGCCGCGCACCACCGAGGTGCCCAGGGGCAGGGCCGCCATCGAGCGGATCTTCTGGTCGTGGCGGTCCACCGCGATCTCGCGCAGCGGCTGCCCGTCACGGACGAAGGACGGGCGGCCGGAGCCGGCCGCCTGCACCACCGGGGCCGACCAGTCCGCCGGAGCGCGCCGCCACAGCGGGGGAAGCCGCTCGTCGGCCTCGTCCAGCAACTCGCCGCGGACCCGGCGCACCATGCGCCAACCACCGCCCCCCTCGTCGACCGCGAACGAGGCCTGGTCCGGGTCGAACGTGGTGATCGCGTACCGCAGCGCCACCCGGGCCACGTCGTCGAGGGTGAGCGTGCCGGCCAGCGCCGCGGCCACCTCACTGAGGCTCTGCAACTGCTCGGTGACGTGGGTGGTCTCGGCCGCGACCGTCAACATGCCGACGATCGTGCCGGTGCTGTCCCGCACCGGTGAGTAGCCCCGGGTGAAGACCGCCTGCTCCACCGTGGCGGAGTGCCCACGCACCAACGGCAGGGTCGACTCCTTCTCCAGGAACGGCACCCCCTGCCGGTAGGTGCGCTCGAACACCTGACCGACGCCGGGCAGCGCCCAGATCTCGGCGAACACCTCGGCGGCCGGGCGGCCGAGGGCGCGCGGGTGCTTGGTGCCCAGCAGCTCGGCGTAGCCGGCGTTGTAGAGCAGAACCAGGTCGTCGCCGTACGCCAGGGCCATCGGCATCGGCGAGGCGAGGATCAGCTCGATCACGGCCCGGACCGCCACGTCCCAACTTTCCGGTGGGCCCAGCGGGGTGCCGGCCCAGTCGTGGGCGAGCACGGCAGCGGCCGCACCGGGGCCGGTGGACGCACCCGGGGCCGGAGTTGCTGGCGTGGGGACTCGCCCGACCGTTCCTGGCATGTTCGCAGCCTAGTCGGCCCACCGAAAAAGGCATCCGATCATGGCCGTGGCCCGTCGCCGTCATCGCCGCGATGCCCATTTGGGCAGGTCCGGGCCCCTGATCGTCGGCCGGCCGGGAAAAACGCGGCGCGTTGCGCGGACTGCCCGACCGGTAGCCGGGTATGCGCCCGGCGCAGTCCATGCGACAGGAGGGACATCATGCTGAAGACCCTCGCGGTCCGGCAGGCCGACATCGGCGATGCCATCGCCGACACCTGGAGGTCGGTGCTGCTCTTCATCCCGAAGGCAGTGGCCTTCATCGTCATCCTGGTGGTCGGCTGGCTCATCGCCAGAGCCGTCCTCAAGATCGTGGATACGGTGCTGGAACGGGTGCACTTCGACCAGGCGGTCGAACGTGGCGGTATCAAACGGGCCCTGGAGAGAACGAAGTACGACGCCTCCGACATTCTGGCCAGACTGGCGTACTACGCCGTACTGCTGTTCACGCTGCAGTTCGCGTTCGGAGTCTGGGGGCCCAACGCGATCAGTGACCTGATCAGCGGGGTGGTGTCCTGGCTGCCGCGTGCGTTCGTCGCGATCATCATCGTGGTGGTGGCGGCCGCGATCGCCAACGCCGTCCGGGATCTGGTCACCGGGGCGCTGGGCGGGCTCTCGTACGGCAAGGTGCTTGCCGACCTGGCGGCGATCTTCGTCATCGCGCTCGGTGTGATCGCCGCACTGAACCAGGTGGGTATCGCCACCACGGTGACGACCCCGGTGCTGATCGCGGTGCTCGCCACGGTGGCCGGCATCCTGATCGTCGGCGTCGGTGGCGGTCTCGTGAAGCCGATGCAGAACCGCTGGGACGGCTGGCTGGACCGGGCCGCCCGGGAAGCTCGGGCGGTGCAGCAGCAGCGTCAGGCCAACGCGGCCGGG
Organism: Micromonospora sp. NPDC049171; assembly: GCF_040648275.1. NCBI lineage: Bacteria > Bacillati > Actinomycetota > Actinomycetes > Micromonosporales > Micromonosporaceae > Micromonospora > Micromonospora sp. NPDC049171. The sequence goes on from NZ_JBEZDJ010000005.1 coordinate 85,388, forward strand.
CGGAGCGACGTGGAGCGGCAGATGGCCGACCGCGGCGGCGATCGTACCCAGGCGATGCCTCGGGTGGACGAGGAAGCTCCGCAGTACCGCGCCTAACGAGGCGCAACGGCACGGCAGGTGGGGAGGGTGGTCCGCGCATCGGTGCGCGGGGCGCCCTCCCCGCGCGTGTCAGGCCCGGTCGAGCGAGCGGGCCAGCGCGCAGACCGCGAGCAGTCGGGTGAGCAGCCACTCCGGGCGACTCCAGTCCACCGGCCCGTCCGGTGCAGCCCACCCGTGCTCCAGGGCGGCGGCCCGGACTCCCTCGGCGTAGCCGGCGAGTGTCGCGGCGGTCAACGGCTGACGGTCACCGTCGAGGCTGTCCCGCACGGCGGCCGCGTGCTGGTCGACGAGGGCCAACAGCCCCGGTCGCGCGGCGGCGGCCGCGAGCCCGACGGTGCCGAGGGACACGGTGAGGGCAGCCAGGGTGGACCGCGCCGAGTCGACGGCGGTACGGGAGGCGACCCGGTTGAACGGCACACGCATGGTGACCGAGGCTAACCGACAGGTGACGGTGTCGCCGTCGGCCACTCGGCGGATGTCGGCTGCGCCACTGGCGACAGGTGCTGACCGCGAGGGTTGATCCGCCACAGACGGGGCAGCAGGAGAACCACGAGCGTTTCGCGGCACACGGCACGGAGGCAGGCGATGGGACAGCAGCCGGACGGACCGGACGAGCGGCACCGGCGACCGCCCGGGGTGAGCGACGCGACGGTCGACGCGCTCGGCAAGCTCAGCGAGGCGCTGGAGTGCGTGGAGCGGGCCCGGGGGCACCTGTACTCGATGCACCAGCTGATCGGGCACGCCGACCTCACGCTCGGCGACGCCGTGCAGCAGTTGCGCGCCGCCGGGCATTCGCGCCTCGCCGACCGGATCGACACGGAGTTGGTGGGTCGCAACGTCATCGCCGGGCGGTGGACGTTCCAGCTCGTCGAGGACTTCGACGACGGCTACCATGCGCTGTTTCGGGAGCTGGACCAGCAGGCCCGCGACGAGTTGGTGGGCGGGCGACGCCACCTCTACGAGGCGGAGATGAAGGAACGCCGCCGCAGCCGGGGCCGGCCGGGCCACGAGGCCCGACCGGGCGGCGAGGGTTAGTCGCTTGTCGCGTCGGCCGGGCGACGCCGGGCCGCGTCGTCGGCGATGATCACGGTCGCCACCATCAGTGCGACGCAGAGGCTGAACAGCCACGACTCGTCGGCGACCAGCCGGGCGGACACGGGCGCCTGGAGGGCGGCGAGCAGGAAGCCGAGCCAGGCGAGCCGGCGCTGACGCGTCGAGAGGATTCCGGAGCCTTGATGCATCCCGAAATTCTTACGCGAACAAGCCCGCTTGCCGTCCTCCGATCGGCCGATTCTGGATGAGCTGTCCGTTTTCTCGACCGTCCGGACACGACTTCTTCGCGCCACGCGCGATAGGTGGCCTACGGCATTAGGGTGCCCCTGCGGCAGGATGGTGTCTCGTGTCCACCACGCCCGTGCGCCCCCGCGCCTCGCTGCTCCTGCTGGCCTATCTCGCGTTCGTCAGCCTCGGCCTGCCCGACGGCCTGCTCGGTGTCGCCTGGCCCTCCACGCGAAGTGACTTCGACGTACCGACCGAGGCGGTGGGTCTGGTGCTCACCGCGGGCACCGTCGGCTATCTGACCTCCAGCGTCGTGGCCGGGTTCACGCTGGCCCGCATCGGCGTGGGCGCGCTGCTCGCCGGCAGCACCGTGCTGGCCAGCCTGGCGCTGACCGGCTATTCGCTGAGCCCGGTGCTGGCCGTGCTGGTGGGCTGTGCGCTGCTGCTCGGGCTCGGGTCCGGCGCGGTCGACTCCGGGCTCAACGCGTACGCCGCCGGGGCGTTCGGGCCGCGCCACATGAACTGGTTGCACGCCTTCTTCGGCCTGGGCGTGGCGATCGGTCCGCTGATCATGACGGGGGTGCTCAGTGCCGGGATGGCCTGGCGCTGGGGTTACGGCATCGTGGCCGCCGCCCAGCTCGCCCTGGCCGTGGCGTTCGTGCTCACCATGCGGGCCTGGCACCGCGAGCCGGCGCCGACCGGGGCCGCCGTCGGCAGGACGCTGCCCGCGGACGCCGCCGCCACGGCGCCCACCGGGGCCGCCGCCAGCGGCACGGCGCCCGCCGGTGCCGCCGCTGTCGGGACAAATCCCGCCAAGGACGCCGCGGCCGCTGCTGCCGGGACCTCTGCGGCCGTGCGGTTGCCGGTCGGGGCGACACTGCGGCTGCCGGCGGTGTGGTCCGGGACGCTCGCCTTCGCGCTGTACGTCGCCATCGAGGTGTCCGCCGGCCTGTGGGCGTTCCTGCTGCTGACCGAGGGGCGCGGCGTGAGCGCGGCGGTGGCCGGCGGCTGCGTCTCCGCGTACTGGGGGAGTCTCTTCGTGGGTCGGGTGGTGCAGGGCGTGGTGGCCGAGCGCCTGGGTGCCACGCAGGTGCTGCGCGCCAGCCTGGTCGGGATGGCCGTGGGTGCGGCGCTGATCGCCGTACCCGGGCCGGCCGCGCTGGCGGTGCTCGGCCTGGTCGTGGTGGGTTTCGCCGCCGCGCCGGTGTTCCCACTGCTCACCCTCACCACCGCCGACCGGGTCGGCGCGGCGCACGCGGACCGGGCCATCGGGTTGCAGATCGGTGCCTCCGGCATCGGTGCGGCGCTCGTCCCGGGTGGGCTCGGTGTGCTGATCGGCCACACGTCGGTGCAGGTGCTGGGCGCGGCCCTGCTGGTGCTCGCGCTGGCGTTGATCGCGCTGTACGAGTGGGGTGCCCGTCGACCCACCGCCGGGCGGCCGGTGCCAACGGTGCCGGCTCAGCCCGGCGGGGAGGATCAGACGTCCGGCCCGGTCCGGCCGGTGGTGGAGGGGCGGTAGGCGCGCTGCGGGTCGGTCGCCTCCCGGGCCGTGCCCCGGGCCTCTCCGTCGCGGTCCGAGGCGGCCGGCCCGTGCCCGAACGCGGCTTCCTCGCCGGCGTCGTTGGCCGTCACGTCGTCGGCCTGCCCGTCGAGGCTGGAGCCGGACACCGCCTGTTCCAGCTCTTCCAACGGAAGCCGTTCCTCGTCCCGCCACACCCTGATGTTGTCGTCGGTCATGTCTTCAGCGGTACCCGGGCGCGATGATCGCAAACGGGCGACGAGGCTCGGACACGGCGATGGCCGCCAGGACTCTGGCGGCCATCGGTGTCACTGCTCATCCTCACGGCTGCGGACGGTCCACCGAGCCGCGCCAGGCACCGGTCTCCTGACCGCGCCGCTCGATGTAGGTCTTGAACCGCTCCAGGTCGCCCTTGGCCCGCCGGTCGACGATGCCGAGCTTGTCGCCGGCCTGCTCGACCACCCCGTGCGGCTCGAACTCGAGCTGCAGGGTGACCCGCGTCTTGTCCGCGTCGAGCCGGTGGAAGGTCACCACGCCGGCCTGCTGGGTGCCGTCGGTCGAGCGCCAGGCGACCCGCTCGTCGGGGAGCTGTTCGGTGATCTCGGCGTCGAACTCACGCTTCACCCCGGCGATGTCCACAGTCCAGTGGGTCATCGTGTCGGAGAGCTGCTTGACCTCCGACACGCCCTCCATGAACTCGGGGAACTCCTCGAACTGCGTCCACTGGTCGTACGCGGTGCGCACGGGTACGGAAACCTCGACGTGTTCGGTAACGCCACTCATCGGAAAGAACCTCCTTCAGTCGCTGGTGGTTGTCGGATCGGGGGCGATCCCGCTCACCAGCGAGTTGTCTCGTTCTTGTTGCCGAGCGCGGCCCACACCTCGGAAACCGTCTGGTAGAGGGTGCCCTCGGGCAGTCGTTCCAGCGACGCCACGATGTCGTCCGGCGCCTCGTTCTCGCGGGCGCTGGCGATGAGCACCAGCCGGTCGCCCGGCAGCGCGCTCATCGAGATGAACCGGCCCAGCCGGCTGCGCTGCTCGACGTCCGTGGAGCTCATCCCCTGCGGGGTGCCGGTGCGCAGGTCGCCGGCCGGCGCGGTGGTCGTCTCCGGCTGGTCCTCGCCAGCCGGCTCCGGCACCCGCGACTCGTCGACCCGGGAGCCACCGGTCCCCGGCCCCTGCACGAGGCCGCTGACCTCCTGACTCATCTGTTCGTCGATCCTGGGTCCGTGCTTGCTGTTGCCACGCTCCATGCCTTCTGCGCTACCCGGCACCCCGCCCGCTAAACCGGCACCCGGCCACGAACCGGCCCTCGGTCGGGCTCGGCACCGGACATCCGGTCGGGAACCGTCGGTCAGGAGGTCGCAGGCTTGCGTGGCGGCAGCACCGGATCCTCCGGGTCGGGGTCGCCGGCCTGCAACTGACGTCCGCGCTGCACCTCGGCGTTGATCTGGACGCCCAGCATCAGCGCCGAGTTGGACAGGTAGAGCCAGACCAGGAACGCGATCGCCGCGCCCAGGCTGCCGTAGGTCGTCCCGTACGAGGCGAAGGTGGCCACGTAGAAGCCGAAGCCGAAGGAGACCGCCGTCCAGGACACCAGGGCCACCGCGCCGCCGGGGGTGAGCCAACGGAAGCGGGGTTGACGCACGTTCGGCGCGATCCAGAACAGCAGCGACAGCAGCACCATCATGACCATGGCGAGCACCGGCCACTTCGCCACACTCCACACCGTGCGGGCCAGGCCACCGGCGTTGATCAGCTCGCCGACCGCGTCGGTGACCGGACCGCTGACGATGAGCGCGAGGGCGACCACCGCGAGCAGCACCAGCGTCACCGCGGCCAGGACGATCTGGATGGGCCGCAACTTCCAGACCGGCCGGCCCTCGGTCACCCCGTAGATGGAGTTCGAGGCCCGGGTGAACGCGCCGATGAAACCCGACGCGGACCACAGCGCACCGAGCAGGCCGAAGCTCAGCAGCAGCTTGGGGTTGCTCTGGTCGAGCACCACGGTGCGGATCACCCCGACCACGCCGCCGTCGTCGCCGGTCACCACCGACCCGGCACCCACCTGGTTGGCCAGGTCGACCACCGTGTCCAGGGTCCGCTCACCGTCGGAGACCAGACCGACCAGGGCCACCACCACGATGGCGGACGGAAAGAGCGCCAGGACCCCGTAGTAGGTGAGCGCCGCGGCCCAGTCGGAGCAGTTGTCGTTGACGAAGTTCTGCACACTGCGCACCAGCACCCCACGCCAGGTCCGCCAGCTCAACTGCCGCATCCGCCGGGGCACGGGGGTGCCGGATCCGCCGTCACGCGTCGTGTCGGGCTCCGTGGTCGTCATGCCCGCTCCCTGCGTCCCGGCCACCGGATGACCGGTCGTCCGGTCGGGCCTGCGGCGGCCGGTACCCGGATCACGAAATCGACAAACCCGCTCGTCGCCGTACCCGTACCGCTACGGTTTGCCGCCGCGTCACCGGGGAACGGGCAGGGTGACCCCAGTCGACACGGAGGAGGACGAGATGCCCGGGCGCGAGGACCTGCCCAGCACGCTGCGACGCTCCCCGGAGAAGGCGCAGCGCACCTGGGAGAAGACACACGACTCGGCGGTGGAGACCTACGGCGAGGGGGAGCGGTCGCACCGCACCGCCTTCGCCGCGGTGAAGCACCAGTTCGAGAAGGTGGGCGACCACTGGGAGCCGAAGGGCCGCAAGGGCCCCAGCGATCAGCAGGCCGCCGGCGGCGGGCCGGAACGGCGCGCACCCACCGCCGGTGGCGTGGACGCCAACGCCACCAAGGACCACCTCATGTCGGTGGCCCGCAAACTCGACGTTCCCGGTCGGTCCAGCATGACCAAACCGGACCTGGTCAAGGCGATCGAGAAGGCCAACGACCGGGCCACCCGCAAGGCTCGCGGCGACTGACCGCCGCCACCGAGGAGCACCACCGACGCGGTACGGGCGGACGCGCCACCCCTGCGTCCGCCCGTGCTGTTCACCAGTGACCGCCGCCCGGCGCCTCGATGTGCACCGCCTTCGTGGCGGTGAACTCGTCCAGCAACTCCGGGCCGTACCCGAAGCCCTGGCCACTGGCCCGGCGCGGGTGCGCGGCACCCCCCGGCGCCCCGCCGAACACCGCGTTGACCTTCACGGTGCCCACCGGCAGCTCCCGCCAGGCCCGCTGCGCGTGGCTCATCGACGAGGTCAACACGGTGGCGGCCAGTCCGTACGGGGAGTCCGCGGCGCAGCGCAGCGCCTCGTCGAACGAGTCGACGACCACCACCGGGGCGACCGGCCCGAACGTCTCCTCCCGCACCAACGGCATGTCGTGCCGGCAGTCGGTGACCACCGTGGCCGGGTAGAACGCACCCGGCCCGTCCGGCACCTCGCCGCCGGTCCGTACCCGTGCGCCGGCCGCCACCGCCGACGCCACCTGCCCGTGCACCTGATCGCGGTGCCGCCGGTCGACCAACGGGCCCAGGTCGGTGTCCGGTGCCCGGCCCGACCCGACCCGCAGGGCGTCGGCGCGCCGCACCAGCGCGGCCACGAAGTCGTCGGCCACCTCCCGGTGTACGTAGATCCGCTCCACCGCCACGCAGATCTGCCCCGCGTTGGCGAACGCGCCGAGCGCGGCCTGCCCGGCCGCCCACTCCGGATCGACGCCCGCGTCCACGATCATCGGGTCACTGCCCCCGTTCTCCAGCAGCACCTTCGCCCCGGTGCGGGCCGCGGCGGCGGCGATGGCCCGCCCGGTCGCCGTGGATCCCACGTGCGCCACCACGTCGACGTCCTGGGCGGCCAGCGCCGCACCGACCGCACCACCACCAGTGAGCAGCGACAACACGCCGGCCGGCAACGCCTGGTCCAGGGCCCGGGTCAGCAGCCAACCGGTCGCGGGGGTCCGCTCGCTCGGCTTGTAGAGCACCACGTTGCCGGTCACCAGGGCGGCGCCGAGCAGCCCACAGGAGATCGCCACCGGGTCGTTCCAGGGCGTGATCGCGGCCACCACACCGCGCGGCTGGGGGGTCAGGAAGTCCAGCGCGTCCGCCGCGCCGTTCAGCGTGCGCCCACCGCGCAGCGGGGCCAGCTCCGCGTACTGTCGAAGGGTGCCGACGCCCGCCTCGACGCCGCCGCGGGCGTCCGCCAACGGCTTGCCCATCTCGGCGGTGACCGCCGCGGCCAACTCCTCGACGGCCTCCGCCACCGCGTCCGCGGCTCGATGCAGCGCCGCGGCCCGCTCGGCCGGGGCGGTCGCCGCCCACTGAGCCGCCGCGTTGCGGGCCGCCTGCGTCGCCTTGCCGACCTCGTCGGCGGTGGCCACCGGCACCGTGCTGACCGGCGTGTCGTCCGCCGGATCACGCACGACAAGTTCGCCGCCGTCGCCGCCCGCGCCCCACACCCCGCCCACCAACTGCGCAACCGTGTACATGCGGCGCTGGATGCCCCGGCCTCGGCGCGGCAAACGCGTTTCGCCCGGTCGCGCCCCGGGTAGGCGGATCGGATGACTACCACCGCCGCGCCGAGCGTGGACGCCGTCATCGTCGGGGCCGGTCACAACGGTCTCGTGGCGGCCAACCTGCTGGCGGACGCCGGCTGGGAGGTGGTGGTGCTGGAGGCGACAGCGGTGCCCGGCGGCGCGATCCGCTCCGCCGAGGTGACCGCGCCCGGCTACCTGAGCGACCTGTACAGCTCGTTCTACCCCCTCGGGTACGCCTCACCGGTGCTGCGCGACCTCGACCTGGGTCGGCACGGCCTGTCCTGGCGGCACGCGCCGGACGTGTTGGCGCACCTGCTGCCGGACGGCCGGGCCGCGGTGATCAACCGGGATCCGGACGTCACCGCCGCCTCGCTGGAGCAGTTCGCGCCCGGCGACGGCAAGCGCTGGCTCAACGCGTACACCGACTGGGTCGAGGTGGCCGAGCCGATGCTGACGGCCATCACCTCGCCGTTCCCGCCGGTCCGCGGCGGGTTGGGTCTGCTGCGTCGGCTGCGTGTCGCCGGCGCGTTGCGACTGGCGCGACGCCTGGTGGTGCCGGTCCGCAAGCTCGGCGACGAACTCTTCGACGGCGCCGGCGGGCCGGCCCTGCTGGCCGGCTGCGCCCTGCACACCGACCTGTCCCCGGAGGAGGCCGGCTCCGGGGTGTACGGCTGGCTGCTGGCCATGCTCGGCCAACAGATCGGCTGGCCGGTGCCCGAGGGCGGCGCGCAGCAGATCACCAACGCGCTGGTGGCCCGGCTACAGGAACGTGGGGGGACGATCCTCTACGGCGCCCGCGTCGACCGGGTGCTCACCGCCCGGGGCCGGGCGATGGGGGTACGCACGCAGGGCGGCTCGCTCTGGCGGGCCCGCCGGGCCGTGCTCGCCGACGTGCCCGCGCCAGCGCTGTTCCTCGACCTGGTCGGCGCGGCGGCCCTGCCGTCACGGCTGGTGGAGGACCTGGCGCACTTCCGGTGGGACGGGTCGACGCTGAAGGTGGACTGGGCACTCTCCGCGCCGGTGCCCTGGACCAACCGGGAGCTGGCCGGCGCCGGCACCGTGCACCTCGGCGCGGACCTCGACGGGTTGACCTACTACGCGGGCGAGTTGGCCCGTGGCGAGCTGCCCCGCGACCCGTTCCTGCTGGTCGGGCAGATGTCGGTGGCCGAACCCAGCCACTCTCCGCCGGGCACCGAGTCGCTCTGGGCGTACACCCACCTGCCGTTTCGCCGGGACTGGCGCGCCGAGGACGTCGCCGGGCACGTGCAGCGGATGGAGGAGGTGCTGGAGGCGGCGGCCCCGGGGTTCCGGCAACGTGTCGTCGGCCGACACGTGGCCGGGCCCGCCGACCTGGAGAGCGACAACCCGAGCCTGGTCGGCGGTGCGCTGGGCGGCGGAACCGCCGCCGCGTACCAGCAGCTCTTCCTGCGCCCGATTCCCGGCCTGGGCCGGGCGGACACCCCGGTGGACCGGCTCTTCCTGGCCAGCGCCTCGGCGCACCCCGGCGGCGGGGTGCACGGCGCACCGGGCGCGAACGCGGCCCGCGCGGCGCTGGCCCGCGACCGTGCCCTCACCGGCCCCGCCTACGCCGCAGCCATAGCCAAGGCCCACAAAACCATCTACCCCACCTAACCCACCCCCACCCCCCACCCCCACCCCTGCCCCCCACCCCCCGCCGAGTCCCGTTGATCATGAGGTTATAGCGGCGACACGCCGATGCGAGTGGCTATAACCCCATGATCAACGGACGGGTGGGGGGTGGGGGTGGGGAGGGGAGGGGAGGGGAGGGGGTCAGCGGGGGTGTTAGCGGGTTATGTTGCGGTGTTTGCTGCGGAGGCGGAAGGGCATCAGGGCGCTCTCGACCTTGGTCGCGGTGGTCATCTTGGAGATGCCGTCGCGGCGCTCCTCGAAGCGGATCGGCACCTCCAGGATGGTGTGCCCGAGCTTGGTGGCGAGGTAGTGCATCTCCACCTGGAAGCTGTAGCCGTTGGACTGCACCCGGTTCAGACCGATGTCGCGCAGCGCGTCGCCCCGCCAGATCTTGAAGCCGGCGGTCAGGTCCCGGATGCGTACCCGCAGCAGGGTGTGCACGTAGAGGTTCGCCCAGCCGCTGAGGGCCCGACGGTACAGCGGCCAGTTCTCGTCCAGCTCACCACCGGGCACGTAGCGGGAACCGATCACCACGCTCGCCTGGGTGGACAGCAGCGCGCCCAGCATCCCCGGCAGCGCCTCCGGCGGGTGCGACAGGTCCGCGTCCATCTGCGCCACGTACTCGGCGCCGCCCTCGATCGCCCGGGTCATCCCGTCGACGTACGCCCGACCGAGGCCCTCCTTGCCGGCCCGGTGCACGACCTCCACCCGGTCCGGATGTTCGATGGCCAGCTTGTCGGCCACGTCACCGGTGCCGTCGGGGGAGTTGTCGTCGGCGACGAGGATGCGCAGGCCGGGCAGTGGCAGGGCGAGCAGCCGCTCCACAAGCGTGGGCAGGTTGCCCGCTTCGTTGTAGGTGGGCACGACGACGGTCAGGCGTGCGTCCCGCCACGGCGACGGCAGCTGCACAGGCACGATCATGCGGACATCCTCGGTTTGCGGACAGGGGGCTCCCGGAAAGGGTATCCAGTTGTCACATTCGGGTTGAAGAGGCACCCCTACCGGGCGTTGCGCACGGCGGTGCCGTACCGGGTGTGGGCATCGATCCCGCTGGTCGCAGGCGTTGCGTCAGCGTCGGCGACGGGCCACGGCGGTGAGGGCTAGTGCCGCCGCGGCGAGCGCGACACCGGACAGCGCCGGCTTGTGGGTGCCGACCCAGAGCGCCGCCGACCGGTTGCGCGCCCGGTCGTGGAACACGCCCTCGGTGCCCCGGTCCGTGTCGTCGTCGCCGGGCTTGTCGAGATTGTCCCGCCAGGTACGCGGATCGATCTTCTCGCCGGTCTGCTGACTCTCGTAGCCGTCGCGGGCCAACTTCCGGTCGAGCAGGCCGGGAAACAGGATGTCCGCCAGTCGGGCCTGCCACGTCGGGCCGCCCACGTTCAGCTCCCGGGTGCCACGGTCGGCGGCCCAGACGATGGCCCGGGCGGCCAACTCCGGCGTGAAGATCGGCGGCACCGGCTGCGGGTGCCGGGGCAGCCGGGTGCGGACCCAGGAGAACTGCGGTGTGTTGATCGCGGGCAACTGCACCATGGACAGCTTCACCCCGGGGCAGTCGTGCAGCAGCTCGGCGCGCAGCGAGTCGTTGAACCCCTGGACGGCGTGCTTGCTCGCGCAGTACGCCGACTGCAGCGGGATCCCCCGGTAGGCCAACGCCGAGCCCACCTGCACGATCGTGCCCCGCCCGTGCGCCCGCATGTGCCGCAGCGCGGCCAGGGTGCCGTGCACGGTGCCCAGGTAGGTGACCTCGGTGACCCGGCGGAACTCACGCGCCGGGATCTCCCAGGCCGGGGCGAACACCGACGCCATCGCGTTGTTGATCCACAGGTCGATGCCGCCCCACCGGTGCACCACGTCGTCGGCGGCCTGCTGCACCGCACCCGCGTCGGCCACGTCGACGCGGTACCCGCGCACGTCGGCGGCACCGCGCAGGCGACACTCCCGCTCTGCGGCGGCCAGACCCGCCTCGCCCCGGGCCAGCAGCGCCAACCGGGCGCCCCGGGCCGCGTACGCGTGCGCGACGGCCCGACCGACGCCGGCACTCGCCCCGGTCACCACCACGGTCTGCGTCACGATGTCCCCTTCTGTCGGGTGGCGATGTCGGCGAGCCGGTCCAGCGTCTCCCGGTTGCGCAGGTGCAGCACCAGGTCGTTGACCTTGTTGCGGACCCAGCGCAGCGGACCGGCGGCGAAGTCCTCCCCGAGGCGGACCCGGGTGGCGCCCCCGTCGACAGGTTGCAGCGTGAAAGCCACGATCGCCTCGCCGGCCGGCCAGAGACCGGCCTTCAGCACGAGCCGGTGCGGCGGTTCGCAGACCAACACCGTCGACGCGTCCTGCAGGGAGAACGGCCACGGTCCGGCGCGGTGGTGCAGTTGGCTGCCCACCCGGGGCCAGGCGTCGTCCACGTCGCGTACGTGAGCTGTCCCGACCACCCAGTCGCTGTACGTCCACCCGTCGGCGAGCACGTCGAACACCTGCTGCGGGGGAGCGTCGATCACTTTCTCCACAATCGCCACTGGGCTCCCATACCCTGAGCACGGCAGGGGCTAACGGCTGGCGGGTTAGCTTCTCCGGCACGGCGGGTAAGGCCGACACGGGCACTGCCGGCGGCACCGGTCCGGCGCCTCCGCGGCGACGTTTACTCCTCGGGGCGCAGGGAACCCGCCGGCTGTGCGACAGGACCAGGAGGATCCGTATCAGCGCAGGTCAGCCCGGGCATACGCCACTGCTGACCGCGCCGGTTCCAGGTCCGTCGACAGCTCAGCGGGAGTCCTGTACGACGCGGTGTTGCTCGACCGTGACGGCACCCTGATCGAGGACGTGCCGTACAACGGTGACCCGGAGAAGGTGCGGCCGGTGCCGGGGGCGCGGGCGGCGTTGGACCGGCTGCGGGCGGCCGGGCTGCGCCTGGCGGTCGTGACGAACCAGTCGGGCCTGGCCCGGGGCTTCTTCAGCGCCGAGCAGATGTGGGCGGTGCACGCCCGCGTCGAGGAGCTGTTGGGTCGGTTCGACGCGTGGCTGATCTGCCCGCACGACGACGCCGACGGCTGTACCTGCCGCAAGCCGGCACCCGGCCTGGTGCACGCCGCCGCCCGCGAGTTGGGCACGACCGCGTCCCGGTGCGCGATGGTGGGCGACATCGGCCGGGACGTCGCCGCCGCGCTGGCCGCGGGCGCCGCCGGGGTGCTGGTGCCCACCCCGGTGACCCGGCCGGAGGAGATCGCCGCCGCCGGCTGGGTGGCCCACGATCTGCCGGCGGCGGTGGACGAGATCCTGCGCCGCCAACAGGCCGTGCAACCGGTGACCGCGTCGGGGGACCCGGTGCGGACCGCGTTGGTGGTCCGGTCGGATTCGGCGGGGGACGTGCTGGTCACCGGGCCGGCTATCCGCGCCGTCGCGGCCGGAGCGCAGCGGGTGGTGCTGTTGTGCGGGCCACGCGGCCGTGCCGCCGCCGACCTGCTGCCCGGCATCGACGAGATCATCGAGTACCCGCTGCCGTGGATCGACAGCACGCCGGGGCCGGTCGACCCGGAGTCGGTGCGGAGCCTCACTGCCCGCCTCGGCGCGGTCGGCGCGGACCAGGCGGTGGTGTTCACCTCGTTCCACCAGTCCGCCCTGCCGCTGGCGCTGCTGTTGCGGATGGCGGGGATCGGCCGGATCGCGGCGATCAGCGACGACTACCCCGGCTCGCTGCTGGACATCCGGCACCGGGTGCCGGTGGGTGTGCCCGAACCCGAGCGGGCCCTTTCCCTCGCCGCCGCCGCCGGCCATCGGCTGCCCGACGGCGACGAGCCCGTGCTCCGGCTGCGCCGCGACGCCGTGGCGCCGCGCCCGGCCGAGCTCGGCGACCCGGGGTACGTGGTGCTGCACCCGGGCTCGGCCGCGTCGAGCCGGGCCTGCCCGCCCGAGGTGGCGACCCGGATCGCCGGGGCGCTGACCGCCGCCGGGCATCGGGTGCTGGTCACCGGCGGCCCCGACGAGCGTGGGATCACCGCCCGGGTGGCGGCTGCCGGCGGCACCGACCTGGGGGGTCGGACCGACCTGGCCGGGTTGGCCGCGATCGTCGCGGACGCCAGCGCGGTCGTGGTCGGCAACACCGGCCCCGCGCACCTGGCCGCCGCGACCGGCGTACCGGTGGTGAGTCTGTTCGCGCCGACCGTGCCGTTCGGCCAGTGGGGGCCCTACCGGGTGCCCACCGTCCGGCTCGGCGACGCCGCCGCGCCCTGCCGGGACACCCGGGCGGCCAGCTGCCCGGTCCCCGGGCACCCCTGCCTCAGTGGTGTCGACCCGGACGAGGTGGTCGACGCGCTGCGGACGCTCGCCGTCAGCGGTGGTGGCCGACGATGAACATCCTGCTCTGGCACGTGCACGGTTCCTGGACCACGTCGTTCGTGCACGGCAGTCACCGCTACCTGATTCCGACCACACCCGACCGCGGCCCGTACGGCCTCGGCCGGGCCCGCACCTACCCCTGGCCGGACAGCGCGGTCGAGGTCACCCCGGAGGACCTGCCGGACACCGACGTCGACCTGGTCATCCTGCAACGGCCGGAGGAGATCGACCGGGCGCAGGAGTGGCTGCGCCGCCGCCCCGGCCGCGACCTGCCCGCGATCTACGTCGAACACAACACCCCGAAGGGCGACGTGCCGAATACCCGGCACCCGATGGCCGACCGCGACGACCTGCTCATCGCCCACGTCACCGGGTTCAACCAGATCTTCTGGGACACCGGCGCCACCCGCACCACGGTGGTCGACCACGGCATCGTCGCTCCCTCGGCGACCTACACCGGCGAGCTCGACCGACTCGCCGTGGTGATCAACGAGCCGGTACGACGAGGTCGGGTCACCGGCACCGACCTGCTGCCCCAGTTCGCCGAGATCGCGCCGCTGGACGTGTTCGGGATGGGCGTCGCCGGCCTGGCCGACCACCTCGGGCTGCCCGCCGACCGGCTCACCAGCCACGACGACGTGCCCCAGGACCGGATGCACGCCGAACTGGCCCGGCGGCGCGCGTACCTGCACCTGTGCCGGTGGACCTCGCTCGGGCTCAGCCTCATCGAGGCGATGGCGATCGGCATGCCGGTCGTCGCGCTCGCCACCACCGAGGCGGTGACGGCGGTGCCCCCGGAGGCGGGGGCCCTCGCCACCCGGACCGACACCCTGCTCGACGCCGCCCGCCGGTTCATCGCCGAACCGGCGACCGCGCGCCAGGCCGGCGCGGCGGCGCGAACCGCCGCGCGGGACAGGTACGGCCTCGACCGTTTCCTCGCTGACTGGGACCGGCTGCTGGAGGAGGAAGTATGCGGATCGCGATGATCTCGGAGCACGCCAGCCCGCTCGCCGTCCTCGGAGGGGAGGACGCCGGCGGTCAGAACACGCACGTCGCGGAGCTGTCCGCCGCGCTCGCCGCCGCGGGGCACGAGGTGCGGGTCTACACCCGCCGGGACGCGTTCGACCTGCCGGTGACCGTACGCAGCCCGGACGGGTACGACGTGGTGCACGTGCCGGCCGGCCCGGCCGAGCCGGTGGCCAAGGACGCGTTGTTGCCGCACATGCGGGAGTTCAGTCGGTGGCTGATCGAGCGCTGGCGGGGCGGGGACTGGGTGCCCGAGGTGATCCACGCGCACTTCTGGATGAGTGGTCTGGCGGCGTTGACGGCCGGTCGGCAGACCGGGGTGCCGGTGGTGCAGACGTACCACGCGTTGGGCACGGTGAAGCGCCGCTACCAGGGCGTACAGGACACCAGCCCGGCCCGGCGGGTGTCCTACGAGCGCGAGTTGGGCCGCTCGGTGGACCGGATCGTGGCGCAGTGCCGCGACGAGGTGGGCGAACTGGTCCGGATGGGGGTGCCCCGGTCCCGGATGACAGTGGTGCCGTCGGGGGTCAACCTCGGCACGTTCGCCCCGCTCGGGCCCGCCGCCGACCGCGATCCGGGACGCGCCCGGATCCTCACCGTGGGCCGGCTTGTCGAACGCAAGGGCTTCCAGACCGTGATCCGGGCGATGGCACTGGTGCCGGACGCCGAGTGCGTGGTCGTCGGCGGCCCACCCGAGGGGCTGCTGGAGACCGACCCGTACGCCCGGCGGCTGCGGGCCCTCGCCGAGTCGTGCGGGGTCACCGACCGGGTGCACCTGGTCGGCGCGGTGCCCCGGGAGGAGATGGGCCGCTGGTACCGCTCGGCGGACCTGCTGGTCGCCGCACCCTGGTACGAGCCGTTCGGGCTGACCCCGCTGGAGGCGATGGCCTGTGGGGTGCCGGTCGTCGGCACCGCCGTGGGCGGCATCCGGGACACCGTGGTCGACGGGACGACAGGTGACCTCGTGCCGGCCCGGGACCCGCAGGCGCTGGCCGCCGCGATCCAGGGCCTGCTCGACGACCGGATCAGGCGCTTCGCGTACGCGACGGCGGCGCGTGAGCGGGCACGGGCGCGGTACTCGTGGGCGGCCACCGCCGAGCGGCTGGTCGAGGTCTACAGCGAGGTGGCCGCCGTCCGCCGGCCGGCCCGGGTGGTGGCCTGATGCCGGCGGGGAGCCTGCTCGACACCCACCTGACGAACCTCGCGGCGGCGCTGGTGCCGTACCGGCGGTGTGAGTCGCAGCTGGCGCGCTGGGGTGCGGACCTGGCCCACCGGCTGGCCGCCGGGGGGCGGCTGCTGGTGGCCGGCAACGGCGGCAGCGCGGCGGAGGCCCAGCACCTCACCGCCGAGCTGGTCGGCAAGCTTCACCACGACCGTCAGCCGCTGTCCGCGATCGCGCTGCACGCCGAGACGAGCGCGCTCACCGCCATCGCCAACGACTACGGCTACACCGACGTGTACGCCCGTCAGGTGCGCGCACACGGTCGTCGCGGCGACGTCCTGCTGCTGCTCAGCACGAGCGGCACCAGCCCCAATCTGGTCCGTGCCGCCCAGGCCGCCCGCGACGTCGGCCTGACGACCTGGGCCCTCACCGGCGGGGCTCCCAATTCCCTCGCCGACGCCTGCGACGAGGTGCTGGCCGTGGCGTCGCCGGACACCCAGGTCGTCCAGGAGTTGCACCTGGTGACAAGTCATCTGCTCTGCGAGTACCTCGAACAGGAGTTGCCCGCCGCGCTGGCGGCAGTCGCCGATCCGGTGGCTGTCCACCCCGCGGCGGGGCAGCCGGCACCGGTGCGCACTGGCGTCGAGGTGGTGCTCGACGGTGGGCCCGGACAGCAGGTCGACGCGTGAGGATGGGGAGGCAAGCGTGAGGGGACCGGTGGTGGTGCTCGGGGACACCCTGCTCGACCGGGACGTGGAGGGGGTGGTGAACCGGCTCTGCCCGGACTCGCCGGTGCCGGTCCTGGACGAGACCGCCGCCAGCGACCGACCGGGTGGCGCCGGTCTGGCGGCGGTGTTCGCCGCCGCGCAGGGCGCCGAGGTGGTGCTGGTGACCGCGCTCGCCGACGATGCCGGCGGGGCCCGACTGAGCGCGCTGCTCGCGGCGGCCGGCGTGCAGGTGTTTCCGCTGGCCCTGTCTGGTGCGACGCCGGAGAAGATCCGGCTGCGGGCGCGGGGTCGGGTGCTGCTGCGCCACGACCGGGGCGGTGCGTCCGGGGAGCCGGGTCAGCCCTCCGACGAGGTGCTGCGGGTGATCGGCGCGGCGTCCGCGGTGCTGGTCAGCGACTACGGCCGGGGGGTGGCCCGGCAGCCCGCGCTGCGTGACGCGTTGTCCGCCACCCGCGCGCCGGTGGTGTGGGACCCGCACCCCCGTGGCCCGGCGGCGATCCCCGGCGTCCATCTGGCCACCCCGAACGAGTCGGAGGTGCGTGACCTGGTCCCCGCACTGCCCGGTGCCTCCCGGCTGGCCGCCGCGTCGCGCGGTGCGCAGGGGCTGCGGCGACGCTGGCGGGCCGGTGCGGTGGCGGTGACGCTGGGCGGGGACGGCGCGCTGCTCTGCCATGCCGGGTCGACGCCGTTGGTGGTGCCGACCCCGGGCAGCGCCGAGGGGGACACCTGCGGGGCCGGCGACAGGTTCGCGGCGGCCGCCAGTCTGGCGTTGGCCCAGGGCGCGCTGGTCTCCGAGGCGGTGCAGGCGGCGGTCGCCGAGGCGTCCGCGTACGTCGCCGGTGGGGGAGTGGCGGCGGCACTGCCGCCGCCGGCACGGCCCATGCCGACGAGCGTCGTCGGCCTGGGAGGTGACCGGGTGGGCGTCGCGCCGGTCGCCACGCTGCTTGCCGAGGTACGGGCCACCGGCGGCACGGTGGTGGCCACCGGCGGTTGCTTCGACCTGCTGCACGCCGGGCACGTGGCCACCCTGCAGGCCGCCCGACAACTCGGCGACTGCCTGATCGTCTGCGTGAACTCGGACGCCAGCGTGGCCGGGCTGAAGGGGCCGGATCGACCGGTGATGTCCGAGGGCGACCGCGCTCGGCTGCTGGCCGCCCTGAGCTGTGTCGACGCGGTCCTCATCTTCGACGAGCCGACCCCGGACGCGGCCCTGTCCTGGGTCCGACCGGACCTCTGGGTCAAGGGTGGCGACTACGCCACCGGCGGTGGCGACGCCGCCGCCACCCTGCCGGAGGCGGAGGTCCTGAAACGGTGGGGCGGGAACACGGTGGTGGTGCCCTACCTGGACGGTCGCTCCACCACCGACATGATCGTCCGGACGCTCGCGGAGCGGACCCGATGACCGCCACGCGGCCGGGTGCCGGGCCCACCGTCCTGGTCACCGGTGGTGCCAGTGGGCTCGGTGCCGCGGTGGTCGCCGCGGTGGCCGCCTCCGGTGGGCGGCCGGTCGTCCTGGACCGGCAACCGCCGGCCGACGGGGTGTCCTGGACCGAGTGCGACCTGGCCGACACCCGGGCCGCCGAGGTGGCCACCCAGCACCTCGCCGAGCAGGCCGGCGGCCTGGACGCGGTGGTCACCGCCGCGGGAACGGACGTCCCGGGTCGACTCGCCGACGTGCCGGGGGAGACCTGGGACCGGATCATCGCCGTGGATCTGCTGGCCACCGCGGCGGTGATCCGGGCCGCCCTGCCGTTCCTGCTGACGTCCCGGGGCCGCATCGTCACGGTCGCCTCCACGCTGGGCGTCAAGGCGGTCAGCGACGCCACCGCCTACTGCGCGGCGAAGTTCGGTGTGGTCGGCTTCACCCGCGCCCTCGCCGCCGAGCTCGCCGGTCAGGTCGGCGTCACGCTGCTCATCCCCGGCGGGATGCGCACGTCCTTCTTCGACGAGCGCGACCCGCAGTACAAGCCGGGGCCGGACGCGATCCTCAACGATCCCGCCGACACCGCCGCCGCGATCATGTTCGCGCTCAACCAGCCGCCCGGCTGCGCGGTGCGGGAGCTGGTGGTCTGCGCCGAGCAGGAGACCTCGTACCCGTGATCCTCGTGCTGCGCGCCCTCGGCGTCGGCGACCTGGTGACCGCGGTGCCCGCGCTGCGGGCGCTGCGGGCCGCGTACCCCGGTCGGGAGTTGGCGCTCGCCGCGCCCGCCTGGCTGGCCCCGCTCGTCGACCTGGTCGGCGGTGTCGACCGGCTGGTGGACACCGCCGGGCTGGACCGGCCGCCGCGGGTCGGGTCGGCGGTGTCGGTCGCGGTGAACCTGCACGGGCGCGGCCCGCGGTCGCACCGGGTGCTGGCGACCACCCGACCCGGTCGGCTGCTCGCCTTCGCCAACGCCGACGCCGGCCACGTCGACGGTCCGCGGTGGTCCGTCGACGAGCACGAGGTGGACCGGTGGTGTCGGCTGCTGTCCTGGTACGACATCGCGGCCGACCGCACCGACCTCGGTCTGCGTCGGCCCGGGGCGACCGGGCTGCCCACCGGTGTCACAGTGCTGCACCCCGGCAGCAAGATCGCCGCCAAGCGGTGGCCCGCGCGGCGGTTCGCCGCGCTGGCCCGGGCGCTCACCGAGCAGGGCCACCGGGTGTTGCTCACCGGCTCGGCCGACGAACGGGCGTTGGCGGCGCGGGTGGCCGACGCGGCCGGCCTGGGGCCCGACCAGGTGCTGGCCGGGCGGACCGACCTCGGCGCGCTCGCCGCGCTGGTGGCCGGTGCCCGTCTGGTGGTCAGCGCGGACACCGGGGTGGCCCACCTGGCCACCGGGTTCGGTACGCCGTCGGTCGTGCTGTTCGGGCCGGTGCCGCCGGCGCACTGGGGGCCGCCGGTGGACCGCCCCCGGCACCGGGTGCTCTGGGCCGGCGAGGGCGATTGGCCGGGGTGGGACGGGGTAGGAAGCCACCCGACGATGGCGGCTCTGCGCACCGACGAGGTGCTGGCCGCCGTGGCCGAGGTGGAATGGGTGGTGCGGGTCTCCGGTGCGGTTGCGGCGTAGCGACCCGGGTGGACCGGGGTACGGACGGCGCCGGCGCGGACGGGGCTGGCTCTTCGTCGACCCGGCCGGAGATCCGGTTCGGGACCCGCAGGTGCTGGCCCGGCTGCGGGAGCTGGTCATCCCGCCGGCCTGGCAGAACGTCTGGATCGCGCCGCACGCCAACGGGCACATCCAGGCGATCGGGATCGACGCGGCCGGGCGCAAGCAGTACGTCTACCACCCACGGTGGCGGGAGAAGCAGGACGAGGCGAAGTTCGACCACATGCTGGAGGTGGCCCGACGACTGCCGGCGCTGCGCGAGCGGGTGGGGCGGGACCTGGACGGCCGGGGGCTGGGCCGGGACCGGGTGCTGGCCACGGTGGCCCGTCTGCTGGACATGGGGATGTTCCGGGTCGGCAGCGACCAGTACGCGGCCGGCGACGACCCGACGTACGGGGTGTCCACCCTGCGCCCCGAGCACGCCCGGTCCCGGGGCGGCTGCGTGGTCTTCGTGTTTCCCGCGAAGGGTGGCATCGAGCAGGTACGCCGGATCGAGGACCCGGAGCTGTGCCAGGTGTTGCTCAATCTGCGCAGCCGCCGGCGACGGGCCGACCGGCTGTTCGGCTACTGGGACGGCCGGGAGTGGCGCGACGTGCGCAGCGACGAGGTCAACGGCTACCTGCGCGACGCCAGCGGCGGCGAGATGACCGCCAAGGACTTCCGCACCTGGCACGCCACGGTGCTCGCCGCCACCGAGTTGGCCACCGCCGGCCCGGCTCGCTCGGTGACGGCCCGGCGCAAGGCGGTGGTTGCCGTGATGCGCGAGGTGGCCGGCCTGTTGGGCAACACCCCGACGGTGGCCCGTGCGTCGTACGTGGACCCGCGGGTGGTCGACCTCTACCACGACGGGGTGGTGGCGTCGGTGGACCCGCGGGCACCCCGCGAGGAGGCCGAGCGGGTCGTCCTGGAGTTGCTGGAGAAAGCCTGACCGGGCCGCGGGCTCAGGTCGCCGCTCGCCGTTGGATCAGGGCGTCGACGCCGTCGAGGATCCGGTCCAGGCCGAAGGTGAACTCGTCGTCGGGGTCGTCGTCCTGGTTGAGCACCCCGGCGGCCAGCACCCGTTGCAGGGCCGGAAAGCGGGCCGGGTCGATGAGCTGGGCCAGCAGTCGGCCGTACGCCGGCATCATCTCACTCGGCTTGGCGCCGGTGGCCTGGCTGCCCTCGGCGATCTGGGACGCGAGGGTGGCCTCGTTGCGCACGTATCCGGTGAGCAACAGCAGCGTGGACATCTTCTCGCCCTCGGCGAGCGCGGTGCCGTCGAGGCAGCGCAGCCCGTCCTCCATCCAGCCGAGTTGTTGCGGGGTGATCGGTGGGCCGGTGATGGGCACGTGCAGCAGCCAGAATCGTTGCCGCAGCACGTCGTGCTCGGCCCAGGCCCACCGGGTCAGCCCGGCGCGCCAGTCGGTGTCCGGCGGGGGCGGGCCGGGCGACGGGCCGTACCCGGCGTCCACCATGAGGGTCAGCAGCTCGTCCTTCGAGCCGACGTAGCGGTAGAGGGCCATGGTGGCGGCGCCCAACTCCTTGGCCACCCGGCTCATCGAGACCGCGGCCAGCCCGTCGGCGTCGGCCACGCGTACGGCGGCGTCCACGATGGCGGGCACGCTCATGCCGGGCCGGGGGCCCTTGGGGGGCCGGTCCCGCAGTCCCCAGGCGTACTCGATGGCCGGCGGTAGAACCGGCCCGCTGTCGTCTGTCTTCGCCGCCACTTTTCCTCCTTGCCTCGCCATCCTAGTTCTGCGTATGGTCTACGCATAACAGCGTATGCCATACGCAGAAGGGGGCTGGATCATGACGACGATGACCACACCGGCACCGCGGGCGGGCCGGCGGGAGTGGATCGGGCTCACGGTGCTGATGCTGCCGCTGCTCCTGGTCTCGATGGACGTCTCGGTGCTCTACTTCGCCGTCCCGTTCATCAGCGAGGAACTACGTCCCACCGCCACCCAACAGCTGTGGATCTTCGACACGTACGGCTTCGTACTGGCCGGGCTGCTCATCACGATGGGCGCACTGGGTGACCGGATTGGCCGCCGCCGACTCCTGCTCCTCGGCGCGACCGCGTTCGGGGCGGCGTCGCTGCTCGCCGCGTACGCCGACAGCGCCGCGACGCTGATCGCCGCGCGCGCCGTCCTCGGCATCGGCGGGGCCACCCTGATGCCCTCCACGCTCGCCCTGGTCCGCAACATGTTCCACGACGCGAAGCAGCGCGGCACCGCGATCGGCATCTGGACCGCCACCCTCACCGGCGGCATCGCCATCGGGCCGGTGCTCAGCGGCATCCTGCTGGAGCATTTCTGGTGGGGCTCGATCTTCCTGATCAACATTCCGGCGATGCTGCTGCTGCTCCTGCTCGTCCCGTTCCTGGTGCCCGAGTTCCGCAGCCCGGCGACCGGGCGGTTCGACCTGCTCAGCGCCGCACTGTCGCTCGGCGCGCTGCTGCCGGTGATCTACGGCATCAAGGAGATGGCCCGCGACGGGGTCAGCGCGCCACGGGTGCTCGTCATCGTGGCCGGCCTGCTGGTGGGCGCGCTGTTCCTGCACCGGCAGCGGACCCGGGCGTACCCGATGGTCGACCTCGCGTTGTTCCGCCGCCGCGGCTTCGCCGGGTCGCTCGCGGTCAACGTGCTGGCGATGTTCGCCATCGTCGGCTTCGCCATCTTCACCACCCAACACCTCCAGTTGGTGCTCGGCCTGAGCCCGCTGCGCGCGGCACTGTGGAGCCTGGTGCCGTCCCTCGCGGTGGGCGGAGTCGCACCGGCCGCCGCCGCGCTCGCCCAGCGCGTCGAACGGGCGTACCTGATCGGTGCGGGCTTCGCGATCGCGGTGCTCGGTTTCGCGGTGCTGACCCAGGTCACGCCGGACTCGGCGCTGTGGGTGCTGCTGGTCGGCGCCAGCATCTACGCGGGCGGCCTGGTGCTGGTGATGTCGCTCGTCACCGAACTGGTCCTCGGCGCGGCACCGCCCGAGCAGGCCGGCGTCGCGTCGGCGCTGACCGAGTCCAGCAGCGAACTGGGCGGCGCCCTGGGGATGGCCCTCCTCGGCAGCGTGGGCGCGGCGGTCTACCGGCGGGAGGTGCTCGACGGGCTGCCCGCCGGGCTGCCGGAAGGCGCCCGCGACGCGGCCCGGGAGACGCTGGGCGGTGCCCTGGCCGTGGCCAACGGGCTGCCCGCCGACCTGGGCGACGCGGTACTGCACGCCGCCCGGGTCGCCTTCACCGACGGTCTGCACCTGGCCGCGATCGCGGCAATGCTGGCGATGCTGCTGGGCGCGGTGGCCGCGCTGACCACGCTGCGCGGCGTCCGACCGGCCGACGTACCCGGGGCGCTGCCGGCCGACCCGCCCGCGACCGGGGCGCTGCCGGCGGCTTCGGCGCCGGGCGCGGCTTCGGCGTCGCGCGCCGGGGCGTCGGCCGAGGCGTAGCCGACCGACATGATCGACTCGGTTTCCTGAAAAGCGGGCCGTCCCAGACGTGGGGAAGCCGCGGTTTTCAGGAGACCGAGTCGATCAAGCGCCAGGAGGCCGGCCGAGTCGACAGGCCGGTCGGTCAGTCGGTGAGCACGTGCGCGAGCCGGTCGCGGAAGCGCCGCTCGGAATCGCTGACGGTCTCGCCCCCGATGCCCAGCAGCCCGCCGCTGGACGCGGCGCCCACCACCTGCTCGGCGATCTTCACGAGCCAGTGCTTGTACGCCCCGGCCTCGCCCTCGTCGACCCGCGCGGCCAGCAACGCGCCGGCCTCGCCGGCCCGCAGCAGCACGTCGTCGATGTACGCCGCGGGGTCGGCGGGCGCGATGGCCGGCAACTCCTCGCCGGTGTCCGGGTCACCGACCCGGGTGACGATCTCGCCGGCCACGGCGGCGACCAGCGGGCTGGCCGACTCCCGACCAGCGGAGATGGTCTCCAACCCGGCCGCGGTCTCCGCCATGGTCCGGCGGGTGCCGTCGGACTCGGCGGCGCTCGCCGCGGTCAGCACCGACTGCGGCAGGCCGACCAGCAGCCCCCACTCCCCGTCGGAGAAACCGAACCCGGTGTACGCCGGCTGCTCGATCACGGCAACGCCCCTTCCGCCCTGCTCAGTGTGGTCAATCCACGGGCCCCGCACCGGTGCCCGGGTCAGGCTAGTCCAGGGTCAGCAGGCCCTGTTCGGACACCACGCGCACCGACAACGTCTTGTACCCGACCTCATCGAAGAGAACCGTCATCTTGTCGTCCTCGTAGGAGAGCACCATGCCGCGCCCCCACTCCGGGTGACGCACCTGGCTGTGCACCGGGAACGGCCCGACCGCGCCCTGGTCGGCGACGCTGGTGCCGGCGTGGCAGTTGTCGCAGTGCCCGCAGACCTCGGCCATCTGCTCACCGAAGTAGGCCAGCAGGGTCTGCCCCCGGCAGGCGCTGGTCTCGGCGAAGGCCCGCATCATGTCGGTGCGGGACCGGGTCACCGTCTGCTGGCGCTCCGCCTCGGCCAGTGCCGCCGCGGCGGCCTCGGTCGGGTTGGGGGAGTAGCGGGGCGCGCCGACGCGCTGCCGGGCCCGCGGCTCGGCCGCGCCGATCTGCTCCAGCAGGGAGAGATACTGGCCCAGCTTGCGCGGCCCGAGGCCGGTGGTCTCGCGCAGTTCGGTCTTGGTGGCCGGCTTGCGCCGCAGCAGCGCGGCCAGGTCGCGTAGCTCGTCGGCGTCCGGCAGGCCGCCGCTGAAGAAGCGTTGCAGGCCCACGTCCTCGGCCCGCCAGAGCAGCAGCACCCGGGCCGGTTGCCCGTCGCGCCCGGCCCGGCCGATCTCCTGGAAGTAGCTGTCCGGCGAGTCCGGCAGTGCCATGTGCACCACCCAGGCGATGTTCGGCTTGTCGATGCCCATGCCGAACGCCGAGGTCGCCACCATGATGGGGACCTCGTCGGCGAGGAACGCCTCGTGCAGCTCCGCGCGGGCTCCGGCGGGCATGCCGCCGTGGTAGAACTGCGCCGGGAAGCCGGCGTCGGTCAACCGGGTGGCCAGTTCCTCGGCGGCGCGGCGGGTCGGCACGTAGATGATGCCCGGCCGCCCCTCGTCGCGCAGCATCGTCATCAGGCGCCGCCACCGGTAGTCCTCGTCGGGGCAGTGCGTCACCTCGACGAACAGGTTGGGCCGATCCAGCCCGGAGACCACCACCTCCGGGTCGCGCAGCCGCAGCCGGGCGATGATGTCGTCGCGTACCGGCGGGGAGGCGGTGGCGGTCAGCGCGACCACCGGCGGCCGGCCGATGCCCTCGATCAGGTGCCCGAGCGCCAGGTAGTCCGGCCGGAAGTCGTGTCCCCAGGCCGAGATGCAGTGCGCCTCGTCGATCGCCACCAGCGCCGGCCTCAGCGCGGCGACCTCGGCCATCCGGTCCGGGTTGCTCAGCTGCTCCGGTGTGATGAACAGGAACTCCGCCCGACCCTCGCGGATCTCGGTGATCGCCTGGGCCTGTTGGGTGGGCGACTCGTTCGAGCTGATCCGCACCGCCCGCAGCTCCGGGCGTTGCCGCTCGTTGAGCGAGGCGATCTGGTCCTGTTGGAGGGCCAGCAGCGGGGAGATCACCACGGTGGGGCCGGGGATCAGACTGGCCGGAATCTGGTAGATGGCCGACTTGCCGGCACCGGTGGGCAACACCACCAGGGCGTCACGTCGCTTCATCACCGCGCGCATGGCGGCCAGTTGGTTGGGCCGCAGCGCCTTCCAGCCGAAAAGGCTGCGGGCCGCGCGGCGCAACGTCATCGAGTGCGTGGACAGTTTCATCGAGGGCCGGAGGTACCCGAGCCCATGACCGCCGAAACGCATCCGGACGATCATGGGCTCTCGGTGATCCGCGGGTCAGCGCAGCCTGGGCAGGACCTCGCGCTGGTAGAGGTCGAAGAGGCCCTGGTAGTGCGGGCCGGTGTTGGCGACGTAGACCTCGTCGAAGCCGGCCTTGGCGTACTTGTCGATCATCTCCAGGTGGGCGTCGACGCTGTTGCCGCAGACGAACGCCTTCTGCACCATCTCCGGCTCGACCAGCTCGGCGGCCTGCTCGAAGTGTCGCGGTGAGGGGAGCACCTGGGACAACTCGCCCGGCACCCCGGCGTTGGGCCAGCGCTCGTACGCGATGCGCACGCCCTCGTCCTCGCTGTCGGCGTACGCCGCCTTGAACCCGGCCTGGCACGGCTTGTCGCCGCCGCCGTTCTCGCGGAAGCGCCGGACCATGTCGCCGTCGGGCATGGTGCTCACGTAGCCGTCGCCGATCCGGGCGGCCAGGTCGATGGCCTTCGGGCCGAAGCCGGAGACGTAGATCGACGGTGGCGTGTCGGGCAGCGTGTAGATCCGGGCGTTCTCCACGGTGTAGTGCTTGCCGCGGTGGTTGACGAAGCCGCCGCCCCACAGCTCGCGCAGCACCTCGACGGCCTCCTCCAGCATCTCCAGCCGGACGTCGGCCTGCGGCCAGGCATCGCCGAAGATGTGCTCGTTGAGGGCCTCGCCGGTGCCGACGCCGAGCACGAAACGCCCGCCGTGCAGCACCGCGCTGGTGGCCGCCGCCTGGGCGATCACGGCCGGGTGGATCCGCACGGTCGGGCAGGTCACCGCGGTGGTCACCGGCAGCGAACAGACCTGGCTGAGCGCGCCGATCATCGACCAGACGAAGGGGCTCTGGCCCTGTGCGTCCACCCAGGGGTGGTAGTGGTCGGAGATCCACAGCGCCTCGAAGCCGGCCCGTTCGGCACCACGTGCCTGTTCCAGCAGCTCGGCCGGTGTGAACTCCTCACTGGACAGAAAGTATCCGATCTTCATCGCTTTCCCTTCGGCGCGCGGACCTGCTGATGGGAAAGCCGTACCCCGGTCGGGGTCGGTCACACCCGGCTCGAAGAGCCGAAAGCGCTCAGCGTCGACCGAACATCGCCCGGATCGCGGCGAGCAGCAGCAGGGCGCCGACCACCAGGCCGAGCAGGCGTACACCGGGGATGTCGGCCGGGCTCGTCGCGTCGGCCAGCAGGGCGGGGTCCATCCCCGCACTCTCCCGCCGAGCGGGCCGTCGGGCAACTGTAAGGTTTATTGACTATTGAATCGCTCGGTGTGACCATGGCATGACCGCCTGCCGGTGGCGGTGCGCCGAGGGCGCGCGAGAGATGGGGTACGGGGGCCGCATGAGCGAGCGCAACCAGCGGGTCGACGGGGGTGCACCGACGCCGGTGATCAAGGCCGAGTGCCAGGAGGGGGTGGCGTGAGCACACCCACCGGGCACCTTCCGGCCCTCGCCGCCGCCGTCCTCCAGCCCGGGTTCGTCGGCACCACCCCGCCACCGTGGGTGTGCCGCTGGCTCGGTGCGGGCCTCGGCTCGGTGGTGCTCTTCGCCCGCAACGTCGTCGACCCCGAGCAGGTGGCCGCTCTCACCGCGACACTGCGCGCCGAACGCCCGGACGTCATCGTGGCGATCGACGAGGAGGCCGGCGACGTCACCCGACTGGAGTCGGTCCACGGCAGCTCCCGGCCCGGCAACTTCGCCCTCGGCGTGGTCGACGACCCCGAGCTGACCGAGGCGGTCGCCCGGGACCTCGGCGTCGAGCTGGCCGCGGCGGGGGTCACCCTCAACTACGCACCGGACGCCGACGTCAACTCCAATCCGGCGAACCCGGTGATCGGTGTCCGCTCGTTCGGCGCCGACCCGGCGCTGGTCGCCCGGCACACCGCCGCCTGGGTGCGCGGGCTCCAGGCCGGTGGCGTGGCGGCCTGCGCCAAGCACTTCCCCGGGCACGGCGACACCCGCGTCGACTCCCACCTCGACCTGCCCCGGATCACCGCCGACCGGGACCGGCTGGACACCTGCGAGCTGGTCCCGTTCCGGGCCGCCGTCGCGGCCGGAGTGCAGGCGGTGATGACCGGCCACCTGCTGGTGCCCGCGCTCGACCCGCACCTGCCGGCCACGCTGAGTCAGCGCATCCTGGGTGGGCTGCTCCGCGACGAGATGGGCTTCTCCGGGGTAGTGGTGACCGACGCGGTGGAGATGCGCGCGGTCGCCGACCGGTACGGCTTCGCCGGTGCGACGGTCCGCGCCCTCGCCGCCGGTGCCGACGCCATCTGCATCGGCGGCGAACGGGCCGACGAGCAGTCGGCCCTGGAGCTGCGCGACGCCATCGTGGCCGCCGTCGTCTCCGGGGAACTGCCCGAGGAACGCCTCGCCGAGGCCGCCAAGCGCGTCGGTCAACTCGCCGCCTGGACGGTGGCCGCCCGCACGGCCGGTTCGGTCGGAGCCCGCGACGCCGCCGACGTCGGGCTGGTCGCCGCCCGCCGGGCCGTCCGGGTCACCGCCGACCGGGCCGCGACGGTCGCGTTGCCGTTGACCCGGGCGGCGTACGTCGTCGAGTTCGAGCCGCTGCGCAACATCGCCATCGGCGCGGAGACCCCGTGGGGCATCGGCGCGCCGCTGGGCGAGCTGCTGCCCGGCACGAGCACCGTCCGCTACGCCGAACCCGACGTGCCGGCCGACCCGGGCGCCGGGGCGGGCGAGCGTCCCCTGGTGCTGGTGGTCCGGGACCTGCACCGGCACGACTGGATGCGCGACGCCGTGCGGCGCGCGTTGGCCGCCCGACCGGACGCGGTGGTGGTCGAGCTGGGCGTGCCCGAGGTGGTCACCGGAGCGGTGCACCTGGCCACCCACGGCGCCACCCGGGCCAGTGGACGGGCCGCCGCCGAGGTGCTGACCGGCGCCCGCTGACCGGCCCGCCTACGGAAGGTCGGCCACCAGGTCGGCGTACTCCGGGTGCTTCTCGATGAACGCGGCCATGAAGGGGCACTGCGGCACCACTGTGGTGCCGCGTGCCCGGACCTGGTCCAGGGTGCCCCGGATCAACGCCCCGCCCACCCCCTTGCCCTGGAAGCCCCGGTCCACCTCCGTGTGCGTGAAGACCAGGACCTCCCCCCGCATCAGGTACGCGGTGAAGCCGGCCAGCGCGTCGTCCACCAGGATCTCGAAGCGGTGCTTCGCCGGGTTGTCCTCGACCAGGGTGCTCATCCGGCCATTCTCCCCGCGCCGTCGACCAGCGCGTCCAGTTCGGTGAGCAAGCGGTCCACCTCGTCGGTGGTGTTGTAGTGGTAGATGCTGGCCCGCACCGCGCCGCCGCTGTCGCGCAGACCCATCAGCTGGAAGTACTCGTAGGCGTAGTAGTCGCCGACGGACAGGCAGAACCCGGCGGCGCCCAACGCCTCCTGGGTGGCCGCCGGCGACATCCCGGCGACCCGGAACGAGACAGTCGGGCAGCGCCGGGCCGGCGAGCCGTACACGGTGATCGCCGGCCGCCGTACCAGCCCGGCGAGCAGCCGATCCAGCAGCGCCTCCTCGTGCGCCTGGGCGGCGGCCAGCCCGGCCCGCAGCCGCGTACGCCGGTCGCCGACCGCGTCCGGGTCCAGGCCCGCCAGGTGGTCCACCGCCGCGGTCACACCGGCCAGGAGCGGGAAGCTCGGCGTGCCGTACTCGAACCGGTCCGGCACCGCGTCGGAGGACGGCACCAGCTTCGCCGGGCGCAGCGCCGCCCAGCGGGCCGGGTCGGCCACCATCGCCGCCAGGTGCGGCCCGGACCACTTGTACGCGCTGGTGACCAGCACGTCGGCACCGAGCGCGCTCAGGTCGGTCGGCCCGTGCGGGACCGAGTGCACCCCGTCGACGCAGACCAGCGCGCCGACCGCGTGGGCGATCTTGGCGATCGCCGGCACGTCCGGCATGGTGCCGATGGCGTTGCTGCCGGCGGTCACCGCGACGAGCCGGGTGCGCTCACCGACCAGGTCGGTGTACTGGGCCGCGGGCAGCTCGCCGGTCTGCCGGTCGACCTCGGCCCAGCGCACGGTCGCGCCGGCCGCCTCGGCGGCCTGCACCCACGGACGGACGTTCGCGTCGTGGTCGAGCCGGGACACCACCACCTCGTCACCCGGGCGCCAGGTCGCGCCGAGCGTGCGGGCCAGGGTGTACGTCAGCGCGGTGGCACTCGGGCCCAGCACCACCCCGGCCGGGTCGGCGCCGAGCAGGTCGGCCACCGCCGCGCGGGCCTCGGCCACCAGCTCCAACGACCGGCGACCCGGCACGTTGGCGGCGCTGCGGTTGCCGACCGCCGTCCGCATGGCGTCGGTGACCGCGTCGATCACGCCGGCGGCGGTCTGGGTGCCACCGGCCCCGTCGAAGTGCACGAAACCCTCGGTCAGGGCGGGGTAGGCGGCCCGGGTGCGGGCGATGTCGAAGGGCATGTCCCGGACCCTAGCCGGTGCTCCTGGTGCCCTGGTCAGCCGGCGGTGGATCACCATCGGGTGAGGGCGTCGCGGACGTCTCGTACTCTTGGCGGGGTGACGAACCGACCCGCCACCATCTCCCTGCCCCCCGCCCGCCGCGCCGCCGGTCTGTTCGCCGGTCTGGCGCTCGGCCTCGCCGTGCTCGCCGGTTGCAGCTCGCAGGGCGCCTCCACCGACTGCGGTCTGGACGCCTGCACCGTCACCTTCGAGCGGGGTGTCGACGCGAGCGCCACCATCCTGGGCGTCGAGGCCAAGCTGGTCGGCGCCGAGGGCGACCAGGTGACCGTCGAGGTCGCCGGTGAGCAGCTCACCCTCACCACCGGGCAGCAGGCCGCCGAGGCTGGAGGCTTCGCCGTCACCCTGGACAGCGTCACCGACCAGCAGGTCAAGATCCGCGTGGCGCGCAACCCGGGCAGTTGACCTGGGCGGGCGGTGGCGGGTAGACGTTTGGGGATCTCCAGAATCGGAGATTGTGGCGGCATGTCACTTACCCGTAGCGCCGAAGCCACCGCCTCCCGAACGGCGGACAGCCGGTGGCTGGAAGTTCTCGCCCGGGCCGGCTTCATCGGCTACGGCATCGTCCACCTCCTCTTCGCCTGGTTGGCGTTGCAGATCGCGTTCGGCACGTCGTCCGACGACGGCGACCAGTCCGGCGCGCTGCGTACCCTCTCCGCACAGCCCCTGGGTAAGTTCCTGGTCATCGCCGTCGCGGTCGGCCTGCTCGCCATGGCGATCTGGCAGGCGCTGGAGGCGGCGGTCGGGCACCGCGCCGAGCGCGGCAGGGAACGGGTCATCGAGCGACTCGCCTCGGCCGGCCGGACCATCGTCTACCTCTACTTCGCCTGGACCGCCTTCAAGGTCTTCAAGGATGTCGGCTCGAACAGCGCCGACCAGCAGGAGGCCCTGACCGGCAAACTGATGACCTCCAGCGGCGGCCGCTGGCTGGTCGGCCTGGCCGGGCTGGTGCTCGCCGCGATCGGTGTCGGCCTGGTCATCTACGGGGCCGTCAAGCGGTTCGAGAAGCACCTGAAGACCGGCGAGATGAGCGCCAAGACCCGGACGCTGGCCCGCCGGCTGGGCATGGCCGGTTACATCGCCAAGGGCGTCGCGTACGGCATCGCCGGTCTGCTGGTCATCGTGGCGGCGGTGAACTACGACCCGGAGAAGGCCCGTGGTCTGGACGCCGCGCTGCACGCGCTGCGCGAGCAGTCGTACGGCGTGTTCCTGCTGACCCTGGTCGCCCTGGGCATCGCCGCCTTCGGTGTCTACTGCTTCCTCCAGTCCCGGTACCGCAAGGTCTGAGCTGGTCGATTCCAGGAACGTCGGGCACTCTTGGGCTTTTGCCCGAAGTGCCCGACGCTCTGTCGAAGGGAAGCACCGAAACCGTGCAGAGTTATCTCGAAACGGCCGTCGCCGCGCTGGTCGCGGCGGCGGTCGCCCTGTTCCTGGTCGAGGTCGTCCACCGGTTGACCCGGCGGTTCGGCCGCCGATCCCAGCTGTTGACCGAGTTGACCGACCACGCGCACCGCCCGTTCCAGGTGGCCGGGACGGTCCTGGCCGTGCAGTTCGCCGTCCGGTTCAGCACCGGGTACGCGGTTGGCGAGACCTGGCGCCGGCAGCTCCTGCACCTGCTCATCCTGGCCGTCATCGCCACCACCGCCTGGCTGGTCGCCGCCCTGCTGGTCGTCGTCGAGGACACCGCGCTGGCCCGGTTCCGGGTCGACGTGCCCGACAACCGGCACGCCCGGCGGGTCCGGACCCAGGTGGTGATGCTGCGTCGCCTGACCATCGCGGTGATCGTCATCCTGACCGTCGGCGTGATGCTGATGACCTTCCCGAGCGTGCGGGGCATCGGCGCCGGTGTGCTGACCTCGGCCGGTGTGGTCGGTGTGGTGGCCGCGCTCGCCGCGCAGAGTCTGCTCGGCAACGTCTTCGCCGGCCTTCAGCTCGCCTTCAGCGACGCCGTCCGGCTCGACGACGTGGTCGTCGTCGAGGGGGAGTGGGGTCGGATCGAGGAGCTGACCCTCAGCTACGTCGTGGTGCAGATCTGGGACGACCGGCGGTTGATCCTGCCCACCTCGTACTTCACCAGCAAGCCGTTCCAGAACTGGACCCGGACCGAGTCGGCGGTGCTCGGCACCGCCGAGTTCGACGTGGACTGGTCGGTGCCGGTGCAGACCATGCGGGAGGAGCTGCGCCGCCTGGTCGAGGGCACCGAGCTGTGGGACGGGCGGGTCTGCGTCCTGCAGGTCACCGACGCCACCGGCGGGATGGTGCGGCTGCGTGCCCTGGTCAGCGCCGCCGACGCGGGCAGTCTGTGGGACCTGCGTTGCCTCGTCCGCGAGCACCTGGTGGCCTGGATCCGGGACAACCGCCCGACGGTGATGCCCCGGCTGCGTACCGAGCTGGGCGACGCCAACAGCAACCTGCCCTGGCAGTGGGTGCAGCCGCGCCGCCCGCCGCGCCGCCTGTCCGACACCGAGGCGCCCGACGACGCCCGCGTCTTCGGCGGCAGCGACGACGGCGACGCCCGCAGCGAAGCCTTCGTAGGCCCCGAAGAGCGTTGATCATGAGGTTATTGCCATCCCACCCGGCGTGTCGGGGCAATAACCTCATGATCAGCAGCTCGGTGGGGTGGGTTGGGAGGTTTGTTTGGGCTTGGGTGGGGGATGTGCTGCCGGACTTCTCTGGCGTGATCGCCCGGAAGCCGAACCTTCGGCGCGGCGTCGGACAACGGGAACGGTGGGCCGCTCGCCGCGTTTTAGGATTGACGAGCGGCAACTCCGGGCATACAGCGCGGTGATAGGGAAAGGAGGACAGCATGGCTGACGTGGCGAACGCCCGCACATCCCACAACGGGAGCGAGCCCTCCACCGCCGAGTTGGTGCAGCGGGCCACCGAGCAGGTCTCCCGTCTCATTCGGGACGAACTGGCGCTGGCCCGGGCGGAGTTGACCCAGAAGGGCAAGCACGCGGGCATCGGGATCGGCCTGTTCGGCGGCGGCGGCGCGCTGGCGTTCTTCGGCCTGGGTGCCCTGGTCGCCACGGCGATCCTGCTGCTCGACCTGGTGCTGCCCGCCTGGGCCGCCGCGCTGATCGTGGCGGTGGCCTGTTTCCTGGTGGCCGGCGTTCTCGCCCTGGTGGGCAAGAAGCAGGTCAGTCGGGCCGTCCCGCCGGTGCCGGCGGCCACGGTCCGCAGCCTCCGGGCCGACGTGGACACCGTCACCGCCGCGGTGAAGGACAGGGGGCGGCAATGACCGGCAACGGGACCGGCGACACGGAGGCCCTCCGCGAGGAGATCCGCCGCACCCGGGTCGAGTTGGGCGAGACGATGGAGGCGTTGGCCGCCAAGGCCGACGTCAAGGCCCGCCTGAAGGAGTCCGCCGAGCAGGCCAAGGAGCGGATGCGCGAGCAGGCGGCGCAGACCGTGGCCCGGGTTCGCGGGCAGGCCGTGCGGGGCGTCGGGATGGCGCGGGCACAGGCCTACGAAAAGGGTGGGTTGGTACGCGCGCAGGCGTATGACAAGGGTGAGTTGGTGCGCCGCAACCCGGTGCCGTGGGCGGCCATCGCGGCCGGTGCGGTGGCCACCGTGGTGGTGCTGATGATCGTGCGGGGGAGGCGTAGGTGAGCAAGAGCATCGGTAGGGTCGCGTACCGGCCGGTCGGCGTGTTGTTGGGTATCGCCGCGGGCACGGTGGCGGGTGCGATCTTCCGGCAGGTCTGGAAGGTCACCGCGGGCGACGGTGAGGCGCCCAGCGCGACGGACGAGGATCGCGGCTGGGGTGAGGTGCTGGCCGCCGCGGCGTTGCAGGGCGCCATCTTCGCCGTGGTCCGGGCTGCTGTGGACCGCGGTGGCGCGGTCGGCGTCCGACGGATGACCGGCAGTTGGCCAGACTGATCGCCGGCGACTTCAGCCCCCTCCCCGCATCGATGGGAAGGGGGCTTTCGCATGACATCGGACGCCGCCCAGCGGATCTCAGGCATCCGTCAGGTCACATGTCGGAGAAATTCGTTCCAGGGGTCGTGACAGACTTTTTGCGTACGTGATTTGCTGGTCCACGCTGTTGCGAGATGGCGTGGGTTGAGAGAAGTCTCCTTCGTGGGGCCGCCTCAGACGCCGCTGCTCGAAAACGGCCAATTGGCCGCACGGCGTGCACGGCCACCAGTTGTTAGAAGGAGATACACATGGCTCAGGGAACCGTGAAGTGGTTCAACGCTGACAAGGGCTTCGGCTTCATCACCGTCGATGGTGGGGGTGCTGACGTGTTCGTCCACTTCTCGGCCATCCAGACCAGCGGCTACCGCTCGCTGGAGGAGAACCAGCGGGTGGAGTTCGAGATTGCACAGGGTCAGAAGGGCCCGCAGGCCGAGCAGGTCCGTCCCATCTGAGTGAGACGGCCGGCTCGCCGGCCAGTGGGATGACCCGGCCAGGGTCGATGCGAAGCCCCGTATCCCGTCCGGGATGCGGGGCTTCGCTCATGGCGGGGTCGGGCGCCAGTGTGGACCGGCGGGTCAGTTGCGGCGGCGTGAGCGCAGGCCGAACCAGAGCACGACCAGCCCGGCCAGCGCCACGAGCGGGCCGAGCACCGCCCAGATCTTCTCGTCGGTCATGACGCTGCCGCTGACGTAGCCGAGGCCCTGCACCGTCCACACCGCACCGATCACGACGGCCAACAGGCCGAGCGTGAGCGCAAGCCAGCCCCTCATCGCGTCCCCTCTCCGCCGCCGGGTGCGGCACGCCGCCCTCCAGCATCGCCGGCCGGGCGGCGCGACGCGAGCACACCGGGTGCGCGAGTCACCACCGGTCGTGCACCTGCGGGCGGATCAGCTCGTCGTAGATCTCGCCTACGGCGGTCAACTGGCCGTCGGTGAGCGGCGAGAGGGCCGCCGTCGCGGCGTTGCGCCGGGCCTGGTCGGCGTCGCGGGCCCCGGGGATGACGACTGTGACGCCCGCCTGGTCCAGCACCCAGCGCAGTGCGAACTGCGCCATCGTGCGGTCCGCGTCGACGAGCGGGGCCAGCCGGCGTACGGCGGCCAGGCCCCGCTCGTAGTCGACTCCGGAGAACGTCTCCCCGACGTCGAAGGCCGCGCCGTGCCGGTTGTAGTTGCGGTGGTCGTCGGCGGGGAACTCGGTGTGCTCGTCGTAGCGGCCGGAGAGCAGGCCACTGGCCAGTGGCACCCGGGCGATGATGCCCACCCCGGCCGCCGCGGCCGCCGGCAGGACACGCTCGAGCGGCTTGTGCCGGACCGCGTTGAGGATGATCTGCACGCTGGCCACCCCCGGTCTGGCGATGGCGGTGAGGGCCTGGTCGCAGGTCTCGACGCTGACCCCGTACCCGGCGATGGCCTTCTCGGCGACGAGGGTGTCCAGGCCGTCGAAGACCTCGTCGGAGGAGAAGACCTCGGTGGGCGGGCAGTGCAGCTGGACCAGGTCCAGGGTGTCCATGCCGAGGTTGGCCCGGGACCGGTCGGTCCACTGCCGGAAGTTGTCCAGGGTGTACGCCTCTGGCCGCTGCTCGACGCGGCGACCCATCTTGGTGGCGACGGTCAACCCGGCGTCCGGCCGGGACCGCAGGAAGCGGCCGATCAGCTGCTCGCTGCGACCGTCGCCGTACACGTCGGCGGTGTCGAGGAAGGTGACCCCGGAGTCCACGGCGGCGGTGAGCACCGCCATCGCGTCGTCCTCGCTGACGGTGCCCCAGTCCGCACCGAGTTGCCAGGCGCCCAGGCCGACTGCCCCGACGGTCCGGCCGAGCCGGTTGAAGCTGCGCTGTTCCATGCCCCGAGCCTAGTGATCGGGTTGCCCCGCTGCCAGGCGAGCCGTACCGTTGCAAGACGGACGTACGGTTTGGGAGGCAGTGATGTGGGACCCGACGACCTACCTGCGCTACGGCGACCAACGATCCCGGCCGTTTCACGACCTGGTCGCGCGGATCCCGGCCGAGCACCCCCGGGCGGTGGTCGACCTCGGCTGCGGCCCCGGCCAGCTCACCGCCACCCTCGCCGAGCGCTGGCCGACGAGCCGGGTGCGCGGCCTCGACTCCTCGCCCGAGATGATCGACCAGGCCGCCGCCCTCGGCGCTCCCGTCGACTTCGCCGTCGCCGACCTGCGCGACTGGCAACCGACCGGCGACGAGGACGTGGTGGTCAGCAACGCCGCACTCCAGTGGGTGCCCGGGCACCAGGAGCTGCTGCGCCGCTGGGCCGCCCAGCTGCCCGCCGGGGCGTGGCTCGCCATGCAGGTCCCCGGCAACTTCGCCGCCGCATCGCACCGCGCGTTGCGGGCGGTCGCCGACCAGCCGACCTGGCGGGCCGACGTCGCCCCGCTGCTGCGCGCCGACCCGGTCGACGACCCGGCCGACTACGCGGCGCTGCTGGCCGCCGCCGGCTGCGCGGTGGACGCCTGGGAGACTACCTACGTGCACCTGCTGCCCGCCCGCCCCGCCGGGGAGCACCCGGTGCTGGCCTGGATGGAGGGCACGGCGCTGCGCCCGGTCCGGGCCGCGCTGGACGACGCCGGCTGGTCGGCCTTCCGGGCCGAGCTGGGGGTACGCCTCAGCGCCGCCTACCCCGTGCGGCAGGGTCAGGTGTACTTCCCGTTCCGCCGTGTCTTCGTCGTCGCCCGCACCGGCGACCGTGCAGAGGAGAGCCCGTGACCGACCTGCCCGCCTTCATCGCCGGCCTGCCGAAGGTGGAGCTGCACGTGCACCACGTCGGCTCCGCCTCGCCCCGGATCGTCGCCGAGCTGGCCGCCCGCCACGAGGGCCGCACCCCCGTGCCGGCCGACCCGCAGGCGCTCGCCAGCTACTTCGAGTTCCGCGACTTCGCGCACTTCGTCGAGGTGTACCTCAGCGTGGTGGACCTCATCCGCGACCCGGAGGACGTCTGGCTCCTCACCCACGAGGTGGCCCGGGAGTTGGCCCGCCAGCAGGTCCGGTACGCGGAGCTGACCATCACCCCGTACTCGCACGTGCGTCGGGGCATCCCCGCGCCGGCGTTCTGCGAGGCGATCGAGGACGCCCGCAAGCGCGCCCTGGCCGACTTCGGCCTCGACCTGCGGTGGTGCTTCGACATCCCCGGCGAGGCGGGCCTGCCCGCGGCGGAGGAGACGCTGCGCATCGCGCTGGAGGAGCGCCCGGAGGGGCTGGTCAGCTTCGGTCTGGGTGGCCCGGAGATCGGCGTACCCCGGCCGCAGTTCCGGCCCTACTTCGACCAGGCCCGCGCCGCCGGGCTGCACTCGGTGCCGCACGCGGGGGAGACCACCGGGCCGCAGACGATCTGGGACGCGCTCAACGAGCTGGGCGCCGAGCGCATCGGGCACGGCATCTCCGCCGCCCAGGACCCGGAGCTGCTCAGGTACCTGGCCGAGCGGCAGATCGGCATGGAGATCTGCCCGACGTCGAACATCCGGACGCGGGCGGTGGCCACCCTCGACGAGCACCCGCTGCCCCGGCTGGTCGAGGCCGGGCTCCTGGTCACCATCAACTCCGACGACCCGCCGATGTTCGGCACGACCCTCAACGACGAGTACGCGGTGGCGGCCCGCCTGCTCGGCGTCGGCGCCGAAGGGCTGGCCGGGCTGGCCCGCAACGCGGTGGCCGTGTCCTTCCTCGACCCGGCCGGCAAGCAGCGGATCGCGGCCGAGATCGACGCGTACCTCGCCGCCGCCGGCTGAGCCGGCTGAGCCCGTCGGGCCCGGCGCCGGCTGAGCCCGTCGGGCCCGGCGACGGCGGTAGCCCGTCGGGCCCGGCGCGGTGCGATCGCGTGGGGAGCAGGGCGCGCGGCGGGAGCGTGGGTGTGGGGGGACCTGTGACTCCCGCCGCGCGCGCGGCTTCACCTGCCGTGGGCGCGTGTCCGCTCGGCCGGTGAAACTGGTGGGTTCCTGCTCTGATCCTGTCAGTCGGCGACCGGTCCAGCCCGATCGTTAACCGCGATCTAAGGAAGACTTGCGACGGCCCACAACCCGGTCAGTCGTCGGTGGGACGCTGGCGCGGCCACCGACGGCCGGCGGCCTTCGTGTCCCGGGCGTCGCGGGCCATCCGCCCGACCAGACCGAATCGGCTGACCTGCCGCGGCGTCGCCTCCGGATCGGCGAGCAACATCACCACGCTGGCCCCGCCCAGCCGGGCGCGGTCGATGCTCACCGACCCGTTGGCCTGCAACGCCACCCGCTTGGCGATGTCCAGGCCGAGCCCTGTCGAGCCCTGGTCGCTGGCGCCCCGGCGCAGCGCCCGGTCCGGGTTGGCGATGCCGGGACCGGCGTCGTCGATCCGGATCGCCACGTAACCGTCGCGCCGGGACACCGCCACCTCGAACGCGGTGCCCTGCGGGGTGTAGCGGAAGACGTTGCCGATCACCGCGTCCAGCGCGGCGGCCAGCTCGGCCCGGGGCACCGGCGCGGGGATGCGCAGTTGCGCGCCGTTGACCCGGTGCGGCCGGTTCTGGTCGCCGGCGAGGGCCGCCCAGAACACCATCCGATCCCGGACCACCTCGCTGACGTCGCACATCGCCGGCCCGGCCTCGTGCGCCACCGACTTGCGGGTCGTCTTGATCAACACGTCGATCTCACCCTCCAGGGTGACGATCGCCTGTCGGATTCGCCGGATGCCGCGAAGCCGGTCCAGCTCCGCCGGGCTGAACGAACCCACGCTCGTGTCGTCGGACTCCAACGCCTCCGCGTCCAACCGCAACACGGTCAACGGGGTACGCAGACGATGCGACAGGTCGGCCACCAACTCCCGCTCGTCGGTGCGGGCCGCGTCCAGCCGGTCGGCCATCCGGTTGAAGGCGTACCCGGCCTCGGCCAGCTCACGGGGACCGGTCGGCTCGATCCGTACGCCCACGTCGCCGTCGCCGATGGACAGCGCGGCCTTGACCAGACCTCGGGTCGAGTCCACCGCGCGGGCGGCGACCCGGTCGACCACCAGCACCGCCGCGCCGGCCATCGCCGCCCCGACCGCGAACAGCAGCAGCCAGGTGCCGCCGGCACCCTCGCCCAGCGTCGAGTCCGGCAGGAACACCTCGACCACGGCCGTGCGGTCACCGAGGACGACCGGGTCGAGCCGGACCACGCCCCCGTCCACGTCGACGACCAGCGACCGCCGGTCGGCACGGGCCCGGTCCAGGTCGGCGCCGCTGGCCTGACCAGCGGACTCGTCCAGCCCCAGGCCGTGTACGACCGGCCGGGTCGGAGCGCCCTCGGCGCTCGCCACCACGGCCCGCTCGACCACCGCCGGGTCGGTGCTCACCGCCAGCGCGCCGGTCACCAGCGCGCTGCGCCGGGCCGCGTCGGCGATCGCCTTGTCCCGGCTCTGCTCCCGCAGGCTGAGCCCGAGGGGAATCAGGAACGCGAGCGCGACGAGGCTGCACATGCCGGCCGTGAGCAGGGCCAGCGCCGTCCTCAGTCCGGTGCCACCAGCCGGAACCCGACCCCCCGCACGGTGCGCAGGTAGCGCGGCTTCGCCGCGGACTCGCCCATCTTTCTGCGGAGCCAGTACAGGTGAACGTCGATGGTCTGATCCTCGCCGACCGATGGCTGCCGCCATACCTCCTCCAAGAGTTCCCGGCGGGACACTACCCGCCCGGGTCGTGCGGCGAGATACGCCAGCAGGTCGAATTCCTTACGGGTCAGCGCCAGCGGCTCCCCGTCGAGTTGGGCGCTGCGCTCGCCCACGTCCACCCGGAGCCCGCCGACGCTGTGCACCGCCGGCTGCACCGTCCGACTGGCCCGTCCGGCCCGGCGCAGCACGGTGGTGATCCGCGCGTCCAGGTGCGCCCCGGTGAACGGCTTGACCATGTAGTCGTCCGCGCCGGCACGCAGCAGCTTGACCACCGACTGCTCGTCGTCCCGCGCGGTCGCGATGATGATCGGGACGTCGGTGATGCCGCGCAGCATCCGCAGCGCGTCCGAGCCGTCCAGGTCCGGCAGGCCCAGGTCGAGCACCACCAGGTCGGGTGTCTCCGCGGCGACCCGGCGCAACGCGTCCAACGCCGTACCCACGGCGTGCACGGCATGCCCCCGGTCGGTGAGGGACCGCAGCATCGCACCGCGTACGACGTGATCGTCTTCGACCAGGAGCACGGAGGCCACGACAAGACCGTACTTGGCCTGGCAAGTTGATCGCGTTGCGACGTGCCTGGCGAGGGGGCAAGCTGGTACGACGATGTCGTTCACCCTGTTCGCCGATGCCCGCCTGGCGCTCGCCCGGGACAGCCTCGCCGGTCTCTCCACCGGCGACGCGCTCGGCGCACAGTTCTTCCTGCCGAGGGCTGGGCCCCCGGATCTCGCCGGGGGCGCACTGCCGCCGGCCCCCTGGGAGTGGACCGACGACACCGAGATGGCCTGCTCGGTCCTCGCCGAACTGGCCCACTCCGGCGGCATCAACCCCGACCGGCTGGCCCTGGCCTTCGCCGGGCGGTGTTCTCCGCGCCGGGGCTACGGCGTTGGCGCGATGACGATCCTGCGGCTGATCCGCACCGGCACCCCGTGGCCGCTGGCCGCCGCCTCCGCCTTCGACGGCCAGGGCTCCTGCGGCAACGGCGCGGCGATGCGGGTCGGCCCGCTTGGCGCGTACTTCGCCGACTCGACCGCGCGTGCCGCGGCGCAGGCCCGCGCCTCGGCCGAGGTGACGCACGCGCATCCGGAGGGAATCGCCGGTGCGGTCGCGGTGGCCGTCGCCGCCGCGCTGGCCGCCCGGGCCCGGCTCGACGGCCATCGGCCGGCCCCGGAACGACTGCTCGCCGGGATCGCCGCCGCGCTGGACCCGGGCACCGAGGTGCACCGGAGTGTGAGCCGGGCAGCGGGGCTGCTCGGCCGGCCACTGGATCGGGTGGTGGCCGAACTCGGCAACGGCTCCCGGGTGACCGCCCAGGACACCGTCGGTTTCACCCTCTGGGTTGCCGCCACCCACCTCGACGACTACCCGGCGACGATCCAGAGGTGCGTCCAGGCCGGCGGTGACCTGGACACCACCGCCGCCATCGCCGGAGCGATCGTGGCGGCGTACACGGGTGTCGGCACCCCCGGCGGCGTACCCGAGTCGTGGCTGTCCGCCCGCGAACCGCTACCCACCTGGGCAGCCTGACCACCCGGGCGGCCCTGTGCCCGTGCTAGCCGTGCTGCGCTGGACGCCCTGCCCCAAGGTCAACTCGGCTTCCCGCAAGTCGGGGCCTCCGCGCGGCTCGGATGCCACGGTTTCCGGAAAGCCGAGTGGATCAGCGCCACATCGGGCTGTCCGTGCGGCCTGGATGCCACGGTTTCCGGGAACCCGAGTGGATCACCTCGATGCTGCGGGAACGGCGGGCTGAGGATCGGCGGGCTGGCGGTCGGCCGGCGTCGCGGTGTCGTTCACGCGGCTGGTGATCGTGGTGGGGGTCGCCGGCTCGTTCGCGCGGCTGGTCTTCTTGGCGGGCGTCGCGGTGTCGTCCGCGCGGCCGGTGATCTCGGCGAGGGTGGCGGCCTCGTCCTCGTCCGGGCCGCCGGTGACCTCGGCGAGCGCGGCGGCCTCGGCCGGGTCGCGTCGGCGCCACCGGCTGACCAGCCAGCCGATCGCCGCACCGCCGCCCAGCCCGGCCAGCAGGCCGGCGGCCAGCATCCCGTCGGCGTTGCCGGACTCCTCGTCGGCGCCGCCCGCATCGGCGGCCGGGGCGTCGACACCGCCGTCCGCGGCTGGCGCGCCGGCGGCCGGGCCGCCGTGCCCGCCGTGGGCGGCCGGACCCGCCGCACCGGGTGCCGCCGGCAGCAGGTTGAGCGCCGGGGCCCGGTGCGGACCTGCGGCGTCGGCCCACCGGACCACCGTGCCATCGGCGTACGTCTGGACGACCTCGAAGGTGAGCCGCTCCGCCTGGGGCAGCGGGCCCATGGACAGCGCCAGCCGGGCCGGCCCGGGGTCGCTCTCGCCGACCCGGACCCAGGTCACCGCCGTGGTCACCGTGCTCACCCCGGAGGAGTGGATACCGGCCACCGGCTTGTCCAGCGTGCGCGAGCTGATCTTGGGTGCCCAACCGTTCACCGACATCGGGTAGACCTCGGCGATCGGCGCGTCGGCGGGCAACCGCACCTCGATCTGGTTGGTCCTCGTGCCGGCCCGCTCCTCCGGCACGGTGAACTCCAGACGTACGGCGTCGCCCTGCCGTGCCTCGGTCGGGGTGGTCGTCACGTCCACGGCCTGCGCCGTACCGGGCCAGAGCAGCAACCCGGCCGCGGCGAGCGCGGTCACCGCCCCGATCCGCCGCCGACGTCCACCGCCGTGCGTGCTCGTCATCTTGTGCCCCCATCCCTGTCGACGCGACCGGCACCGGTTTCCGACCACACCCTCTAGTTCGGCTCCGGGGCACGAAAGGTTCAACGCCAACCGACAGGAAGGTGCCGTTCCCGACCGTGGGTGGGTGGACCGATAGCATCGGCAGGAGCCGAGGATCGGCACCGTTTCGTACCGCTTGGAGGAGTCACCGTGTCCGCACCCCGTACCCCCGCCGTGGCCGACCCCGTCGTCGTCGCCGCCGGGACCACGGCGGCCGACGCGGTGGCCGCGGCCGGACTGCCCGCGAACGGCCCCAAGGCGATCGTCGTGGTCCGCGACCCGCAGGGTCAGCTGCGCGACCTGGACTGGGCGCCGACCGAGGAGACCGTCGTCGAGCCGGTCAGCCTGGACTCGCCGGACGGGCTCACCGTGCTGCGCCACTCCACCGCGCACGTGCTCGCCCAGGCTGTGCAGGACATCTTCCCCGAGGCCAAGCTGGGCATCGGGCCGCCCATCGAGAACGGCTTCTACTACGACTTCGACGTCGACAAGCCGTTCCAGCCCGATGACCTCAGCAAGCTCGAGAAGCGCATGCAGGAGATCATCAAGTCCGGGCAGCGGTTCCGTCGCCGCCGCTTCGGCAGCCTGGACGAGGCGCGCGCCGAGCTGGCCGACGAGCCGTTCAAGCTGGAGTTGATCGAGGTCAAGGGCGAGGGCCTGGACACCGACGAGGTGATGGAGGTGGGCGGCGGCGAGCTGACCATCTACGACAACCTC
Organism: Micromonospora sp. NPDC049171; assembly: GCF_040648275.1. NCBI lineage: Bacteria > Bacillati > Actinomycetota > Actinomycetes > Micromonosporales > Micromonosporaceae > Micromonospora > Micromonospora sp. NPDC049171. The sequence continues at coordinate 128,014 of NZ_JBEZDJ010000005.1, forward strand.
GACGCCAAGGAGGACAAGGTCTGCTGGTCGGACCTGTGCCGGGGGCCCCACCTGCCGACCACCCGCCTGATCGGCGCGTTCAAGTTGATGCGCTCGGCCGCCGCGTACTGGCGCGGGTCGGAGAAGAACCCCCAACTACAGCGGGTGTACGGCACCGCGTGGCCGACCCGAGACGAGCTCAAGGCGTACCTGAAGCTGTTGGAGGAGGCCGCCCGGCGCGACCACCGCAAGCTCGGCGCGGACCTGGACCTGTTCAGTTTTCCCGACGAGATCGGCTCGGGCCTTGCGGTCTTCCACCCCAAGGGCGGCATCATCCGCCGCGAGATGGAGCACTACTCGCGGCGGCGGCACGAGGAGGCGGGGTACGAGTTCGTCAACAGCCCGCACATCACCAAGGCGCAGCTGTTCCACACCTCCGGTCACCTGCCGTACTACGCGGACACCATGTTCCCGCCCATGCAGTTGGAGGGCGCGGACTACTACCTCAAGGCGATGAACTGCCCGATGCACAACCTGATCTTCAGGGCGCGCGGGCGGTCGTACCGGGAGCTGCCGCTGCGGATGTTCGAGTTCGGCACCGTCTACCGGTACGAGAAGTCCGGTGTGATGCACGGCCTGACCCGGGTGCGTGGCCTGACCCAGGACGACTCGCACATCTACTGCACCCGTGAGCAGATGGCCGACGAGTTGTCCACGCTGCTCAGCTTCGTGCTCGACCTGCTGCGCGACTACGGCCTGGACGACTTCTACCTGGAGTTGTCGACCCGGGACGACTCGCCCAAGTTCATCGGCGCCGCGGAGGACTGGGCGGAGGCCACCGAGGCGCTGCGCACCGCCGCCGAGACCTCCGGCCTGGACCTGGTGCCCGACCCGGGCGGCGCGGCGTTCTACGGGCCGAAGATCTCCGTGCAGGCGCGGGACGCGATCGGCCGGACGTGGCAGTTGTCCACCCTTCAGGTCGACTTCAACCAGCCGGAGCGGTTCGGCCTGGAGTACCAGGCGGCCGACGGCAGCCGGCAACGGCCCGTGATGATCCACCGGGCGCTGTTCGGGTCGATCGAGCGGTTCTTCGGGGTGCTCACCGAGCACTACGCGGGCGCGTTCCCGGCCTGGCTGGCGCCGGTGCAGGTGGTGGGCATCCCGATCCGTGAGGACCACACCGACTATCTGCACGGCTTCGTCGCGGCACTGCGCGCCGAGGGCATCCGGGCCCAGGTGGACGCGGGTGACGACCGGATGCAGAAGAAGATCCGTACGGCCCAACAGCAGAAGATCCCGTTCATGGTGATCGCCGGTGACGACGACGTGGCCGCCGGCACGGTGTCCTTCCGCTACCGCGACGGCTCCCAGCGCAACGGGGTGCCGATCGCCGAGGCGGTGACCCACGTCCTGGACGTGGTCAGCTCCCGCAGCAACGTCGGCCCCTCGGCCGCCGCGGAGTAACACCCGCGCCGGCTCGTCGCGGTCGTGCGTGGCCCTGCCGCTTGATCGTGCTCGATCCAGGAAGTAGTGGCCTCCCTCGTGTGGGAGGCCACTACTTCCATGTTCGAGCGCGATCTTTGCCCGGCGGTGGCGCCCGGCGGCGGCGGGTCAGATGCCGCAGTTCGGCGCCGACCAGCCCCCGACCGCTGCGACGTGGGTGTGGTCGTTGTGGTCCGGGTAGCCGGGGCCGAGGATCTGTCCGAAGCCGTGGTAGCGGGCCTGCTGCGCCAGTCGGCAGAACGACGGTGACCCGACCAGGTCCACCGCGTCTCCGTACAGGTGCCGGCTGTTCGACGCCCCGCCGACCGCGCTGTTGCAGGCGTAACTGCGGAAGCTGCTGCTGATCGAGATGGGCACGTCACCGAGGGCGTGCCGCAGGGCCTGGAGTTTCCACATCGAGACGAGCGCGTTGGCCCGCGCGGTGCTCGCCGCGACCGCGCCACCGGACCAGTCGCTGTTGCACTTGTTCAACTCGGCGTAGCTGAAGTTGGCCGGCGTGCAGTCGTCGTCCTGCAGGGCGTAGAGCCGGTTGAACGTCTGCGCGCCGGCGATGCCGTCCGCGGACAGGCCGTACGCCTGCTGGAAGCGGATCACCGCCGAACGGGTGGCCGGGCCGAACGCGCCGTCGATGGTGAGCACGGCACCGTAGCCGGGGTAGCCGGCCATCCGGATCTGGAGTTGCCGGACGTCTTCGCCGGACGCTCCCTGGGACAGGGCTCGACCCCAGGTGTAGCAACCGTCCGCCTGAGCCGCACCGGCGGTGAGGGTGACGCCGGCCACTGTGGTGGCGGCCGTCAGCGCAAGTGCCGCGAGGAGCCGGCCGAGCCGTTGGATCATGAAGCCCTCCATCGATGCATGCATGCTTGTAGATGGATGGATCTTTCAGGCTTTGGCGATCATCCGTCAAGAATGTGCGGCAACGAGTTTTCCCGACGGCGGGTGTCGCGGCCCGACCGGGCGGCTCCGTAGGATCGGCTCGTGACAGGGGCGGAACGGCACACGGACATCGGCGGCATGGCGGACGGCCTCGATCGGCTCTGGACGCCACACCGGATGACCTACATATCCGGCGAGGACCGCCCGGCCGAGGGCTACGAGAAGCCCACCGGCTGCCCCTTCTGCCGGGCACCCAACCTGCCGCCGGAGGAGAGCCTGGTGGTGGCCCGCGGTGAGCACGTCTTCGTGGTGCTCAACCTCTATCCGTACAATCCCGGGCACCTGCTGGTCTGCCCCTACCGGCACGTCGCCGACTACACCGACCTCGACGTCCCGGAGACGACCGAGCTGGCGTCGTACACCCAGACCGCGATGCGGGTGATCCGCAAGGTGAGCAACGCGCACGGCTTCAACCTGGGCATGAACCAGGGCGGCGTGGCCGGCGCCGGCATCGCCGCGCACCTGCACCAACACGTGGTGCCCCGGTGGGGCGGCGACGCCAACTTCATGCCGGTGATCGGCCGCACGAAGGTCCTGCCGCAACTGCTCGGCGACACCCGCGACCTGCTCGCCCGCGCCTGGGCGTCCTGACCGCCGGCCGTGCGGCGTCCGACCGCGCGGGCGTCCGCGCCGGGCCTGCTAGTCGGCGCGCAGCAGCGTGGTCAGCTCCGGCCAGGTCTCCACCCGGTGTACGCGGGGCAGCAGCGCGACGTGTGCGGCGACCTCCGCCGGCCGGGGCCGGAACAGGAAGCGGTGCGGCACCGAGTCGAGATAGCCGAGCACCTCCAGCTTGTCGTCCACGAAGTGGGTCAGCCCGAGTCGCCGGGCGATCGGTGCCTTGTCCGGTCGGGTGCGGCAGAAGTGCACCCGCTGCACTCCGATGCCGGTGCGCGCCGGAAAGTCGTGGTGGGCCAGCCACTCCCGGGTGCGCCGCTCGGTGGACGCGCCGCACGTGGACACCAGGTGCACCTCGTCGAACGCCGGACCGAGCGCGGCGAGCGCGTCGAACGCCCCGGCGACGGCGGGGGTACGCAGGTAGTGCGCGCCGAAGAACGACGTGTCCGCGTCGTCGTCGGCCGGCTCGATGAGCACGCCGCCGATATCCACACCCAGCCGTCGCATGGCGCCGATCATGCCGCACCCCGACCGTCGCCGGGCACCCGCGTGTCCGCCGCCGGATCTGCTACGCCCCGGCCCTCCCGAGGTGGCACGATCGGCCGATGGCAGTCACGACACGGACGTTGGGGCGCAGCGGCATCGAGGTCAGCGCCCTCGGCATGGGGTGCTGGGCGATCGGCGGCCCCTGGGCAGAGGGCGCCCAACCGCTGGGCTGGGGCGCGGTCGACGACGACGAGTCGGTGCGGGCGGTACGCCGGGCGCTCGATCTGGGCATCACCCTCTTCGACACCGCCGACACGTACGGTGCCGGGCACGGTGAGCGGGTGCTCGGCCGAGCGCTCGCCGGCCGCCGCGACGACGCCGTGATCGCCACCAAGTGGGGTTACACCTTCGACGAGGCCAGCCGGCAGGCCACCGGCGAGGACGCGTCGCCCGCGTACCTGCGCAGGGCCGTGACGGCTTCCCTGCGTCGGCTCGGCACCGACCGGATCGACCTCTACCAGCTGCACCTGGCCGACCTGTCGGTGCCGCGGGCGCAGGCACTGATCGGGACCTGCGAGGACCTGGTCGCCGAGGGCCTGATCCGGGCGTATGGATGGAGCACCGACCGCCCCGACCGGGCCACCGCGTTCGGTCACGCCGCGGCCGGCGCCACCGCGGTGCAGCACACCCTGTCGGTGCTGCGGGACGCCCCGGAGCTGCTCGCCGTCTGCGACAAGTACGACCTGGCCAGCGTCAACCGAGGCCCGCTGGGGATGGGGCTGCTCACCGGCAAGTACTCGGCCGGGTCGGTGCTGCCCCACGACGACGTACGCGGATTGGCCCCCGGCTGGTTGGAATGGTTCCGTGGTGGCCGGCCGGCGCCAGAGTGGCTGCGCCGGGTCGGCGCGGTTCGCGCCGCGCTCACCGCCGACGGGCGTACCCTCGCCCAGGGGGCGCTGGGCTGGATCTGGGCCCGCAGCGGTCGCACCATCCCGATCCCCGGCTGCCGTACGGTGGCCCAGGTCGAGGAGAACGCCGCCGCGCTGCACCGGGGCCCGTTGCCGGCGGACCAGTTCGTCGAGGTGGAACGCCAACTGGCGGCCCTGCGCACCGCAGCCCTCCGCGACGCCGACCGCCCCCACCGGCCCTCTTCCACGCACCCCACCATCCACCCCTGACCAAACCCCCCACCCCGCCCATGCCCGACCGCCCCATGCCCGTCCATGCCCGCACTGCGCCGCTAGTCAGTGTCGATCATGGAGTTGTGGTTCCCCTTGAATCAGGCATAACTAGCATCTTCTGCCCACCGCAACTCCATGATCGACGCGCGAGTCGGGTCGGGCCGGGCCCGAGCCGGGTCGGGTCGGGTCGGGGGCTCAGGGTCGGGGTCGTCGATCAGGTGCGCTGGGGAGTTGGGTTGGCCGGGGTAGTTGTTCGCCCTTTGCTCTGCTTCGACGAGTGCGACAACCATGACGCTGTTCTCGTCGCGTCGAGTGAAGCAGAGCAAAGGGCCCGGGACGGCCGGGGTTACGGGGTTTGTTCCTTGCGGATCTGGTCGGCCAGGTGCGCGGGCATGGTGTCGTGGCGCACGAAGTGGCGGCGGAAGGTGCCGGTGCCGGCAGTCATGGAGCACAGCTCGACGGCGTAACGCAGCAGCTCGGTGGCCGGCACCTCGGCACGGACGAGGGTGCGGCCCTCGGTGTCCGGGTCCGGTTCGGTGCCGAGCACCCGGCCACGGCGGCCGGACAGATCGCCCAGCACGGCGCCCACCGAGCCGTCCGATACCCGGATGGTGACCTCGTCGATCGGCTCCAGCAGCGCCGGCTGACCACGGTCGGCGGCGTCGCGTAGGGCCAGCGCGCCGGCGGTCTGGAAGGCCGCGTCGGAGGAGTCGACGCTGTGCGCCTTGCCGTCGACCAGGGTCACCCGCAGGTCCACCACCGGGTGGCCGGCGACCAGGCCGCGCTCGAGTTGGGCGCGGACGCCCTTCTCCACCGACGGGATGTAGTTGTGCGGCACCGCGCCGCCGACGACCCGGTCGACGAACTCGAAGCCGCTGCCCTGGGGCAGGGGCTCGACCTCGATGTCGCAGACCGCGTACTGGCCGTGCCCGCCGGACTGCTTCACGTGCCGGCCGTGCCCCTTCGCGGGCACCGTCAGCGTCTCGCGCAGCGACACCTTGACCGGCTCGGTGTCCAGCTCGACGCCGCCGACGCGCAGTCGGTCGAGCACCACGTCGGCGTGCGCCTCGCCCATGCACCAGAGCACCAGCTGGTGGGTCTCCGGGTTGCGCTCCAGCCGCAGGGTGGGGTCACCGGCGACCAGCCGGGCCAGGTTGCGGGCCAGGGCGTCCTCGTCGGCGCGGCTGCGGGCGACGACCGCCACCGGCAGCAGCGGTTCCGGCATCTCCCAGGGGGCGATCAGTAGCGGGTCGTCCTTGGCCGCGATGGTGTCGCCGGTCTCGGCGGTGCCCGACTTGGTGATCGCGCAGATGTCGCCGGCCACGCAGAACGGCACCTCCCGCAGGGTGGCGCCCAGCGGCGTGTAGATGTGCCCGACCCGCTCGTCGGCGTCGTGGTCGGGGTGGCCGCGTTCGGCCATCCCGTGCCCGCAGATGTGCACGGTCTGTTCGGGGCGCAGCGTGCCGGAGAAGACCCGGACCAGGGAGACCCGCCCGACGTGCCGGTCGACGGTGGTCTTGACGACCTCGGCGACGAGCGGCCCGTCCGGGTCGCAGGTCAGCGGCGGGCGGGGCGAGCCGTCCACGCCGGTGACCGCCGGCAGCTCGTGCTCCAGCGGCGACGGGAACGCGGCCGTCAGCACCTCCAGCAGCACGTCCAGCCCGACCCCGGTCTCGGCACAGACCGGCACCACCGGGTAGAAGTGCCCCCGGGCGACGGCCTTCTCCAGGTCGTCGATGAGCACCTCGTCGCTGATCTCCTCACCGTCGAGGTAGCGGTCCATGAGGGTCTCGTCCTCGCTCTCGGCGATGATCCCCTCGATCAGCTCGTCGCGGGACTCGTCGATGGCCCGCTGGTGCTCCGGGTCGGGATCGCGGACGTCGGCGGGCAGCCCGGCGGAGTAGTCGAAGACCCGGCGGGTGATCAGGCCGAGCAGACCCTCGGTGGACACCCCGTCGTCGCCGAGCATCGGCAGGTAGAGGGGCATCACGTTGTCGCCGAAGAGGCGTTGGCAGAGCGCTACCGTCTCGTCGACGTCGGCGCGGGGCTGATCCAGGCGGGACACCGCGACCGCGCGGGGCAGGTCGACCGCCGCGCACTCCTCCCACAGGGCGACGGTGGCCGCGTCCATGCCGCCCGCCGCGGAGACGACGAAGAGCGCGGCGTCGGCGGCCCGCAGCCCGGCGCGCAGCTCACCGACGAAGTCGGCGTACCCGGGGGTGTCCAGCAGGTTGACCTTGATGCCGTTGTGCAGCAGCGGTGCGCAGGACAGGCTCACCGAGCGCTGTTGGCGGACCGCCGCGGGGTCGTGGTCGCCGACCGTGGTGCCGTCGACCACGGCGCCGGCCCGGCCGATCGTGCCGGTGGCCGCGAGCAGGGCCTCGACAAGTGTCGTCTTGCCCGCTCCGGAGTGCCCGACGAGCACCACGTTGCGAACCCGTTCGGGTTCGGTCACCACCGGCGTGCCGCCGGTGGAACCCTTCTCCTGACTTTTCTGCGCCATGGGGCGCACCTCCCTCAGCCGGTGGTGGGTGGCGACTGCCGCGCGAGGTGGAAGCGGCCCGGGGCGAGTGCGCGGCAGTATCCTCCGGTGGTCTGCTGGACAACGGGAACGGGACGGGCGGACGGGTGAGCTGGCTCACCCTCCGGCTCGATCTCACACCCGTTGTCGGGTAGGCACAAGCTTCTCCCGGGCGGGTCGGAGGGGCGGCCGTATCGGCGGACCTGGGCGGACCGTTATCGTGGGGACCGCCATGGCGAAGATCTTCCAAGTGTCGGCCCGCGCGGGGATGACCCGCGTCGTCGAGCCGATCGCCCGTGCCCTGCTGCGCGCGGGCGTAACCCCCAATGCCGTCACCGTCGCGGGCACCGTTGGTGTGCTCGTCGGCGCGCTCGGCTTCGGTGCCCGCGGCCATCTGGTCGCGGGCGCGTTGATCGTGACCCTTTTCGCGCTCACCGACCTGCTCGACGGGACGATGGCCCGGATGAGCGGCGGCTCCACCAAGTTCGGCGCGTTCCTCGACTCAAGCATGGACCGGGTCGCCGACAGCGCCGTCTTCGGCGCGGTCGCGTACTGGCTGGCCACCCAGGGTGACCACTCCGGGGTGGCCGCCGCGCTGGTCTGCCTGGCCGTCGGTGGCCTCGTCTCCTACGTCAAGGCCCGCGCCGAGGGGCTCGGCATGACCTGCAACGTGGGCATCGCCGAACGCACCGAGCGGCTGCTCATCGTCGGGGTCGGCGGGATCCTCACCGGCGTCGGTGTCGATCATGCCCTGGAGATCGCACTCTGGCTGCTCGCCGCGGTGTCGATCTTCACGGTGGGGCAGCGGATGGCGCACGTCTACCGCCAGGCCCAGCAGCTCCAGCCGGACGGCCAGGCGTGAGCGGCCCGTCGACGGCCCGGCGCCGGACGACCGGCGGCCGGGCCGCGTGAACCTCACCGAGCTGGGCTACGTCGCCGGGTGGCGGGTGGTCCGCGCGCTACCCCGGCCGCTGGTGGCGGCGGCGTTCCAGGCGGGCGCCGACCGCGCCCACCGCCGCCCCGGCGGGAGTACGGCCCGACTGCGCGCGAACCTGCGCCGGGTGGTCGGGCCGGAGCTGCCCGAGGCCGAGCTGGACGATCTCGTCAAGCGCGGGCTCCGCTCGTACGCCAGGTACTGGATGGAGGCGTTCCGGCTGCCCGCGTTGAGCCGGGCGCAGATCATGGCCGGCTTCCGAATCGACGGCGCGGAGTTGCTCGCCGCCGACGTGGCCGCCGGCCGGGGCGCCGTGGTGGCGCTGCCGCACGCCGGTAACTGGGACGCTGCGGGCGCCTGGGTGGCGACCAACGGCTGGCCGATCACCACGGTGATGGAACGGCTCAAACCGGACGGCGTGTACAAGCGTTTCATGGCCTTCCGGGCGGGTCTGGGGATGGAGATCCTGCCGACCCACGGCGGGCCGCGTCCGGCGTTCGACGTGCTGCTGGAACGCCTACGTGCCGGTGCGGTGGTGCCGTTGCTGGCCGACCGGGATCTCTCCGCCCGCGGCGTGGAGGTGGACTTCTTCGGCGGGAAGACCCGCATGCCGGGCGGGCCGGCGCTGCTCGCCCTGCAGACCGGTGCGCCGCTCTACGTGGCCTCGATGTGGTACGAATCGGATGCGGCGTGTGCGTCGCTCGCCGGCCCGCTGCCGGTGCCGGGGCCCGAGGCGGGGCCCCTTGACCAGCGGGTCCGGTCGCTGACCCAGCTGATCGCCGACGGTCTGGCGGCGGGCATCGCCCGGCATCCGGAAGACTGGCACATGTTGCAGCGGATGTGGCTGGACCAGCGGGGGTCGGGGGACGGCACGGCGCTGCCCTCGTCGGCCCCCGATCGGGCCTGAGGAGGTGGGGGGCACGGTGGGACGGTGTTCCGCGGTCGTGGGCGGGAGGCGCTGACGCATGCGGATCGGCATCGTGTGCCCGTACTCCTTCGATGTCCCCGGTGGGGTGCAGAACCATGTGATGGACCTGGCCGAGGCGCTGATCGCGCTCGGCCACGAGGTCAGCGTGCTCGCACCGGCCGACGAGGACTCGCCGCTGCCGGAGTACGTGGTGTCCGCCGGTCGTGCCGTGCCGCTGCCGTACAACGGCTCGGTGGCCCGGATCGCGTTCGGGCCGGTCTCCACCGCCCGGGTCAGGCGTTGGATCATCAACGGCGACTTCGACGTGCTGCACGTGCACGAGCCGCTCACGCTGAGCCTGTCGCTGTTGGCCGTGCTCTCCGCGCGCGGCCCGGTGGTGGCCACGTTCCACACCGCGATGACCCGGTCCCGGGTCCTCGCCGCCGCGCAGGGTGTCCTCCAGATCGTGTTGGAGCGGATCACCGCCCGGATCGCGGTCAGTGCGCTGGCCCGCAAGGTGCAGGTCGAGCACATGGACGGCGGGGCGGTGGAGATCCCCAACGGGGTGGCGGTGGCCAAGTTCGCCGACGCCGAGCCGTTGTCGGGCTGGCCGGGGGAGTGTGCCCCGGGCACCGGCGGCACCCTGGGCTTCCTGGGCCGGTTCACCGAGACGCGCAAGGGCTTCCCGGTGCTGCGCGACGCGTTCGTGGCGTTGGCCGCCACCCGGCCCGGGCTGCGGTTGCTCGTCGCCGGCCCGGGGGACCCCGACGACCTGTACGACCAGTTCCCGGCCGAGCTGCACGAGCGGGTCACGTTCCTCGGCCTGGTCACCGAACCGGACAAGGCGCGGATGCTGCGCAGTGTGCACCTCTACGTGGCACCGAACACCGGCGGCGAGTCGTTCGGCATGATCCTCACCGAGGCGTTGGCCGCGGGCACCACGGTGATCGCCAGCGACCTGGACGCGTTCCGGCGGGTGCTCGACGGCGGGCGCGCCGGTCGGCTCTTTCCCACAGGTGACCCGGTGGGGCTGCGCGACGCGGTGACCGAGTTGCTGGACGACCCGGCCGGGCGGGCCACGCTGAGCGCGTGCGGCGATCAGGTGGTGGCGAATTTCGACTGGCCGGTGGTTGCTCGCCGCGTTCTGGAGGTGTACGCAGCGGCGATCGAGGCAACCGACGGGCGGGTCATCGACCAGGAGTGGGTGGGGCTGGGCTGAGCCGGTGTGACGCATGGTGCGGACGACGACCGGAGTGACCGGCGTGGCCGCGCCCAATCGGAGGCGGAACGGAGCAGCACTACGATGCCGCACATGTGGTGGGTGGTGGCCGCGATCGTGGTCGTGGGGCTGGTCGGGGCGTACCTCATCTGGACCGCCGGCCGGGTGCAGCGGTTGCAGGGCCGCGCGGAGCTGGCGGCCCGGGCCCTCGACGCCCACCTGCTGCGCCGCGCCGCGGCGGCGGCCGTGCTGGCGGAGCGGCGCTTCGGTGTCGAGCTGTACGCGGCGGCCCGCATCGCCCTGGACGCCAGCCCGGACGAGCGGGAGGCGGCGGAGAACGACCTGACCCGGCAGTTGCGGGTGGTCCAGTTGGATCCGGGCGATCCGGACTGTGCGGCGGTCATCGCCGCCAGTCGCCGGCTCGCGCTGTCCCGGCAGGTGCACACCGACCTGGTCCGGGATGCCCGTTCGGCGCGCAGCCGCCCGCTGGTGCGGGTGTTGCGGATGGGGCGGGGTCGGGAGTGGCCGCGTTACTTCGACATCGACGACCCGACCCTCACGGTGCCGGCGGACGTCCCCACGAGCTGACCCGGGCGGTCGCTGCGGTCGCTCGGGAGTCGGTGACCAGGGCCACAGTGCAGGCCACCGGGGGTCTGATTGGCTGTCGGTACGGCGTTGGTCCGCGCGTAGCATTTTCGCTGCCACCACCCAGAGCACGTCCAAGGAGCGATGACCCGTGCCCGAAAACACCGTCTCGAACCCCGGTACGGCCCCCGTCGTCGGCACCGCCCGCGTGAAGCGCGGCATGGCCGAGATGCTCAAGGGCGGCGTGATCATGGATGTGGTCAACGCCGAGCAGGCCAAGATCGCTGAGGACGCCGGCGCGGTCGCGGTGATGGCCCTGGAGCGGGTACCCGCCGACATCCGCGCGCAGGGCGGGGTGTCCCGGATGAGCGACCCCGACATGATCGACGGGATCATCCAGGCGGTCTCCATCCCGGTGATGGCCAAGGCCCGCATCGGTCACTTCGTGGAGGCGCGGATCCTCCAGTCGTTGGGCGTGGACTATGTCGACGAGTCCGAGGTGCTGACCCCGGCCGACTACGCGAACCACATCGACAAGTGGGCGTTCACGGTGCCCTTCGTGTGTGGCGCGACGAACCTGGGCGAGGCGCTGCGGCGGATCACCGAGGGCGCGGCCATGATCCGCTCCAAGGGCGAGGCCGGCACCGGTGACGTCTCCAACGCCACCACCCACATGCGGAGGATCCGCCAGGAGATCGCCCGGTTGTCCTCGCTGCCGGCCGACGAGCTGTACGTCGCGGCCAAGGAGCTGCAGGCCCCGTACGAGCTGGTCAAGGAGGTCGCCGAGAGCGGCAAGCTGCCGGTCGTGCTGTTCACCGCGGGCGGGATCGCCACCCCGGCCGACGCGGCGATGATGATGCAGCTCGGCGCGGAGGGCGTGTTCGTGGGCTCCGGCATCTTCAAGGCGGGCAACCCGGCGCAGCGGGCCGCCGCGATCGTCAAGGCCACCACCTTCCACGACGACCCGGACGTGCTGGCGAAGGTCTCCCGTGGTCTCGGCGAGGCCATGGTCGGCATCAACGTCGACGAGATCCCGCAGCCGCACCGCCTGGCCGAGCGGGGTTGGTAGGCATGGGCGCGCCCACCATCGGTGTGCTCGCGCTCCAGGGGGACGTCCGCGAGCACGTGGCGGCGTTGGCGGCGGCGGGCGCGGACGCCCGCCCGGTCCGCCGTCCGGCGGAGCTGGACGCGGTGGACGGCCTGGTCGTTCCCGGCGGCGAGTCCACCACCATCAGCAAACTCGCCGACATCTTCGAGATGCGCGAGCCGATCGACAAGCGGATCGCCGACGGCATGCCGGTCTACGGCTCCTGCGCCGGCATGATCATGCTGGCGACCGAGGTGCTCGACGGTCGATCCGACCAGCGGGGCTTCGCCGGCATCGACATGACCGTCCGGCGCAACGCGTTCGGCCGGCAGGTCGACTCGTTCGAGGCGCCGGTGACCATCACCGGGGTGCCGGGTGAGCCGTTCCACGCGGTCTTCATCCGCGCACCGTGGGTCGAGCGGGTCGGCGCCGGCGTCCAGGTGATCGGCTCGGTGGCCGGCGGGCCGGCGGCCGACCGGATCGTGGCGGTCCGGCAGGGCAACCTGCTGGCCACCTCGTTCCACCCGGAGCTGACCGGTGACCTGCGCGTGCACGCGTACTTCGTGGATCTGGTCCGCGCCGCCTGAGCGGTCCGGCCACGCTGCCGCCCGGGCATGTTCTCCGCCCCCGCGTGGTTGTCCTTCGGGTGGCCCGGGTGCCCCGGCGGCACCCCGAGCCGGTGCCGGATGTGACACGCCCGGGTGTGACCTCGGTAAGATTGCCGCGGTTCGGCAGGGCCGTCGCCCGGCGCGGCATTTCCCGCGGAGCCGACCGGCCGCCGACCCGCCGGATGTGGCGCGTAATTCGTGCGGCAGTCGATGCAGGCGTGGAATGACAGACGGAGGTAGAAGATGTCCGGCCACTCAAAGTGGGCGACGACCAAGCACAAGAAGGCCGTCATCGACGCCAAGCGCGGCAAGATGTTCGCCAAGCTGATCAAGAACGTCGAGGTGGCCGCGCGGATCGGCGGCGGTGACCCCACCGGCAACCCGACGCTCTACGACGCCATCCAGAAGGCGAAGAAGAGCTCGGTCCCGAACGACAACATCGACCGTGCCGTCAAGCGCGGCTCCGGCCTGGAGGCCGGCGGCGCCGACTGGCAGACGATCATGTATGAGGGGTACGGCCCGAACGGCGTGGCCATGCTCATCGAGTGCCTCACCGACAACCGCAACCGGGCGGCGACCGAGGTGCGCACCGCGCTGACCCGCAACGGCGGCTCGCTCGCCGACGCCGGCTCGGTGTCGTACATGTTCTCCCGCAAGGGCGTGGTGATCGTCCCCAAGGAGGGCACCAGCGAGGACGACGTGATGCTGGCCGTCCTCGACGCTGGCGCCGAGGAGGTCAACGACCTCGGTGAGGCGTACGAGGTGGTCTCCGAGCCGACCGACCTGATCGCAGTGCGGACCGCGCTCCAGGACGCCGGCATCGAGTACGAGTCGGCCGAGTCCTCCCTCGTCCCCAGCATGAACATCCCGCTGGACGAGGAGGGCGCGCGCAAGATCTTCAAGCTGATCGACGTTCTCGAAGACTGCGACGACGTGCAGAACGTCTACGCCAACTTCGACGTCAGCGACGACGTGATGGCAGCGGTCGACGCCTGAGCCTGTCGAGGCGAGCAAGGTACGGCTGAGTTCCGGGAGATGCAGCAGCGAGCCCCAGCCTCACACCGAGGCTGGGGCTCCCCTGCGTCTAGTGGGCTGTCCACGAACGTTTGCCGGGTTCAGACACGTCGGACGGCTTGTGCCGCCTGGCAACAGCCGGGTGCGGGATCAGTCGACGAGGACGGCCGAGGTGCTCATGACTGTTGACCTTGCCCCAAGGTGAAGGCCCACTGTCTGTGGCGAGCGAGGTGAGCGCTTGTCGCTGACCGAACACCAAGGAGAGGGGCTTGTATGGATGACGACGTTCTCCTGGCAGAACAGATGGCCTACTACCGGGCCGGTGCGGCCGAATACGACCGGCCCTATACAGAGCACGAAGACCTGCAGAGGCTGCTGGCTGTCGTCGATGAACTTCCGATCGCCGGGAATGTGCTCGAGTTGGCCTGCGGAACGGGTCAGTGGACCTCGCTGCTCGCCGCGCGGGCACATTCGGTGACAGCTGTCGATGCGGCAACCGAAGTGTTAGCCCTGGCTCGGGCGCGCACCGCATCCCCTACCGTGCAGTTCATTGAGGCCGACCTGTTTGAGTGGCAGCCACCACGACGCTACGACACCGTGTTCTTCGCCTTCTGGCTCTCCCATGTCCCGCCGACACGCTTGCCCGACTTCTGGAACACCGTCGCCACCGCGCTCGCGCCGGGCGGCAAAGCAGTCTTCATCGACGACGGCCCCGCCGTAGCCGCCAGCGAAGAAGTCCTCGCGAACCAGCCGACCCCGGCGGTGCTGCGCCGGCTCGATGACGGCAGCCAGTACCGCATCGTGAAGGTATTCCACGACGCTCAGACCCTCACGGACGTCCTCACAGCGCTGGGGTGGTCGGTCGGCATCCGACCCATGGGCGGGAACTTCATCGGAATTGCAGAACCGCCGACCAACCCAGCCGAAGAACCCGCAACTGACGCGGTGAAGCTCGGTGATGTGGGCTAGCCAACCGTGAGCGGTTTGCGGCCGAGCCGAGCACGGTCTACAGCGAATCGCTGACGGGCGCGTTATATCTAGACAAGCCCGCTGAGGTGGATGCGTACGCTGGAGCATGGTCAGAGCTGGTCGCGCTGGCGCTGACCGAAGAAGAGTCACGGAAGTTGATGCACGATCTCAGGGAGAGTCATGCGTGACCTGACTGACGCCATCTGGCGCAAGAGCACTCGTAGCGGGAACCAGGGCAACTGCGTCGAAGTTGCCGACAACCTGTCTGGCGTGGTCGGTGTACGGGACAGCAAGAACATCACGGGTCCGGCCCTGATGTTCGGCCCCGACCAGTGGCAGACCTTTATTGGCGGACTCCGGGCTGATGCCCTGAGCTGACCGCGCTCCGGAGAGGACGACCTACCAGGGTGCTCCGGCTAACGACTCCAGATACAAAGAAACCCCCTACCCGAGATGGGTGGGGGGTTTCGCCTGTTCGGTTCCGAGAATGCTCGTCCAGGACGACCCGCCACCCGGTCGGCTCTACCTGTGGCACGTTCCCACGCCTGTGCGGTCACGGTTATCGACAACCGGGTGTGGCAGACCGTGCCGCACGGTCTGCCACACCGCCTCGGTGAGCCCCGGTCAGACCGCGGTTCTTGTCCAGCGCTGGTTGTTGCCGCTTCCGCAGGTCCACTGCTGGATGTCCACGCCGTCTCCGGTCCCTGACTGGTACACGTCCAGACACTTGCCGCTGTGCCGGGCCACGAGCCGGAAGTTGCTCCCCTGGGACTGCCATTGCCACTGCTGGTTTTGGCCGTTGCCGCACGTCCACTGGACGATGTTCGCACCGTCCGCGGTGGAGGCGGAGGCGACGTCGAGGCACTTGCCGCTGTTCTGGTTGACAATGCGGAAGTAGCCGCTACCGGCGTCCTCGAAGCGCCATTTCTGGTTGCTGCCGCCCAGGTAGCTCCATTGCTTGATCTCGGCGCTGTTGGCCGTGGACTGCCCGGTCACGTCCATCGCTTTGCCGCTGTTGACGTTGTTGATCCGGTAATGGGTTCCCGAGGGCGGGGGCGTCGTCGGGTCGCCGCCGCCGATGGTGTCGCCATAGGCATACCGGATCCGGTCGGCGCCGGAGGTGTTGCGGATGGTCAGGTTGAGGTTGGTGCCGCTGCCGGTGAGGGCGAACATCGAGTACCAGTCGTGACCGGAGCCGGAGTTCTTGCCGCCGAGGGCGGGCCAGTAGGTGCCGCCCATCTGGTTGTCCCGCATGACCTGGGCCATGGCGCGGATGTGGCGCACGAAGTTGTCGGTGCTGTTCGCGTCGGCGTAGTTGAGGCCGTTGTCCATGGGCCCGCCGAACTCGGTCGCGACCGCCCGGGAGGCACAGTTGCCCAGACGCGTCTGCATGTGACTTCGCCAGGCGTCGTAGGTCATCGAGCCGTAGAAGAACGCGTAGTGGTGGAAGGACAGCAGGGTCGAGTTGAAGCGGCTGTCGTTGCAGACGTCGCGCAGGTCCTGGCTTGCGCCAGTGCCGCCGATGAGCACCCGGCTGGGCACGGCCGAGGAGTGGGTGCTGAGCCAGTTGGCGGCGATGTCGCGCCACTGTGCCGAGCTGTAACCGCCCGGCTCGTTCATTGGCTCGAAGTACACGTTGGTGTTCGAGCCGTAGGCGCTGGTCACGCTGGACCACATGGTGTTCCACGCGGCGAGGTTCGCGATCCTCGCGCCGGAGTTATGGTCCGTCCAGAAGGCGAGGATGACCTTGAATCCACGGGCGGTAGCGGCGTCAATGGCGCCCCGGTAGGCGTTCCACCAGGTGGTGTTGGCCACCGTCTGAGTGTTGATCGGCAGCCGGACGGTGTTGATCCCCATGGTGGCGGCCATGTCGTCGTAGAGGGCGTTGGCCTTGGCCTGCACTGTCGCGTAGCTGTCGGATTGGCTCAAGCCCTGCACGACGAGCGGGCTGGTGCTGAAGTTGTCACCCAGTTGAGCCCAGTTCATGCCTCGGAACTGGCTGGTGGCGGCAGCGGCTGGGCCGGCGGTAGCGGTGATGGCGATTGCCGCCGCGGCAGCCGTGGTCGCCATCACCGCACTGGTGGCCACGAGCCTGGCCATTCGCGACAGGGGGCGGCTGAACATGGCAGATCGCATATGCGTCGTCCTTTCTGTTGGGGGACGGGACGATGCAGGTCCTATTGGTGTCTGGTCGCTGTTGCGGCGGCACGCTACGGCATGAGCTGACTGATCCAGGATCGGTCAGAGCCGAGCGCGGGTGGTCCGCCTCTGTCGCTTGCTGCTGATGGCCAACGGACGCATCACGGCCGGACGGCCCCGACGGCATCCACGACGAGAGTGCCGCTGCGCACCATGATCTCCACGGTGTGCGTGCCGGCGCTGAGGTTGCGCAGGGCGTACGTCTGATAGAACTCGGGAGAGGCGAGCGTGCTCGCTGCGGAGTTGACCACCGCACCGTCCACCTTGACCTGCAGGACGGCCGAGCCGTTGTTCGGCCCGAGGATGTCCAGTCCGGTGCCGGCGAACGTGTAGGTCAGCGTCGAGCCGCTTCCCTGGCTGGTAGACAGGCTTCGCTGAACGTTGTACATGCCCTTACCGTTTTCGTGCGCCCAGGACCCGCCGTACACCAGCTTCCTGGCGGGCGGGTTGGCCAGGTCGGACATCTCCAGGTTGTCCAGTACCTCGGAGTAGTACGGCGGGCTTCCGTCGACCGTCTCCACCCGGAGGTTGTCAAACCGGGTGAAGTAGTAGCCGCTGCCCAGCGTGATCCGGCCGGACAGCTTGGGATTCGGGTCGGTGTAGCTGGCCAGTGTGACGCCGTCGAGGTAGGCGGTCACCGTGTTTCCGACGCCCCTCAGCGCGATGTTGTGCCACGCGTTGTGCGCGGTGTTGAACCCAGCGATCCGCACGCCGCCGGTGCCGCTGACCACGTTGCCGCTGGCGACCGCGCTGTTGTTGACCAGCAACTGCCAGCCCCCGTCGAAGGTGAACCTCACCGAGTACGGCGCACCGTTGTCACCGTGCTGCTCGCGGATGCCCAGCCGGGCGTGGTTGGCGCCGTTCTGGGTGCTGCTGTTCTCGAAGGAGACGTCGACACTGGCCTTGTAGTTGAGCCACCGGCTGTCACCGATCCTGGTGACCGCGTCCCCCCCGTTCCACGCACCGCCCAGGCCCTGGCTCGGGCCGTCCAGCTGCTGGCGTAGCACGTAGTTGGTCGATCCGTCCGGCTGGTAGGCCTCGAAGGCGCCGTTGCGGTCACTGGCGCAGCGCGGGATGACGCTCTTGGCGCCGCCACGCGAGGTGATGAAGTCCTCGGTGCCCGTGATGGTGCCGCCACTGCCGATCACCGGGACCGTTTTGCCGGAGTAGTCGAAGCCGTCGGCGTAGAGGATGTTGTCGCTGGTGCTCTGCACGTCGCCGGAGATGTCGGTGTCCAGCACGGTGCGCTGGCCCTCCACCGGCAGGGGTTCCAGGTACTCGGGCTTGGTGTGGTTGGCCAGCGTCGTCACGGTGACGACCGAGTTCGGCCTGACCGTCACGGTGTACACCCCGCCGGTATCGGCCGGGACGCTGCCGAGGTGCTTCAGGTAGTTGGCGTTGAACGCCTGGCCGGGGTCGGCCGCGCGGGTTTCCCACACCTGTAGGGCCGGAGCGCCGGAGTAGGCCATGTTCACCGGCTGGAGGCGGTACGACTGGGTGTACTCGCTGTCGTTCATGAAGACCGTGGAGAAGTTGCGCCGGTCGGGCGCGGCGAGCGTGAGATAGCTGGGCGTGCCGTTGCGTCCGACCACCGGGTTCGTTCCGGTCGCTCCGGTATAGCTGGATTCGGGGACGGCGCGCCAGATACCGGCCGTGTTGCTGGGGTTCTCCCAGCCGGTCTTGGCGAACCAGCTGAAGTGCCGCAGCACGTCGATGGCGGCGTCGTAGTGCAGCCAGCCCGACCAGGGATCACGGGCGCTGACGACCTCCTTGTAGGAGTACTGCCCACCCTCGTAGAAGGACCCGATGGCCGGTTGGTAAATGAAGTTGGTCCGGCGCGAGTTGACGAATCCCTTGATGATGGTGTTGCCCATCTCCAGCGCACTGTTGGTGCCGCCGAAGCCGGTTCCGACCACCGACGGGGACCGCATGTTGTTGTTGGGGCGGAAGGCGGAATTGCCGAACGTCGCCTGTGCTTCGCTGTTCCAGATCTCCTTGTCGTAGTCCGTCGCCAGGCGCTTGAAGTTGCCGGCGCTGTCGTCGTCGGGGCTGTAGTGGTAGCCGGCCGCCGCCACCACGTCGCGCAGGCCGGCGTCGCTGATCATGCTGCCGCCGAACGACCCGACACCGACCTCGTCGGAGATGACGACCTTGAGCTGGTTGTACCGGGATTGCTCTGTCGAGTTGGCGAAGTCGGCACTGTCGGTCCTGACCCGGTTGGCATAGGTCTTGGTCCAGTTCAGGTCCGCCCCGCGCTCGTTGAGACCCGGGTTGACGTAGTCGACCATGAACCCGTAGGTCCGGTACGCGCTCAGGATGGTCTTCTTGAACCAGGTGTAGACCTTGTCGTTGCTGTTCACCCAGCCGGGGGAGTTCCAGCGCAGCAGGGACACCTTGACGTTCGGGTTGACCTTCTTCGCGTCGGCCGCGAGTTGGAAGCCCTGCGCACGCTTGACGTTGGGGGTCTCGGACTCCCAACGCATGGTCGAGGGGTCCGGTCCGGTGGAGTTGTTGCGGTCGTTGCCCATCTCGATCTTCACGTTGGTGAAGACCGGACTCTCCCCACCGAAGAGGACCCGCAGCAGCTGCGCGTACGCGGTCGGGCTCTGGGCCTTGTAGTCCATCAGCAACTCGCTGGTGCTGTTGGCGCTGAGCGCACCGAAGCCCTTGAACGTCAGGCCGTTGACGTTGCCGGCGCGGATGTTGTTGCCGTCCACCGTGATCGTGCCCGATCCCGGAGTCGACACGTCAGTGACGATCCACTGCTGGTTGGTGCTGCCGCTGTTCGCGTACTGGACGAGGTTGGCGCCGTCGGACGTGCTGCCCCCGCCGTCCAGGTACAGCCCGTTGGCCCGGTTCCTGAACTTGACGTAGCCGCCGGAGTCCTCCCGGGTCCACTGCTGGTTGGTGCTGCCGCTCTCACTCCACTGGCCGCAGATGGATCCGCCAGTCGTGCGGCCCATCCCGTCCAGGTACAGGCCGGTGGCCCGATTCCTGATCCGGACGTAGTCGCCGACGGCATCGATCGTCCACTGCTGGTTGTCGCTGGACGACGAGGAATACTGGCCGACTGCGGCGCCGTTGGTGGTCCGGCCCATGCCGTCGATGAACTTGCCGGTGGTCCGGTTGCCCAGTTTGACGTAGGCGGCGGCTGCTTCCATGGTCAGGCCCACTGGCGTGGCTGCGACAGGCATGGCTACCACGTACGCCAGGGCAAGCGCGACGACCGACAACAAGCTCAGCGCGGTGGGCCTGACGCGGGCACGGCGCGGGCGGGCTGCTCCCGGAGTCTGCCGAGGCGGAGCGGATCGAGGGCTGGTCATGAGATCTCCAGTCAACCGGTCAGGGTGTGGCAGGCGACGCCTTGGACTCGCCGGCATGCGGTGTCCAGAGGTGGCACGTCATCGTCTGATCGCATCGATTCATATATATACCATCCGGATCAAGAGATGTCAGGAACCGGACCGAGACGTTCAAGAAAGTTCAGAACCGTTCGCAAAGCGCCAGCGGGAGCCGGCGACGGTGACGATGGTGTGCGTCGGGGTCTGTCCCGCGGTGAAGCTCGGTGATGTGGGCGAACCGCATCCTCTTCGCTGCTCAGGAGGGCTCTCCGGGGGGACGTGTAGGCTCGCGTCGAACGTGGAGGTGGGCACGTGGCGGCAGACCGGTTCGCACCGGGTGACGTGGTCGTTCGGCGCGAGATCCTGCGCGGCGAGGTGTGGTTCGGCTGCCCGACGATCTGCGTCGAGGACTCGGCCGACCTGCTCGCCCTCTACCTGCCGCCGGGGGCCGAGTTCGGCTTCCCGACCTCCGGGGCCTTCCCGTGCGGGCGGCACCCGTGGCAGACCGCCGGGCACCGCTCCTGGTCGGGGCACGGCAAGCTGATGCTGCACCGCCCCGGCGAGGCGCACTCGGTCGACGTGTTCTGGACCGGCCCCGGGCGCGACTTCGCCGGCTGGTACTTCAACCTCCAGGACCCGTTCCGGCGTACGCCGATCGGGGTGGACACTCTCGACCACGAGCTGGACCTGTGGTGGGGCGCGGACGCCGACACGTACGTCTGGAAGGACGTGGAGATCTTCGCCGAGCGCCTCGTCGAGGGGCGCTACCCGGGCATGGCGGATGCCATCCAAGCCGAGGGCGACCGGATCGCGGCGCTACTCGACGCGGGGGAGCACTGGTGGGACCCGGCGTGGGCGAAGTGGGAGCCCGACCCGGCCTGGCCGGTGCCTCCGCTGCCGGCCGACTGGGACCAGGTGCCGCTCGCCCGCTGACCTGAAACCAGGTGACGCCCGCCCGCTGAGCCCCGAACGGGCGCCGGTGCCCGATCAGGACACCGACGCCCGTGGGGCGAACCACCGGCTCAGCCGATCGTCTCCCGCTCCCGCCACGCGGTCCGCAGGGAGGTCCGGCCGTTGGTGCGCAGCAGCGACCCCTCGTACACCCGGGACCCGGCGAGCAGGAACGCACCGGCGGCGAGCAGCAGGATGACGAGCGAGACGAACGGTTCCCAACCGGCCGCGTCACCGGTGAACAGCCGCAGTGGCATCGCCGTGGGCGACGAGAACGGCAGGTAGGACAGCACCCGCATCGCGGTGTCGTTGTCGTTCAGGAAGATCACCGCGAAGAACGGCAGCATCACGGCGAGCTGCACCGGCGTCGACACGGCAGCGATGTCCTCCTGCCGGTTGGCCAGAGCGCCGGCCGCCGCCCACATCGCCGCGAGCAGCACGAAACCGAGCAGGAAGAACGGCACGAACCAGCCGATCGCCGGGGCGAGCAGGCTGAGCAGGCCGCCGCTGTCGCCCAGCTGGAGGCCGATTACCGCCACCACGGCGAGCAACGCGATCTGCGCGAACGCCAGGATGGCGCCGGCCACCACCTTGCCGGCCAACAGCGCCCGCACCGGCACGGCGGCGACCAGGATCTCCACGATCCGGGTCTGCTTCTCCTCGATGACGCTCTGCGCGATCTGCACACCGAACGTCTGCGAGGTGATGAAGAAGACGAACGCGAAGACGAACGGCACCAGGAACGCCACCACGGGGTCGACCGCGTCCGGGTCGAGCAGTTGCACCGAAGGCGCGCTGCTCAACGCCCGGACCACGTCGTCCGGGGCCTCGTCCATGGCGAGCACCTTCGGGCCGGCGACCACCGCGGCGTCCACGTCGTCGTCGCGGACGGCCTGCTCGGCGGCCCGGTCGTCCGGCACCACCCGGACCTCCAGGCCGGCGGCGCGCAGCGGACCGGCCGCACTCTCGGTCACCGCCACCGTGGACGGCCCGCCGGAGAGCAGCGGCGGCAGGATGGTGCCCGCCGCGGCGATCAGCAGGAAGAAAAGGGTGCCGAACAGGAAGGTGCGGTCGCGCAGCTTGACGCGGATCTCCCGTTCGGCGACCAGCCTCGTGGCCTGGGTGATGTTCACTGGGTGACCTCTCGGAAGATCTCGGTGAGCGAGGGGCTGACCGGGCGGAAGGCGCGGACCGGACCCCGCGCGAGGGCCGCCCGCAGCACGGGCTGCTCGTCGGCGCCGGCCGGCAGGTCGAAGACCACGCGCGGCCCGTCCAGCTCGACCAGGGTCACTCCGGGTTCGTCGCGTACCCAGCCGGCGTCGGTCGCCACCACCAACTCGTAGCGGGGCACGGTGTACGAGTCGCGGAGCTGCTGGCGGCTGCCGGCGGCCCGGATCGTCCCGTCCGCGATGATCACCAGGTCGTCGCAGAGGCGCTCCACGACGTCGAGTTGGTGGCTGGAGAAGAGCACCGGTGCTCCGGCTGCGGCGCGTTCCCGCAGCACGGTGACGACGGTGTCGACGGCGAGGGGGTCGAGGCCGGAGAACGGCTCGTCGAGCACCAGCACCTCGGGGTCGTGCACCAGCGCGGCGGCGATCTGGGCGCGTTGCTGGTTGCCCAGGGACAGCGTCTCCAGCAGGTCGTCGCCGCGTTCACCGAGCCCGACGCGGTCCAGCAATGCGTCGGTGGCCCGCCGTGCGGCGGGGGCGTCCAGGCCGTGCAGCCGGCCCAGGTACGTCACCTGCTCCCGGGTGGTCATCTTCGGGTAGAGGCCGCGCTCCTCCGGCATGTAGCCGAAGCGCCGCCGGTCCTGCCGGGTCAGCGTGGTGCCGCCCCAGCTCACCTCGCCGGCGTCCGGGGCGAGCACACCCAGGATGATGCGCATGGCGGTGGTCTTGCCGGCGCCGTTGGCGCCCACGAAGCCGGTCATCCGACCGGCCGCCACCTCGAAGGACACGTTCTTGAGCACCTGCCGGTCGCCGAAGCTACGGTCGACGCCGTCGAGGCGAAGCGTTCTGGTCACCCGTCCACGCTAGATCGAACAGCGTGTCCCGCCGTCCACCCGGTGGGTGAGCGGGCGGTCCGTCGCGCGGCGGATGGCGGTCAGCCGCCCGGCCGGACCACCCCGTTCTCGTACGCGAACACCACCGCCTGCACCCGGTCGCGCAGGCCGAGTTTGGCCAGCACCCTGCTCACGTGGGTCTTCACTGTCGCCTCGCCCAGGTGGATGGCCGCGGCGATCTCCGCGTTGCTCGATCCGGCGGCGAGCAGCACCAGCACCTCCCGTTCCCGTGGGGTCAGCCCGGCCAGTGCGGCGTCCGCCTCCGGCCCCCGGTGGGCGGTGCCCGCGGGGTCTCCGGGGCGGGCGAACGTGGAGATCACTCGGCGGGTGATCTCCGGGGCGAGCAGGCCGTCGCCCCTGGCCAGCACCCGGATCGCCTCGATCAGTTCCTCCGGTGTGCCGTTCTTCAACAGGAAACCGCTGGCCCCGGCCCGCAGCGCGGCGAACAGGTAGTCGTCCCGGTCGAAGGTCGTGAGGATCAGCACCGCCGGCCCACCGGGCCCGTCGGCGGTGATCTGCCGGGTGGCCTCCAGGCCGTCCATCCCGGGCATCTCCACATCCATGAGTACGACGTCGGGGCGGGTGGCGCGGGTCATGCGGACGGCCCGTTCGCCGTCGGCCGCCTCGCCGACCACCTCGATGTCGTCCTCCACCTCGAGGATGACCCGGAAGCCGGTGCGGACGAGGTGCTGGTCGTCGGCGAGCAGCACCCGGACGGCCCGACCCGTCGCCGACGTCTCGTGGGCGGGGAAGGCGCTCATGCCGTGCGCCTGGTGTCGGCGGCCGGCTGCCGTTCGTCGCTCGGCTCCCGCTGCGCCTGCAGCGGCGGGTCGGCCGGGGCCAGTGGGAAGCGGGCACGGACCCGCCATCCGCCGCCGGCACGCGGCCCGGCCTCCAGGTCGCCGTCGTGCGCGGTGACCCGTTCGCGCATTCCGATCAGGCCCAGCCCGACGGCGTCGGCTCGGCCGCCGGTTCGTCCGTCGTCTGTCACGTCGACCTCCACCTCCCGGGCCAGGTAGCGGACCCGCACGTCCAGCAGGTCCGCCCCGGCGTGTTTCAACGTGTTGGTCACCGCCTCCTGGGTCACCCGGTAGGCCGCCTGCGAGACCGATTCGGGCAGCGCGACCGGGTCGCCGTACACCCCGAGGGTTGCCGTCAGGCCCGCGGCCCGGGCCCGCTCGACCAGCTCGCCGATCCGATCGACGTCACCGGCGGCCGGCGGCGTGGCGTCGGCCGTGCCGGAGGTCCGCAGCACGCCCAGCATCCGGCGTAGCTCGTCGACGGCGGTGCGGGCGCTCTGCTCGATGGCGGTGAGCGCGGTGCGGGCCTTGCCCGGGTCGCGGTCGAACACCCGGCGGCAGGCCGACGCCTGCACCCCCATCACCGACACGTGGTGGGCGACCACGTCGTGCAGCTCCCGAGCGATCCGGACCCGTTCGCCGAGCACCGCCCGTTCCCGGGACTCGGCCTGCGACCGACGCAGGTCCTCGGCCTGGGTACGCAGCTCGTGTTCGCGGCGCGCGGCCACCCAGGCGGTCTCGCCGAAGAAGTAGGCGAAGCCGAGCGTCAGCACATTGATCAGCACGCCGCTGACCATCGCGGCGAGCACGGGTGGCACCGGACCGACCGCGTCGTCGAAGGCGTCGGGTGGGATGCGGTCGATCGTCACGGCGTAGTAGATCCCCAGCCAGGCGAACATCGTGATGATCACGCCGATCCGCAGCCGCCGGGCCAGCCGATGGTCCTGTCCCCAGGCGCCTGCGGTGTAGAGGACGCAGAACATCGCCCAGGCGGAGAACTGGGTCTCCGGCGCCGATCGTGCCTGCGCGGCGACGAACACCACCGAGACGATCAGCAGGGTCGCCGCCGGCCAGCGCCGCCGCCAGATCAGCGGCAGCGTCACCGCGACGGTCCAGAACAGCTGCTCCGGCCCGGACGGCGGCGGGCCCAGCAGGAACGCCCCGGCGCTGCGGGCCAGGGTGAGGCTCACCAGCGCCAGCCCGGTCACTCCCAGGCCGATCCACAGGTCGTTGCGGCGCTGCTGCGCCGTCGGACCCGGACGACGCCACTCCTCCGGCTGTCCCACGGTCATCCTGGAACGATGCCACGCCGCCCGGCGCGGGCATCGAGCGGGCGGACCGGGTGCCGGTCGGGCCCGACCCACGGGCGGCGGCCCGACGCGGGGTACGCGCCGGGCCGCCGGGTGGGTTCTCGCTCACGCCGTCTGACGGCGGGTCTTGATCGCGGTGTCGATCAGGTCCCAGATGACGACCACGGCGGCGCCCAGCGCGATGGCCAGGCCGAGGGCGTCGCGGTTGTCCGACTCAGCCAGCCAGGTCAGGCGCACGCCCAGGGTCGGGTTGAGCAGCCGGTCGGAGAGCGCCAGCCACACCAGCGGCACCGCGAACGCCAGGTTGAGCAGCGCCTTGGTGCCGAACAGGGCCCAGGTCCAGCGCCCGATCCGGTACTTGACGACCTCGAAGACCACGCTGGCGACCAGCACGACGATCAGCGCCGGCAGCCAGAAACTCCACAGCGCCGGGTCGAGGATCGGAACGTTCTCGCCGTCGGTGCTGGGCACCCAGGACTGGAAGTGCTGCAGGAAGAGGTACCCGATGGTCGCCACCGACATGACCACCGACGCGATGGTGTCGGCGAGCGGGATGCCCCGGCGCACCGGCGTGTCGGGCAGATCATCGAGGTTCCACTCCGGCACGTCCACACCCGACTGGGAGCGCTCGATGAGGACGAAGACCAGGGTGAGCCAGAAGCAGATGTGCACCGTCACGTGCAGGGCGACGACGATGCCTGGCCCGATGGCGCCGAAACCCTTGCCGCTGGCGGCTTCGACGACTGTGACGATCGTGCCGGCGAGCGCCGGGATGAAGCTGAGCAGCAGCTTCAACAGTCGCAGCCAGAGCAGGTAGTAGGTCGGCCCGATGAGCTGTAGCTGGCGGTCGGCGTACCGGGCGGCCAGCACGTCCGGGTTGCCCAGCTCGGTGAGCACCTCCCGCTCGGCGGTGGCCGGGTCTGCGCCACCGTCGGTCCGGCCCTCGATCATGTCGTCGATGGAGGCCCGCAGCTCGGTGGCGATCTCGTCGCGACGCTGGGCGGGCACCGAGCGCAGGGTGGCGGCGAGGTAGCGGTTGGTCAGGGTGTTCATCGGTCCACTCCTTGGATCAGCCCGGTGATGGAGGTCTGCACGGCGGCGAGGTCGTCGAGAAGCCGGCTCAGCATCGACTCGCCCTCGTCGCTGGTCCGGTAGAACTTGCGCGGCCGGCTCTCCTCGGTGTTCCACTCGCTGGTCAGCAGCCCCTGGTCCTCCAGGCGGCGCAGCAGCGGGTAGAGCGTGTTGGCGTCCACCGGAAAGCCGTGGTCGGTGAGCCGTTGCAGCAGTGCGTAGCCGTAGTCCGGTCGGCGCAGCGCGACCAGGCTGGCCACCACGACGGTGCCTCGACGCAACTCCTGTAGGTGCGTCCGTAGAACGTCCTCGCTAACCATGTGTCACACCATAGTGTGTGTCACACAGCATTGTCTACAACCACATCATCGTGCCGCTCACAGATCTATGCGCCGGACAGCATGCGGGCGCCCGGCACGAACCGGGCGCCCCGCATGCCTGACACCGCTCAGCAGGCCGAACCCTGGCGGAAGTTCCGCTCGACGAAGTCGGCCGGCCCGACCTGGAAGTAGCCCACGCCCGGCCGGATCGGGTGCCCGGTGAACAGCTCGACCCGCGAGCCCACCCGCACGAGGTACGCCTCGGCGTCCCCCGCGTCGTTGCGGATCAGCGAGCCGCGCCGGCCGTAGATCGCCGCCAACTCGTCGAACGACATCCCGACCGTGGCACCGGCGGGGGACCGCGGCGGTGCGGTGGCCGTACCGACCTCCACCAGTCGCCCGTCGCGGAAGGCCAACAGGAGCACGCCGGCCCAGGAACCGGTCACGCCCGCGTGCACCACCCCGGCACAGCCCGGCGCGGTCCAGTCGATGTGCCCGTCCGCGGTGAGCGTGCGCAGGCTGGCGCCGATCCGGTACACACCGGCGCCGGCGACGCTGAGCACCTGCGGGTGGCTGTGCCCGACAGCGGCGGCGAGCGGGCCGCGCGCCGAGGCAGGCGCGGTGCCGCCGGCCCGGGCTGCCGCCGCTGCCGGACCGGCGACGGCCGCCGGGGCCAGCGTGCCGAACGCCAACGCGGCGGTGGTGAGGAGGATCGTGGGACGGTTCATGGTGGCTCCTTCGGTGATGGGTCTCCTGCCCTGTTAGTCACCGCGCCGGGGCCAACGGTTCGTCGGGTTTCCGACCGACCCGGTCTACGCTCCAAAGAAACGCCGGCCGGGGGTGACGCGGTGACGGCTCCGCTGCGAATCGGGCCCTACGCCATCGAACGCCTGCTGGGCGTCGGCTCGTTCGCGACAGTCTGGCTGGGCTACGACCCGGCGCTCGACGCGCACGTGGCGATCAAGGTGCTGGCCGAGAACTGGAGCCACGACCTGCGGGTCCGCGAACGCTTCCGCGACGAGGCCCGGCTGCTGCGGCGGCTGGAGCACGAGCGGCTGGTGCGGGTGCACGCCGTCGGTGAGCTGCCCGACGGCCGACCGTACGCGGTCCTGGCCTGGGCGGACGGGGGGAGCCTGCGGGACCGCCTGGCCACCGGTGAGCTTCCCGCGCCGGCGGCGCTGCGGCTGCTCGGCGAGATCTGCGCCGGGGTCGCCGTGCTGCACCGGCACGGCGTCGTGCACCGCGATCTCACCCCGGGCAACATCCTGTTCCACTCCGCCGGTCCGGACGACCCGGACGCCGAACGGGTGCTGATCGCCGACCTCGGTCTCGCCAAGGCGCTCGCCGCCGCCTCCGGGCTGACCGCCCGAGCCGGTACCCCGGGTTACATGGCCCCCGAACAGGACGACCCGGGCGCGGTGGTCGACACCCGCGCCGACGTGTACGGGCTCGGCCGCCTCGGCATCCGTCTGCTGGGCGCCGATCCATCGGACGGGCATCCGTCCCGGCCCGACCCGCCGGGGCACGCGCCAGACCCGCCGGGACAAGCGCCAGACCCGCCGCGGTACGCGGCCAGAGCCGACCCGACACGGCACGCCCCGGAGATCCGACTGCGGGCGGGCGTGCCGCCAGCGGTCGCGGCGGTGCTCGCCCAGGCCACCGCCCACCACCCGGCCGACCGCTATTCCGACGCCGCGACCCTGCACGCCGCGCTGACCCGCGCGAGCGGC
This sequence comes from Micromonospora sp. NPDC049171, assembly GCF_040648275.1. Lineage (NCBI taxonomy): Bacteria > Bacillati > Actinomycetota > Actinomycetes > Micromonosporales > Micromonosporaceae > Micromonospora > Micromonospora sp. NPDC049171. The sequence continues at coordinate 156,342 of NZ_JBEZDJ010000005.1, forward strand.
CCGGTGGGGCGGCCCGTGAGCGGCCCGACGGAGCGGCCCGTCGCGCCGACCCCCGCGAGCGGCCCGGTGGGGCTGGCTGCGGCGAGCGGGCCCGCGCGACAGCGGCCGGCACCTCGGCGCGGGGACCGTCGCCCGTACCGGTTGCGGATGGCCGGGGCCGCTGTCGTGGCCGTCGCCGCAGTCGGTGCGGTGGGCGCCGAGCCGGGTGGCGCCGGGTCGGCTCGGCCGGTCGGCGGCACGTACACGACCGGGCCGTTGACCGTGGTGTTGCCGGCCGGCTGGTCCGCCGCGGGGGCGACCTGGGCCGGTCAGTACGGCGCCGACGGCGAACCCGAACCAGCGCTGGTGATGTCACCGCAACCCCGCCGGTGGGCCGCCGATCCTCACCTGCCCGGCGCGTTCGTGGGCCTCTCCGCCACCACTGCGGCACGCACCACCCCGGCCGGGTTCCTGGCCGAGCGCACCCACGGTGACTGCGCGCCCGCCCCGGCCCGCACCACCAGGCAGGCGGACGTCGAGTGGACGGTGGTGACGTACCGCTGTGACCGGGGCCGGCCGAGCATCGTCGAGTCGGCGGGCCTGCATCCCGCCCGACACGCCCTGGTGTACGCGCAGATCACCCCGCCGGTGGACAGCGGGCCCGACTTCGTGGACACCCTGCTCGCCGGAGTGCGCCTGCGGTAGGTGCGGCTGAACGCGCCCGTGGTGCTCTGGCGGAGCTACGCGCGGGGAGCCGGCGCGACCCTGCGCGCCGCCATCGAGTCGTCGTCGCACCCAGCCCGGCTGGTGCAGACCAACCCGTACGCGCACTGGCTGATGATCGCCGGGGTGGTCGGCACGGCGGCCGGTGTCGAACGGATCATCGAGCAACCGGGCGAGCGGCCGGGCGCGCGATGGCCGCGCTCGTCCTGGGCGGTGCCGGGCTGGTGCTGTGCGGTCGGGCGGTGCTCGAGTACGAGGTCTACGAGCGGTTGCCGTTGTCCCACGTCCTCGGTGTCGTCGTGACGATCGCTCTTGCCCCGGTCGCGCCGCACCTGCCCGGTCTGGCGGTGAGCGTCGCCGCCGGCCTGGTGCTGCTGGGGGTCGCGGCTACCGAGTTCCTGCGGGCCCGGCGCCGAGCAAAACGGAAACCTGGCCGCTCGAGGTGCGGCCGTGCCTGATCTCCCGCACGGTACGGACCGCGAAATGCGGTCGGACTCTCTTGTGCGGATAGGTCTGTAATGCAAAGCTAACTGCATGACACACGAATCCGCTCCCCAGGCGGACGGGCCTCACGAGCTGTTGGCGGCCGTGCGCGACCTGACACACCAGGTCCGTGTCGCCCAGCGCGGCACCTGGTTTCCACTGCTGGTCTTCGCGGTGATCACCCTGGTCGCGATACCCGTCTACCGGTACGCCCCCTACCTCGACCTCTTCGACACCTGCCGATCCCGCCCGCAGCACACGGTCTGCATGGCTCCCAACCCCGCGCAGCTCGGGTACTGGACTGTCGCGCTGGTGCTCGCCTACGCGGCGATCGCAGGCTTCTACGTCAGGCAGTCCCGACGCCGTGGCGTGGGCACCCCGATCCGCCCCTACGTCGTCGTCGGCGTCGCGTTGGCCGTACTGATGGCAGCCGTGTCGATCTGGCTGACGTTCCACCCGCTCATCCCCGTCCCCGCCGACCCCTTCTCCACCGACCCGGTCGAGATCGAGGCCGGGCCGGCGGCATGGCTCATCAACGGGCTGGCCAGTCCCATCGCGGTCATCGCGATGGCGCTGCTGGTGCTCGCGTGGGTCGAACGCAACTGGGCGCTGCTGGCGTACAGCCTCGTCTACCTGGCGATCGTGATGGTGCAGGGCGGCCAGGTCATCCACTCGACCTCGCCGTGGTTCTTCCTGCAGTACCTGCTCGTCCCGGCGGCGCTGCTGCTGCTCGGCAGTGCCGCCTTCGCCCTGATCCGGCCGACCACCGAGGCTTCGGGGCGATGACCGACCATCCCACCAACGGCCTCGACGACGTGGTCCACCAGCGCGTCCGACTGGGCATCCTGGCCATCGCGCACCAGGCCCGCCAGGTCGAGTTCGGTTTCCTGCGCACCACCCTGCAGCTGACCGCGGGCAACCTCGGGCAGCACCTGACCGTCCTGGAAAAGGCCGAGCTGATTGAGATCGAGAAGGGCTACGAGGGCAAGCGCCCACGCACCTGGGTGACTCTCACCGCTGCCGGTCAGGCAGCCCTGCGCGATGAGATCGCCCACCTCAAGCAACTCATCCATCAGGTCGAACAAGCGGAGACGGCGCCGACCGCCGATCGGTGACCGGCGGGCAGCCGACGTGTGCCGTCTAACGAACGAGATTCACGACCCGGGAGGCAGGACCTAGCGGACCACCACGGTGATGGTGTGCTCCCGGCCGTCCTTGGGGACCGTCACGGCAACGGTGCCGGGGCGGACGAAGCGGACGTCCACCACGCCCGCCTCGTACTGCTGGGAGACCAGCTCCGGACGGTCCACGGTGACGAGCCCCGGCCCGATGCCCTGGATCCGCAGCACCGCACCGGTGGCGAAGCAGAGTGATCGCAGCAGCTCGATCTCGGTGTCGGCGAGCGGCAGGTCGTAGCGGACCGCGCCCTGGCAGGCCGGCGTCGCGTCGGTCGGCGGGGGAGTCGTTCGGGGCGTACCCCTGGTTCTGGTGGGTGTGGGCGGTGTCGCGACCGGGCGTGCGCTTGTCGGCGGCGGTCGCGACGGCGACCCGCCCGGCACGGGCAGGGCCGGGATCGTGGCGGTCGCGGAGGACACGGCGGTCGCGGCGGGCGTCGGTGTCGACGGGCTCGGGCCGGGCGGTTGGACGGGCAGTGGCGAGACGGCGTCGCTGCCGCAGGCGGCAACCCCCACGGTGGCCGCGAGGACGACGACGAGCCGGCGCAACGACGCCCGGCTCATTCGGCGCCGAGTCGTTGCCGGACCTGCCGGCGGGCCAGGTGCAACCGGGACTTCACCGTGCCCACCGGCATGTCGAGCAGGGCGGCGATCTCGGGGTAGCTCAGCCCGAGCACGTCGCGCAGGGCCACCACCTCGGCGAGGTCGGGATGGACCGAGTCGAAGGCGTCCAGCAGGTCGAGGCGGGTGCCCGCGACCACGCTCGTCCGTCGCGGGTCGGCCCGGTCGGGCAGCGGTACGCCGTCAGCCTCCACCCGCCAGCGGCGGCGCAGCGTGCGGTAGGTCGAGCGGGCCCGGTTGGCGGTCAACCGGTGCAGCCAGGTGCGGAACGAGGAGCGTCCCTCGAACCGGGTGATGCCGTTGGCCAGCGCCAACAGCGTGTCCTGGCAGGCCTCCTCGGCGTCCTCCCGGTTGGGCAGGAACCGTGCGCACAGCCGCAGCACCTCCGGGCGCACCGCGACCAGCAGGGCGTCCAGTGCCGCCGGGTCGCCGTGCGCGGCGGACCGGGCCAGGGCGTCGACGTCGTCCGCGTCGGGCATGCCGGGTGTCCAATGCTCGCCGGTGCCGATCCCCGAGCGTACGACCGCCGACGCTGTTTGACACCGCTCCGGTCCGCCACCCGACCCGCCCTATTCGAAGCGGGACACGTCCCCGGCGCCCCGGCGCAGGATCTCCGGCTCCGGGCCGGACAGGTCGATCACGGTCGTCGGCTCCTTGCCGCAGTCGCCCGCGTCGAGCACCGCGTCGAGCTGGTGGTCGAGCCGTTCCTTGATCTCCCAACCCTGGGTCATCGGCTCGTCGTCGCCGGGCAGGACCAGGGTGCTCGACACCAGCGGCTCGGCCAGCTCGGCCAGCAGCGCCTGGGTGACGGTGTGCCGGGGCACCCGCACACCGACGGTGCGCTTCTTGGGGTGCAGCATCCGGCGGGGCACCTCCTTGGTGGCCGGCAGGATGAAGGTGTAGCTGCCCGGGGTGGACGCCTTGACCAGTCGGAAGACCGAGTTGCTGATCTGCACGAACTGGCCGAGCTGTGCGAAGTCCCGGCAGACGAGCGTGAAGTGGTGCCGGTCGTCGAGGTGGCGGATCTGGCGGATCCGATCCAGGCCGTCCGGGTTGCCCAACTGGACGCCGAGCGCGTAGCAGGAGTCCGTCGGGTAGGCGACCAGCCCACCACCGCGGATCAGGTCGGCGACCTGGCCGATGGTCCGGGGCTGGGGGTTCTCGGGGTGCACGTCGTAGTACCTCGCCATGCTGATCAGCCTAGGCGCTCCCACCCGGCGACGAGGAGACGCGGGCCACGGCCGTCGGCGCGGGCGGTGGAGCCGTCGAGATCACCTCGGTAGGGTAGGTGCCGGTCGGCTCCGACCAACAAGATCCACACCGCCGGGGGGCGCCAGGCATGGCCGATTCGTTCGCGCATCTGCACGTGCACACCGAATACTCGATGCTCGACGGAGCGGCCCGACTCAAGGACCTGTTCATCGAGGCCAACCGGCTCGGCATGTCGGCGGTGGCGATCACCGACCACGGCAACATGCACGGCGCGAACGACTTCTACAAGCAGGCGATGGCCGCCGGGATCACCCCGATCCTGGGCGTCGAGGCGTACGTGGCGCCGGAGTCGCGCTATCACAAGGCGCGGGTCAAGTGGGGTCGGCCGGAGCAGAAGAGCGACGACGTCTCCGGTAACGGCGCGATCACCCACAAGACGATGTGGGCGAAGAACGCGCAGGGCCTGAAGAACCTGTTCACCCTCAACTCGCGGGCGTCCATGGAGGGGCACTACATCAAGTGGCCCCGGATGGACATGGAGTTGATCGCCGAGTACGCCGAGGGCATCATGGCCACCACCGGCTGCCCGTCCGGCGCGGTGCAGACCCGCCTGCGGCTCGGCCAGTTCGACGAGGCCCTCAAGGTCGCGGCCACCTACCAGGACATCTTCGGCAAGGACAACTACTTCGTCGAGATCATGGACCACGGCCTCTCCATCGAGAGTCGGGTCCGCGAGGGTCTCACCGAGATCTCCCGCAAGCTGAACATCCCGCCGGTGGTCACCAACGACTCGCACTACACGGTCGAGGAGCAGGCCACCGCGCACGACGTGCTGCTCTGTGTGCAGACGGCCAGCAACATCGACGACCCCAACCGGTTCCGCCTCGAGGGCGGCGGCTACTTCATCAAGAGTGCCGACCAGATGCGCGGGGTCGACTCGTCCGAGTTGTGGCAGCAGGGGTGCCGCAACACGCTGCTGGTCGCCGAGAAGGTCGACCCGACCGGGATGTTCGAGTTCCACAACCTGATGCCGCGCTTCCCGGTGCCCGACGGGGAGACCGAGGAGTCCTGGTTCCGCAAGGAGACGTTCGCCGGCCTGGGCCGCCGCTACCCGAACGGCATCCCGGAGGGGCACGTCGTCCAGGCCGAGTACGAGCTGGGCGTCATCAACCAGATGGGCTTCCCGTCCTACTTCCTCGTGGTCGCCGACTTCATCCAGTGGGCGAAGAAGCAGGGCATCGCGGTGGGCCCGGGTCGTGGTTCGGCCGCCGGCTCGCTCGTCGCGTACGCGCTGGGCATCACCGACCTGGACCCGATCCAGCACGGGCTGATCTTCGAGCGGTTCCTCAACCCCGAGCGGGTCTCGATGCCGGATGTCGACATCGACTTCGACGAGCGTCGGCGCGGTGAGGTGATCAAGTACGTCACCGACAAGTGGGGTGAGGACAAGGTCGCCCAGATCGCCACGTTCGGCACGATCAAGGCGAAGGCCGCGATCAAGGACTCGGCCCGGGTGCTGGGCTTCCCGTACGCGGTCGGCGACCGGATCACCAAGGCGATGCCGCCGGCCGTGATGGGCAAGGACATCCCGCTCACCGGCATCTTCGACAACAAGCACCCCCGCTACGCCGAGGCCGGCGAGATCCGTGGCCTGTACGACTCCGACCCGGACGTCCGCAAGGTGATCGACACGGCCAAGGGCATCGAGGGTCTGATCCGGCAGACCGGTGTGCACGCCGCCGGCGTCATCATGTCCGCCGAGCCGATCATCGAGCACATCCCGTTGATGCGCCGCGACGCCGACGGGGCGATCATCACGCAGTTCGACTACCCGACCTGCGAGTCGCTCGGGCTGCTGAAGATGGACTTCCTCGGCCTGCGCAACCTGACGATCATCGACGACGCGGTCAAGAACATCGAGCTCAACCACGGCCTCAAGCTCGACCTGCTGGCCCTTCCGCTGGACGACAAGCCCGCGTACGAGCTGCTGGCCCGCGGTGACACCCTGGGCGTGTTCCAGCTCGACGGTGGGCCGATGCGGTCGCTGCTGCGGCTGATGAAGCCGGACAACTTCGAGGACATCTCCGCCGTCCTGGCGCTGTACCGGCCCGGCCCGATGGGCGTCGACTCGCACACCAACTACGCGCTGCGCAAGAACGGCCTCCAGGAGATCACCCCGATCCACCCGGAGCTGGAGGAGCCGCTGCGGGAGATCCTGGCCCCCACCCACGGCCTGATCGTCTACCAGGAGCAGGTGCAGCGCGCCGCGCAGATCCTCGCCGGCTACACGCTGGGTCAGGCGGACCTGCTGCGCCGGGCGATGGGTAAGAAGAAGAAGGAGATCCTCGACAAGGAGTTCATCCCGTTCCGGGACGGCTGCCGCGAGCGCGGTTACTCCGACGAGGCGATCCAGGCGGTGTGGGACGTCCTGGTGCCGTTCGCCGGGTACGCCTTCAACAAGGCGCACTCCGCCGCGTACGGCCTGGTCTCCTACTGGACCGCGTACCTGAAGGCGCACTACCCGGCGGAGTACATGGCCGGGCTGCTGACCAGCGTCGGTGACGACAAGGACAAGATGGCGCTGTACCTGTCCGAGTGTCGCCGGATGCGCATCCAGGTGCTTCCACCGGACGTGAACACCTCGGCCGGCCCGTTCACCCCGGTCGGCAAGGACATCCGCTTCGGCCTGGCCGCGGTGCGCAACGTCGGCGCGAACGTGGTCGCCTCGATCATGCGCTGCCGCCAGGAGAAGGGCGACTACACCGACTTCTACGACTTCCTGTCCAAGGTGGACGCGGTGGTCTGCAACAAGAAGACGATCGAATCACTGATCAAGGCCGGTGCGTTCGACTCCCTGGAGCACCCCCGCAAGGGCCTGCTCGCGGTGCACGCCGACGCCATCGACGCGTACGCCGACGTGAAGCGCAAGGAGGCGGTCGGCCAGTACGACCTCTTCGGTGCCGGCTTCGGTGACGCCGACACCGGCAGCACGACGGTGATGCCGACAATCGGTGACAGCGAGTGGGACAAGCGCGACAAGCTGGCCTTCGAGCGCGAGATGCTCGGCCTGTACGTCTCCGACCACCCGCTGTTCGGCCTGGAGCACATCCTCGGCGCGGCGGCCGACACCACGATCGCCTCCCTCGCCGAGGACGGCGCGGTGCCCGACGGGGCGGTGGTCACCCTCGCCGGCATCCTGTCCGGGGTGCAGCGCCGGGTCACCAAGCAGGGCCGCGCCTGGGCCTCGGCCACCCTGGAAGACCTGGCCGGTGGGGTGGAGGCGCTGTTCTTCCCCAACACCTACGAGGTGATCGGCCAGTACATCGCCGAGGACGCCATCGTGGTGGTCAAGGGCCGGGTGGACCGCCGCGACGACACACCCCGGATCATGGCGATGGACATGTCCATGCCGGACGTCAGCACCAGCGCCACCAACAAGCCGGTCACCCTCACCATCCCGGTACACCGCTGCACACCACCGCTGGTGGAGCGCCTCAAGGAGACCCTGGTCCTGCACCCCGGCGACACCGAGGTACACGTCAAGCTGCAGAACGGCGGGCGCACCACCACCCTGCGGCTGGGCCCGTTCCGGGTGGCGGCGACGACCGCGCTGATGGGTGACCTGAAGAGCGTCCTCGGCCCGGCCAACGTGAGCTGACGGGGCCGCGACCCGGCCGGCGCGCGCCGGCCGGGCCGCGGACGGCCGGGCTCAGGCTCAGGCCCGGTCGGGTGCCCCGATCTCCCGCAGCTGGCCGTCGGCCAGCCGCAACCAGCGCCGCACGCCGATCTCGGCCAGGAACCGTTCGTCGTGGCTGACCACCACAAACGCACCCTGGTACGCGGACAGCGCGCTCTCCAACTGGGCGACGCTGACCAGGTCCAGGTTGTTCGTCGGCTCGTCGAGCAGCAGCAGTTGCGGCGCCGGTTCGGCGCAGAGCACACACGCCAGGGTGGCGCGCAGCCGCTCACCGCCGGAGAGCACCCCGACGGGCAGGTTCACCCGGTTGCCCCGGAACAGGAACCGGGCCAGCAGGTTCATCCGCGTGGCGTCGGGCAGGCTCGGCGCGTACGCGGCGAAGTTCTCCGCCACCGTACGGTCGAGGTCCAGCAGGTCCAGCCGCTGCGACAGGTACGCGATCCGCCCGTCGCCGCGCTTCAGCTCACCGCCGGACGGTTGCAGGTCGCCGTTGACCAGGCGCAGCAGTGTCGACTTGCCGACGCCGTTGCCGCCGGTGAGGGCGATCCGCTCCGGCCCCCGGATCACCAGGTCGGCGCCGTCGCCGCCGAACAGCTCCCGGTCGTCGAAGCGGGCCCGCATCCCCTGGCCGGAGAAGACCGTGCGCCCGCCCGGGACTGTGGTGTCCGGCAGGTCCACGACGATGCGGTCCTCGTCGCGGACCGCCCGGCCGGCCTCGTCGAGTCGAGCCTTGGCCTGACCGAGCCGGGCCGAGTGTGTCTCGTGAGACTTTCCGGCGGACTCCTGCGCGTTGCGCTTCATGGTGCCGGCAAAGATCTTCGGCAGGCCGGCGTTCTTCAGGTTCTTCGAGGCGTTGCTGGCCCGCCGGTCGGCGCGTTCCCGGGCCTGCTGCATCTCCCGTTTCTCCCGCTTGACCTCCTGCTCGGCGTTGCGCAGGTTGCTCTCGGCCACGTCCCGGGCCGCCCGCACTGCCTCGGTGTACGCGGTGAAGTTGCCCCCGTACCAGCGGATCTCGCCCTGCTCCAGCTCGGCGATGCGGTCCATCCGGTCCAACAGTTCCCGGTCGTGGCTGACCAGCAGCAGGCACCCGGACCAGTCGGTCAGCACGTCGTACAGCCGGTGCCGGGCCGCCAGATCCAGGTTGTTCGTCGGCTCGTCGAGCAGCAGCACGTCCGGACGGCGCAGCAGTTGCGCCGCCAGGCCGAGGGACACCACCTGGCCGCCGCTGAGGGTGTGCAGCCGCCGGTCGAGGGTCAGCTCGCCCAGGCCGAGGCGGTCCAGCTCGGAGCGGGTGCGCTCCTCGATGTCCCAGTCGTCGCCGATCGTGGCGAAGTGCTCCTCGCCGGCGTCGCCAGCCTCGATGGCGTGCAGCGCCGCGATCCGCTCGGCGACGCCCAGCACCTGCGCCACGGTCAGGTCGCCGACCAGCGGCAGGGTCTGCGGGAGGTAGCCGAGCAGGCCGTCGACGGTGACGCTCCCGCCGCTGGGCCGCAGCTCCCCGGCGATCAACCGCAGCAGGGTGCTCTTACCGGCGCCGTTGGGCGCGACCAGGCCGGTGCGACCGCCCGGGACGGTGCAGGACAGCTCCGAGAAGACCGGAGTGTCGTCCGGCCAGGAGAAGGACAGGTTCGAGCAGACGATGTACGCATCAGACATGCGAGTGACCTCAGAGGGTGGGGTGGGCGCGCCTCAGCCGCCCGACGACACGGGACCGGTGCAACGACGGCATGGCCACGGCGGCCGCGCACACGCGCGCCGCACCGCTGGCCGAACATGTCCGGTCTCACCCGGAGATGTCGTCGTCACCCGCCATGTCTGGTCTCCCCAGTCGTACCGCCAACCCAACTCGCCGAGTCTAACAACGGATCCCCACCCCGCCACCGGGTTCCCGTCGCGGCGACGCCGATCCGTTCAGCGGGGGCGATATTCGACCTCGGGGCGGCCGGGGGTGCCGTAGCGGGGGCTGCGGGCGGCCCGGTCCACGGTGACCAGGTACTCCAGGTAGCGGCGGGCGGTCACCCGGGAGATGCCGGTCGCCGCGCTCACCTCGGTCGCGGACAGTCCCACCTGTGGGTCGGTCCGGTCGGCCAGCGCCACGCGTACCCGATCGAGGGTCTGCGCGTCGAGGCCTTTGGGCAGGCTGTGCCCGGCGGTGCCGCGCAGGGTGGCGAACATCTGGTCCACCTCGTGCTGGGCGGCCACCTCGCCGTCGGCGAGGGCCTGCGCGCGGTAGTCGGCGTAGCGTTCCAGCTTGTCGCGGAACGCCGCGAACGTGAACGGCTTGAGCAGGTAGTGGGTCACCCCGAGGGACACCGCGGTGCGCACCACCGCCAGGTCCCGGGCGCTCGTCACCGCCAGCACGTCGACGTCGCTGCCGGCGGCCCGCAGCGCCCGGCAGACGTCCAGACCGTGCAGGTCGGGCAGCCGAAAATCCAGGAGTACGAGGTCCACGTCGCCGCCGCCGCGCAGCGCCGCCATCGCCGCCCGCGCGGTGTGCGCCACCCCGACCACCACGAAACCAGGAACCCGTTCGGTGTACGCGCAGTGCGCCTCGGCGAGCAGCGGCTCGTCCTCGACGACCAGCACCCGGATGTCGGTCATCAGTGCTCACCTCCGTTCGGCAGGCGGACGGTGAACAGGCTGCCGCCGTCGTCCGAGCGGCCCACCTGGTAGCTGCCGCCGTGCCGGCGGACCACCTGCCCGACAAGTGCCAGGCCGAGGCCCCGGCCGGTGCTCTTGGTGGACCAGCCGCGCCGGAACGCGTCGGCCACCCGCTCCGGGGCCAGCCCGGGGCCACTGTCGGCGACCCGGACCACCAACTCGTCCTCGAACGTGCCGACGAGGACCCGCACCCGGCGGGGCGCAGACGTGCCGGCCACCGCCTCCAGGGCGTTGTCGACCAGGTTGCCGACCACGGTGAGCAGGTCGCCGGTCGGCAGTGGGCTGTCGTCGAGGCGGCAGTCCGGCTCGACGACCAGGTCGACCCCGCGCTCGCTGGCCTGCGCCGACTTGCCGAGCAGCAGCGCGGCCAGGGCCGGCTCGGTGACCGCGCCGACTACCCGGTCGGTCAACTGCTGGGCCAGGGCGAGGTCCCGGGTGCCGAGCCGGACGGCCTCGTCGGCGCGGCCCAACTCCACGAGCGTCAGCACGGTGTGCAGCCGGTTGGCCGACTCGTGGGTCTGCGCCTGCAACGCCTCGGTCAGCGCTCGCACCGAGTCCAGCTCACTGGCCAGGGTGCGCAGCTCGGTCTGGTCGCGCAGGGTCAACACGGTGCCGAGCACCGCGCCCTCGAAACGGGTGGTCCGCTGGTTGGCGACGAGCACCCGGTCACCGGCGAGGACGGGTTCGTCGCGGGCGTCGCGCCCGGAGCCGAGCAGGTCGGCCACCGCGGGCGGCAGGTCGATCCCGGCGACCGGCCTGTCGATCACCGGCGCGTCCACGTCGAGCCCCACCAGCCGGCGACCCTCGTCGTTGATCAACGCGATCCGCCGGTCGGTGGTCAGCACCACGAGACCCTCGCGCACCGAGTGCAGGACCGCGTCGTAGTACTCGTACATCCGGGTCATCTGTGCCGGACCGAGACCGTGCGTCTGGCGGCGCAACCGGCGGCTGAGCAGCCAGGAACCGGTCGCCGCGAGCGCCAGGGCCGGCGCGGCGACACCGAACAGCACCGGCAACTGGCCCAGCAGCTTGCGGTTGATCGCCCTGGTGGTGATGCCCACCGAGACCAGGCCGATGATGCGCCGCCGCTCGTCGTACACCGGGACCACCGCGCGCACCGACTCGCCGAGCGTGCCGACGTTGGTGGTGGTGAACGCGTGGCCGGCCAGGGCGGGCCCGATGTCCCCGACGAACGGCTCGCCGATCCGTTCCCGGGTGGGGTGCGAGAAACGGGTGCGGTCGGGGGCCATCACCACCACGAAGTCGGTGCCCGTCGCCTGCCGGGTCGATTCGGCGTACGGCTGGAGGATCCTCGCGGGGTCGGCGGTCGTGAGGGCCGCGCGGACGTCGGGGGAGCCGGCGACGGTCTGTGCCACCGCGAGCACCTCCTCCTGCGCGGCCTGGCGGGAGTCGCTGCGGGCCAGCCAGACGGCACCGGCCGCGCCGGCCAGCACGAGCAGCGTCACCACCACCGCCTGGAGGGCGAAGAGTTGCCCCGCGATGCTCCACTGACGTCGGGCCACCTCCACCACCTCCTCGTCGCGCCGCCGCCGTTGTCGGGTTCGCGGTGAACAGAATGACCGCAAGGCTGTCAACGGGTGAGACACGGTTCACATTGTCGACATGGACACCACCGCATCCACCACCTCACCGGCACCGGCGGTCCGCCGGGACCGTACCCGTTACCTGTACCTCGCCGTCATCGTGGCCGTGCTCGCCGGCATCGTGGTTGGCCTGGTGGCCCCCGATTTCGGCAAGGAACTCAAGCCGATCGGCACCGGCTTCGTCAACCTGATCAAGATGATGATCAGCCCGGTCATCTTCTGCACCATCGTGCTCGGCGTCGGGTCCGTCCGGCAGGCCGCGAAGGTCGGCAAGGTCGGCGGCCTCGCCCTCGGCTACTTCCTCACCATGTCGACGGTGGCGCTCGCCATCGGCCTGGTCGTCGGCAATCTCATCCACCCCGGTTCCGGCCTGAACCTGGGCGCGGACCTCGCGGGCGCGGGCAAGGCCGCCGCCGGTGACGAGGCCGCGGGTACGACGGAGTTCCTGCTCGGCATCATCCCGACCACGATGCTCTCCGCGCTCACCGAGGGCGAGGTGCTCCAGACGCTGCTGGTGGCCCTGCTCGTCGGCTTCGCGGTGCAGGCCATGGGTCGGCGCGGCGAGCCGGTGCTCGGCGCGATCGCCGTCATCCAGCGCGTCGTGTTCAAGGTCCTCGCCATGATCATGTGGCTGGCGCCGCTCGGCGCCTTCGGTGCCATGGCCGCCGTGGTCGGCGCGACAGGCGTGGACGCGCTCAAGAGCCTCGCCCAGATCATGCTGGGCTTCTACGCGACCTGCCTGATCTTCGTGCTGGTGTTCCTCGGCGCGCTGCTCTGGTTCGTGGCCCGGATCTCGATCTTCTCGCTGCTGCGCTACCTCGGCCGGGAGTTCCTGCTGATCCTGTCGACCTCGTCGTCGGAGTCGGCGCTGCCGCGGCTGATCGCGAAGATGGAACACTTCGGGGTGAGCAAGCCGGTCGTCGGCATCACGGTGCCGACCGGATACTCGTTCAACCTGGACGGCACGGCGATCTACCTGACCATGGCGTCGCTGTTCATCGCCGACGCGCTGGGCAACCCGCTCTCCATCGGCGAGCAGGTGTCGCTGCTGCTGTTCATGATCATCGCGTCGAAGGGTGCGGCGGGCGTGACCGGCGCCGGCATCGCGACCCTGGCCGGCGGCCTCCAGTCGCACCGGCCCGACCTGGTCGACGGGGTCGGGCTGATCGTGGGCATCGACCGGTTCATGTCGGAGGCTCGGGCGCTCACCAACTTCGCCGGCAACGCCGTGGCGACTGTGCTGGTGGGCACCTGGACCGGTGAGTTCGACCGGGACCGGGCGGTCGGCGTGCTGCGCGGTGACGACCCGTTCGACGAGGCCACCATGCTGGACGAGCACGACGACGAGTCGGCGGCACGCCCCGACGAGGCAACCACGCCGGCCGGCGTCCCCGCCTGACCGTCCACGCTGGCCGGTCTGGCCCCCGCGGTGCGTGGCCGGGTGCTGCTGCACTCCTGGGCGCGTGAGCTGGGTGCCTCGCCGGGAGCGCTGTCGCACCGGCACGTCAACGCCCTGGACGCCCTGGTCACTGACTGGCACGGCCAGGGCCCGACCGATCTGCCCGGGGGTCTTCGGGTGCTCCGCCGCGGCGGCCGACTGTCGCCGCTGAGCCCCGGCTGATCCGCCGCCGGTCGACGCCTCGAACGCACCTCGCCGAGGACCTGCCCCACCACCCTGCGGACCCTTTGCTCTGCACCCGCCGATGCGCCAGTTACGGACCGTGCGCGGTGCACGGGCGGGTGCAGAGCAAAGGCGGCGTGGGTGGTGCATCGGTCGGCCGCCTGCCCGGGTCGTTCAGCGGTACGAGCCGGTGCCGAGGGCCTCAGCCGCTGTGCGCCCGGTCCCGGAAGCTGGTCCGGTCCGACCCGACGGCGTGAACTGAGTGCAGAGTTCGACGGGGCTCCGCTGTCGCTGCACCGGCGCTTCCTCGGCTGGGTGCGGTGAGCATCATCCGGGCCGGAGACGAGAAGTTCCACTACAGCGACGGGTCACACAGGTGGATCCCGCCCAGCCCCGACTACGACCAGGAGGTCTGGGACGAGCAGGTCCGCCAGCACAAGCAGGCTCACCTGCGGAACGAGCATCCGAAGGTCCGCATCCACCGCCTCGTCTGACGCGTCGGCACTCGTCAGCTCGTTGCCCGCAGGGCCGCCGCACAGAACTCGGCCGGTGGCAGGTATTCGTGGGCGGCCACGTAGTGGAGCAGGAGCTGAGGCGCGGCGTACGCGACGCCGTCGCCCCGTACCTCGAATTCGGCGCTCTCGCGGGCGAGCACGCCCTGCCGATAGGCTTCACTGGCGTCTTCGCCCATGTCCCGGACGCAGATTTCGCAGTAGTGGTGCCCGCGAGTCTGGCGGACCCGGGCCTTGGCCAACTCGGTCAGGGCTGGCAGCAACCCGTTCGGGGGAGCGCCGGTCGGGAACGGATGCGAGGCGTCCAGCCAGCCGACGTTGAGCAGCGGTTCGTCGGATGCCCCTTGCTCGTCCTCCTCATGCCGCTCCAGGTACGTGTACGGCGTCAGGTCCGCGAAGTACGTCACGGGTTCTGTCTACCCCAGGAGCACTTGACAGGCGGTGTGTGCGCTAACATCGACAACCACCACTGCCTGTCGGGAGGTCCGATGACGCTCGTCCTCGCGCGCTCCACCGCACGTCGGATGGCCGGGCTCACGGCGCTGGTCGTGCTGCTCGCCGTCGGCCTCACCGTCATCTCCCCGAAGCCGGCCATGGCGTGGGACAACGGCACGGCGGACACCCCGCCGATGGGGTGGAACAGCTACGACTCGTTCAACTGGCGGGTCACCGAGTCCGACGTCCGGGCCAACGCCGACTACATGCGCGACAACCTGCGCCAACACGGCTGGCAGTACGTCGTCATCGACTGGGCCTGGTACTACCCAGGCCAGCACAACAACAGCCCCAACCAGGACGCCAACCTGAATCCCCGGCTGCGGATGGACGCCAACGGGCGCCTGCTGCCGGACACCACGCGGTTTCCCTCGGCGGCGGGCGACAACGGGTTCAAGCCTCTCGCCGACTACGTGCACGCCCAGGGGCTGAAGTTCGGCGTCCACCTGATGCGCGGCATCCCCCGCCAGGCGGTCGCCGACAACGTGCCGATCCTCGGCACCAACTGCCGAGCCAACCAGATCAACAACACCACCACCGCGGCCTGGCTCAACCTGATGTGGGGCCTGAACATGTCCAACGCCTGCGCGCAGGCGTACCTGGACTCGGTCTTCCAGCTCCTGGCCGGCTGGGGCGTCGACTACGTGAAGGTGGACGACATCGCGGCCCCGACGTACCGGCAGGCCGAGGTCGAGGGTTACCGGACCGCGATCCAGCACAGCGGCCGGCCGATGGTGCTGAGCCTGTCGCCGGGCGCGACACCGCTGGCCAGCGGCGGGCACGTGCGGGACAACGCGCACATGTGGCGCATCGTCAACGACCTGTGGGACAACTGGTCGTCGCTCGACGCGCTCTTCGACCAGTTGCGCAACTGGACGCCGTACCGAACAACGGGTGCCTGGCCTGATCCGGACATGATCCCGATCGGGCGGCTGTCGAAGTACGGCCCGGTCGGCTCACCCCGCTACTCCGCGCTCACCGCCGACGAGCAGCGCACCCTCATGACCCTGTGGGCGATCAACCGGGCGCCGCTGATGTGGGGCGGCAACCTGGTCGAGAACCGCGCCGCCGAGCTGGCGTTGATGACCAACGCGGCGGTGCTCGCCGTCGACCAGAACAGCGCGAACAACCGCCAGCTCGTCGGCGGCACCCGGCAGGTGTGGACCGCCGACGTTCCGGGCAGCGACCACCGGTACGTGGCGCTGTTCAACCGGGAGAGTGCCACCGCCAACGTCTCGGTGAACCTGGCCGACCTGGGCATCGGCTCGGCCGTCGTCACGGACCTGTGGTCCGGCACCGGCCTCGGCACCGTCACCGGCACGCTCACCCGCTCCCTGCCCGCCCACGGGAGTGGCCTGTATCGGCTGGCGCCGCAGACCACAGTCCCCCCGCCGACCACCTACACGGTGGCTGCCCGGCACAGCGGCAAGTTCCTCGACGTCTCCAACGCGTCCACGGCGGATGGTGCCAACGTCGTGCAGTGGGCCGCGAACGGGCAGGCCAACCAGCGGTGGCGGATCCAGGACGCCGGCGGCGGCTACTCCACGGTGACAAGTGCCAGCAGCGGCAAGTGCCTCGACGTGTACGGCGGCACGAGTGCCACCGGCGACGGCGTCCGGGTCATCCAGTGGGCCTGCAACGGCGGCACCAACCAGCAGTGGCGGGTCGAGGACCTCGGCACCGGCTACGTCAGGTTCGTCGCCCGCCACAGCGGGAAGTGCCTGGACGTGCTGAACTCCGCCACCGCGGACGGTGCACAGGTCGGGCAGTGGGCCTGCGGCACCGGCACCAACCAGCAGTGGCGCCGCACCGGCGTGTAGGCAGCGGCGTGCCGCCGTGTGGCACTCAGCGGCGGCGTGCCCGCCACATCGTGTGCTCCCGGGAGATCGCTGTCTCCGTGTCGTTGACGAACTGCGACAACTGGGCCTCCGAGGTGATCCGGCTGGCCAGTGACCCCATGGCGGCGAGCTCCTGGCTCGCCAGGGCGTAGGCGGTCGCCACCGCGGAGTGTTGCCGCGTCTGCGTCCAGGCCGCACCGGCCGCGACCGCGGCGGCGGCCACGCCGAACAGGTCGACGTCGGTGAAACCGGCGACCCTCGACATCGCCAGGGCCAGCCCCACCAACTCCAGGACCAGCATGGCGACCGACCACCGTGTCGCTCGGGCGCGGTTCGACAACGAGCGCGCGGCGTACCAGACCCGCTGGGTCTCCAGACGACCGTTCACGTACGACGCCCGGCGCTCCGCGAGGGAGGTGGCCCGTACGGTTCGCATTCCCTCCGTGATCTGCTGCCCGGCCAGGGCGGGTGCCGCCAACCCGGCCCCGGACATGTCCCTGGTCAGGCCCAACAGTCGGCCGGTGAACTCCTCGACACACTCCGAGTCGTCGCGTGAGCGGGGAAACGGATCGGCTGCGATCGCGAATCGCCACGTCAACGACTTGATGGACTCGGAGAGCGCCCTCCCGACATACCACCGCTCGTCGGGACGGTTGGTGAGCAGGAAGACCTCCACGATCGAGGTGGCGGCGAAGGCGCCCACCGCGATTGCCGGACCCACCGTGAAGTTGTCGAGCTTCCAGGTGCCGACCCCCGCCAACGCGGCCAGCAGGAGCAGCGACAGCCGCAGGGCGGTCAGGGACGCGAACACCCGCTGCCCGCGTAGCGACTCAGTGGACACGGCCCGCTGAAACGGCGGAAAGTCCTCGGCATTCAGCATGGCGTCGACCTCCCGAGGAGAACCTTCACCAAACATAGAGGGCGGTGTCTACGGCCTGTCGGCCCTCGTGGCGGTGATTCGCCGGGAAACCCGCCACCGCCGGCACGCCCGGGGCGAGAATGGTTGGTCGGGGAGGGGTGCCGCGACGACCGGGGGAGCAGGCGTGCCCGCAACCAGCCTCCTTGGCCGGCTCCGTCGCCGTGACCCGGGGGATGCCGTCCTGCGGCGAGCGGCACGGCTGACACTCGTCGCGTCCGTCGTCTTCTACGCCTGCCGTTACGGCGCGGGCAGCTCGGTCCTCGCCACCTACGGCCTGTTCGGCACGATCGCCGCCGGGTCGTTCGCGCAGTTGCCCGGTCCGGCGCCGCAACGGGCGCGGATCCTCGTCACGGCACTGCCGGCGATCTGGGCGCTGGTCGCCGTGGGCTCGTTGTTGGCCTGGAGCACGTGGTCGGCCGCCGGCGGGATGCTGGTCATCGGGTTCGTCGTGGCGTTCGCCGGGGTGGGCAATCCGCGCCTGGTGGGGTTGGCCAGCGCGTTCCAGCTCTTCTACATCCTGGCGTCCTTCCCGCCGTACCAACCGGGCACCCTGCCGCAGCGACTCGGCGGCGTCACGCTCGCCATTCTGCTGCTCGCCGCGGCCGAGGTGCTGCTCTGGCCCGATCCGGTGCCGGTCTCCTACCGGCAGCTGCTCACCCGGGCGGCGGACGGCGTCGGGGCCTTCCTCGACGCCACCGCCGACGCCCTGACCGACCCGCACGCCGGTCCCGGTGGTCCGGACCGGCGGCGTGCGCGGGCGTACGACGTGGTGGCCCCGCTCGGGTTGGGCCGCAGTGCGCCGGAGCGGGCGCCCACCGCGGCGGGCGCCCAGGACCGGGCGCTGCGGATCTCGGCGGCGGCACTGCGGGAGGTGCTCGCCGAGGCGGACCGGCTCGCGGGAGACGCCCCGCCGGAGCCGATCCCGGACCTGGCGGCGGCGCGGCTGCTGCGCGCCTGCGCCGACACGACCCGGGCCGCCGGCCGGAACCTGGCACCGGGGGCGCCTCCGGTCGACCTCGGGAGCCTGGACGCCGCGATCCGCACGGCCGAGGCGGCGTACCCGGTGGGCCGGGGCGGCGGCGCGGCGGACGTACCCCGGATGTGCCGGGACGCGACCGCGCTGGCCCTCGCCGACCAGGTGCGGGTCTTCGCCGTCGGCGCCCGGGTCGCCGCCGGGGCGCGGCCCGCGGTGGGCGATGCCTACCCCACGCTCTTCGAGTACGCGCGACACAGCCCGTGGACGCTGTACTGGCGACAGTTCCGCTCCCACCTGGCACCGCGCTCCGCCAACCTGCACAGCGCGCTGCGACTGGCCGTGGCACTGTCGGTCGCCCGGGTGGGCGCCGGGCTGCTGCAGCTCCACCACGGCTTCTGGGTGCTCCTGACGACGCTCACGGTCCTGCGGACCTCGGCCGCCGACACGCGCACCGCGTTGCGGCCCGCCGTGCTGGGCACCATCGCGGGCGTCGTCGTCAGCGGCCTGCTGGTGTTCCTCGTCGAGGAGCCCATCGTGTACGCCGTCGTGCTGCCGGTCACCCTGCTGCTGGCGTTCGGTGTCGGTCGGCTGCTGGGCCCGGTGTGGCAGCAGGCGCTGTTCACCCTGCTGCTGACTGTCGTCTTCAGCCAGCTCAGCCCCGAGGGTTGGCGGCTCGCCGAGGCACGTCTGGTCGACGTCGGACTCGGCGCGGTGATCGGTGTGCTCGCCGGCGTCGCCATGTGGCCGCGCGGCGCGGGCCACGACCTGCGCCACAACGCCGCCCGCTACCTGACGGCCAGCGGGGAGGCGGTCCAGCAGACCGTGGAGGCGGTGCTGGGCGACGCGCCGCCGCCCGAGGACGACCTCGACCGGGTCCGCCGCCGGATGGTCCTGGTCGACTCGTCGTACTGCCAGTACCACTCCGAGCGCCACGACCCGCGACACGCGGGGGTGGACTGGGACGCCGCCCTGGGCGCCGGGCAGCACGTGGTGCCCGGCGCCGAGTCGCTGCTGCGCCGCAACCCGCCCGGCTGCCTCGCCGGCTGGCCGGCCGCGGCGGTCCTGCTGCGGGACGCGGCCGGGCAACTGCGGTCGGCGTACGACGACCTGGCCGGCGAGGTGGCGCACGGCCGGGCCTCCGGCCGGGTGCCCGCTCCGACCGACTGTGTCGACGAGGTGGACCGGATCCGCCCGTTGCTCGGCGCGGTCGACGCCTCGGCGGTGCGGCACCTGGTGGAGGTCGACAGGTGGCTCGCCGGCCTCGCCGACAGCCTCGCCCGGATCCACCCGCCGCCCGGCTCGGCGGGGCGACAGTGAGCCGCTTCGGGTCAGGGGATGACGGGTAGGCCGCTGTGGTAGAGGTGCTCGAACTGACTGTGGACCCAGAGGATGCGGCCGTCGGGGCGTACCACCTTGCGGAGGTCGGCGATGGTGACGTCCTGGGCGCGGAGCACGACGTGCAGCGTCCGGAGGACGGCGCCCTCGGCGTGGACGGGAGACGCCGGTGCGTGGGGGGCCCGTTCCGCGAGCCCGGCGCTGTGGTCGTCCGCGGTGAGGTGGCTCGCGGCCTCCGCCGCGGCGTTCAGTGTCTCGTTCGCCAGGGCGACCTGCTCCTCGATGGCCTTCCACTGCTCTTCGCTGAAGTCGAGTTTGAGCTCGGCCAGACCCACGCCCAGCAGAGGCTTGAGCAGCATGGTGGTGGCCTTCAGGAGGGGGACGGCTCTGGCCCACCACTCTCGGGAGACGTCCGGGTAGTAGACGCCGGCATCGCGCCGGTCGGGTTCGAGGACGTGCACGGGCTGCAGCGAGTGCTCGCAGTACAACGTCAGCCGCATCCGCCTGGTGGTCCACTGCGGGTTGCGAAGGGACGCCTCGACGGGGGTGAGGGTGAACAGGCGTGGGCCGTCCGCGGCCTCGTCGTTGAGTTGCCACATCAACGCGGTGAGCTGTGCGTTCACGCCCGCGAGGTTGGCCTTGACGGTGTCGTTGAGCTCGGTCACCCGTCGACTCAGCCCGCGGACATGACTGTCCATCAGCGCCACGCCGTCCTGCAGACTGGCGAGCGCGTCCTGGCTCGCGCCCGCACCGCCCAGCAGCGAGTTGATGGCGGGGAAGGCGTCGCAGCTGGAGATCGGGCACTGCGCGATGCTCTGCCCGTGTGCGTCGCGCAGTTTGATGAGTTTGTCGACGTCGAACAGGCCCGCACCCGGCGTGGGCAGGCCGCACCCGTCCCGGCAGGCGACGAGGGCGACGGTGCTCAGGCCGGGCCAGAACCGTTCGATGCAGTAGCGGATCTCGTCGGTGACCTGGCGCAGGTAGGTGACGGCGTCCGGGCCGCGCACCTGGACCTGGACACCGACCCCGGTACGCACGGTGAGCAGCGCGCGGGCGCCGTACCGGCTCTGCAGGACCATGCCCTGCTGCCAGTGCACGCCCTGGAGGGAGTCGGGCTCCGTGTAGCGCTGGTGGTGCAGGCGGACGATGAGCCGGTACATCAGGGAGTCGGGAATGACCACGGGGCCTGCGGGGCCTTCCGAGATCCGGCACACCTCCAGGTACTCGCGGTCGGCGGTGCGGAACTCGACCCAGGCCCCGCGCAGGTCCGGCTGTGCGGCGGGGACGAGTTGCGCGATGAGACTCACCGGCTCGGGTGCGGCGTCGAGGGAGACCAGGTAGGTCAGCTCGAAGCGCCCCATGAGCGCCAGGAACAGTCGCTGCTGTTCTCTCGTGTAGCGCGTGCCGTCGGGAGCCTGGGCGGCACTCCACAGGCGCCCGAGCATGCGGTGTGGGACGAGACCGAGGGCGTCGACGGCGTCTCGACTGTCGAGGACGGCGGCGATCGCGACGTTGAGCCAGTCCGGTTGGAGGATCACGAACGCGGCAAGCGCGTCGTCGTCCGCGTAGTAGATCCACTTCCCCAGGTGGTGGGCGTTACTGGCCAGCGTCCGTGCCTGGAAGGCGTTCAGTCCCTGGGCTTCGGCCACCGCTTCGTAGCCGCGGTAGTCGATCACCTGCCGACCGCCGGCGGTGACTGCCTCGATCGTCCGCTGCCACGTGGCCGGGTAGCGACGGTGCACGTGCGGGAGCGTGCCGGCGGTCGTGGCGATCGCCTCCCGCAGTGCCTCCAGCCGGTCGTCCGGGATGGCGCTGTCGACCTCGTGGAAACCGACGATCAGGCTGCCGAAGCGCTGTTTCAGGTGCGTTTCGTCGATGGCGTCCGCCCGCGAGGACGGCCCACCGTGGGACGCGACCACGAGGACCCGGGCGTCCGGGGCCCGGTGGGCGATCATGGCGATCCACGACTCCACCATGCCGGCCGCGACACCCGGACGGGGTTTCCAGACGACGACGTAGACGGCCGGCGCGCTGAAGAACAACTGGTGCGCCGGCTGGTAGGCCTGCTGGCCGCCAAAGTCCCACCCGTTCAGGGTGATCTCCTGGTCGGCGTGGCTCACCACCAGCGGCTTGATCTCCATGCCCTGTGTCTGGTGACGATCCTGCCAGGGCTCGCCGCGCAACGCCCCGAGCAGGGTGCTCTTCCCAGCCTCGCCAGCGCCCACGAACAGCAGCTTCGCCTCCGAGATCGAGATCCCGTCGGTGGCGACATCCCGGAGGAACGCCAGCAGCGCCTCCGTGCCCTCCACCTCGGCGGCCAGCACCTCGGGCGGAAGTGGATTGCCCTCTACGACAAGCATCCGAAGCTCTGCGAGCCGACCAATGGCGTCGGGCAGGGCGGTGAGCTGATTGTCGGCCAGGGACAGCCCGCTGAGGGAGTTCCAGGCGGCGATGGCGTCGGGCAGGGTGGTGAGCTGGTTGCCGACCATGGACAGAGACAAGAGGGCGGTCCAGGCAGCGACAGCGTCCGGCAGGGTGGTGAGCTGGTTGCCGTCCAGGTGCAGTTCGGTGAGGGAGGTCCAGGCGGCGACGGCGTCGGGCAGGGTGGTGAGGTGGTTGCCGTCCAGGTACAGAACATTGAGATGGGCCCAGACGGCGACTGCGTCGGGTAGGGCGGTGAGCTGGTTGTAGTCCATATCGAGCCGTGTCAGGGCAGTCCAGGCGGCGACTGCGTCCGGTAGCGCGCTTAGCTGGTTGCGGTCCACGTTGAGCCGTGTCAGGGCAGTCCAGGCGGCGACCGCGTCCGGTAGCGCGGTGAGCTGGTTTTCGTACGCGAGAAGCATGGTTAGGCCCGTCCAGGCGGCGACTGCGTCGGGCAGGGCGGTGAGCCGGTTGCCGGCCAGGCGTAGTTCGGTGAGGGAGGTCCAGGCGGCGACGGCATCGGGCAGGGTGGTGAGCTGGTTGGCAATCAGGTGCAGGGTGGTGAGGGAGGTCCAGGCGGCGACGGCGTCGGGTAGGGCGGTGAGGTGGTTGTCGCTCAGGCGTAGTTCGGTGAGGGAGGTCCAGGCGGCGACGGCGTCGGGTAGGGCGGTGAGGTGGTTGTCGCTCAGGTGCAGGGTGGTGAGGGAGGTCCAGGCGGCGACGGCGTCGGGTAGCACGGTGAGCCGGTTCTCACCCAGGTCCAGGGTGGTGAGGCAGGTCCAGGCAGCGACGGCGTCCGGCAGGGTGTCCAGGTCGTTCTCAGCTAGATCGAGGCTGGTCACATCAGCGAGAGCCGGGATGTCGCGCAGCAGCTCGGCGAGGTCGCCAGCGGTCAGGGCGAGACCGCTGAGGTCGACATGCCCGCCGGTGGCGGCAGCTATGCGGTCTTTGGCCTCGACAATCGTGCCGTCATCCATGCCGAAGCAGCGTAGTCCCCCGTGCACAGTCAGTATTGCCCGCTGGGTCGACTCTCGGCGCGATTGGGCCGCCGTACGGATCTGACAGGCCGCCGATTGCCGATTGGCCGTGCCCGTTCGCCGTCGCCCCGCCTAGCGTCGACGGCATGGAGTTCGAGCAGGCGCAGCAGTTGTGGAAGCCGGAGCCCGGCTGGTTGAACACTGCCTCCTACGGGTTGCCGCCCGAGCCGGCGTGGACGGCACTTCAGGAGGCCCTGGACGCGTGGCGGGTCGGCCGGACGTCGTGGGAGGGCTGGGGCGAGTCGGTGCACCGGTCCCGTGCCGCGTTCGCCGACCTGATCGGGGTGCCGGCCGGTGACGTCGCGGTCGGCGCGGCCGTGTCGCAGATCCTCGCGCCGGTCGCGGCCGCCCTGCCGGACGGGGCGAGGGTGGTGGTTCCCGAGGTCGAGTTCACCTCGAACCTGTTCCCCTGGCTGGTGCAGGAGGAACGCGGCGTCAAGGTGCACACGGTGCCGCTGGACGCCCTGGTCGACGCCATCGACGCCGACACCGACGTGGTCGCGTTCAGCCTGGTGCAGTCCGCCGACGGGGCGGTGGCGGCGTACCACGAGATCGTGGCCGCCGCCCGCGCGCACGACGCGTTGGTGGTGGTGGACGCGACCCAGGCGTGCGGCTGGCTGCCGTTCGACGGGAGCCGGGCCGACGTGGTGGCGGTGGGTGGCTACAAGTGGCTGATGAATCCGCGCGGCACCGCGTACGCCTATCTGGCCCCGGCGTTGCGCGAGCGGCTACGCCCGGACGCGGCCGGCTGGTACGCGGGCCGCGACCCGCACGCCTCCTACTACGGCCCACCGTTGCGGCTGGCCGACGACGCCCGCCGGTTCGACATCTCACCGGCCTGGTTCAGCTGGGTCGGCGCGGCGCCCGCCCTGGAGGTGGTCGCCGAGATCGGCGTGCCGGCGATCCGGGAGCACAACGTGGCGCTGGCCAACCGGTTCCTGACCGGGCTGGGCCGGCCGGCGGGGGAGAGCGCCATCGTCAGCGTGGACGTGCCCGGCGCCGAGCAGCGCCTCGCGGCGGCCGGGATCCGGGCGGCGGTCCGCGCCGGACGGGTCCGTGCCTCCTTCCACGTCTACTCCACCGAGGCCGACGTGGACGCCGCGTTGACCGCGCTGGTCGGATAGGCCGGCCGCGCCCGTTGCGGGGCACGGCCGGCCGGCCGGTCAGGAGCAGATGCTGAAGCTCGCGTACGTGTACGAGAGAGGCTGCCACTCCAGGTCAGGCCCCAGGCTCATGTCCCACTTGCCGTCCGCGAGCCGCCCGAAGTAGATGAAGTTGCTGCCCAGCCCGTCGTAGTAGAACCAACCCTCGTACGTGGTGAGGCGGGTTGCCGCCGTGGCGAAGGTCCGGCGGCCGACGACGCCGTCGCTCACGAGACCTCGGTCGGTCTGCCACCGCCTGGTCGCGGCCGTCGTCGTCGGCCCGAACCGGCAGTCGACGTCGGAGGCGGCGAGATAGCCGTCGGCCACCAGGATCTTCTGCCACATGGCGACGACATTGCTGTACGAGCGGGTCGACGCGGAGATCGGGCCCTCGTCGCCCCAGTCGTCCGTCCAGGTGCCCGAGCCCGTGACGTAGCCCTGGCTGACGTTGGCCGACGCCGGCGCGGCCGGGATGGCGACGGCGCCGATTGTGGCGACGACCATCGCCATCGCAACGGCCTTGATTCGTAGGTGCATGAGCATCCCCCTGTGGCTGATGGGCAGCTGTCATGGGGGTAGATGGCCGGCGGACCCACGTGGTTCACGACGGGCGGACATCCGTTCTCAGGCCAGGTGGCCGCCGATCTTCGTGTACCCGCGCAGCAGGTCGCGGGAGATGATCAGCCGCTGCATCTCGTCGGTGCCCTCGAAGATCCGGTAGAGCCGGACCTGCCGGTACCAGCGCTCGATGGGCAGCTCACGGGTGTAGCCCATGCCGCCGTGGATCTGGAGCACCCGGTCGACCAGCCGGTTGACCATGCCGGCGCCGTAGAGCTTGCCCATCGACGACGCGTGCCGGGGGTCCAGGCCCTGATCGACGGTCCACGCCGAGCGCAGCACCAGCCAGCGGGCCGCCTCCAACTCGGTCTCCGAGTCGGCGATCATCCACTGGATGGCCTGGTTGGTGCCGATCTTCGCGCCGAAGGTCTCCCGGGTGTTGGCGTAGTCGATGGCCATCTGCAGGACCCGCTCGGCGATGCCGATGGCGTGTGACGGGATGGTGTAGCGGCCCTTGCCGATCCACTCCATGCCCAGCGTGAAGCCCTGCCCGATCTCGCCGAGGATGTTGCGGTGCGGCACGCGGACGCCGTCGAAGATGAGCGATGCGGGCCCACCCTCGCCCATGGTCTGGATGAACTCCGAGCGCCAGCCCATCGACCGGTCCACCAGGAACGCGGTGGCCCCGCCGTTGCGGGCGCCCCTCTCCCGGTCGGTCACCGCGACCACGATGGCGAAGTCGGCGTCGTGGCCACCGGTGATGAAGGTCTTCTCGCCGTCGAGCACCCAGTCGTCGCCGTCGCGCCGGGCCGAGAGCCGGATGTTCGCGGCGTCCGAGCCGGCCCCGGGCTCGGTGATCGCGAAGCAGGAGCGCCGCTCGCCCTCGATGGTCGGGATGAGGAACTCCTGCTTCTGCTCCTCGGTGGCGTGGAACAGGATGTTGTCCGCCTCGCCGCCGAAGCGGAACGGCACGAAGGTGTGGCCCAGCTCCGTCCAGATCAACGACTGGAGCACTGCCGGCAGGTTCATCCCGCCGTACTCTTCGGGGGTGGCCAGGCCCCAGAAGCCGAACTTGCGCGCCTTGAGTTGCAGCTCGCGCACCTCGGAGTGGTCCAGGCCCGGCTGGTGCGCCCGCTCCCGCCGGAGCACCTCCGACTCCAACGGCATCACCTCGCGGCGGATGAACGATCGGACGGTGTCCCGCACCGCCCGCTCCTCGTCGGTGAGCGAAAAGTCCACGTGGTCCTCCTGGCGTCGGCGCAGCCGGTCACCTTTAAACTAGCGGTGCAAGTTTTGTCGCGTCCAGACCTGATGGCCGAGACCGTGAGGAGCGCAGTGCCCCGACCCCGCCAGCCCCGGCTGACCCGGCAGCTGATCGTCGAGACAGCCACCGCGCTCATCGACGCCGAGGGCCTGCCCGCCTTCTCCACCCGGCGGCTCGCCGCCGAGTTGGGCGTCCGTGGGCCGTCGCTCTACAACCACTTCGGCACCAAGGACGAGATCCTCGACGCGGTCGCCGACACGGTCACCGGTGCTGTCGACACCAGCGGCTTCGCCAGCCGGGACTGGGCCGCCGCGCTGCACGACTGGGCCTGGTCGTACCGGCGGGCGCTCACCGCGCACCCGAACATCGTGCCGTACCTGGCGCAGGGGCCCGGTCGTCGACCGGCCGCACTGGCCATGGCCGACGCGGTCTACGGCGGGTTGGTCCGCGCCGGCTGGCCGCCGGCCCGCGCCACCCACATCGGCGCCGCACTGCGCTACTTCGTGGCCGGGTCGGCGCTCGGCTCGTTCGCCCGCGGCTTCGTCGAGGATCCGGAGCTGTACGCGGCGCACTACCCGCACCTGCGGCAGGCGCACCGGCTCGCCGAGCACCAGCAGAGCGTGGACGAGGGCGCCTTCGCCCTCGGCCTGGACGCGCTGCTGCACGGTCTGGCCGCCGAGTACGCCCGCACCGTCGACCCGGTGGAGTCCGCCCGGCCCAGCGGGTAGCGTCCAAACTCCCAGCGCTAGTTTCATCGCCCGCCGCGACTCCGTCGCCATCGCCCGTCGCGACCCCGTCCCCACCGCCGGTCGCCCACCCCCGAAGGGACGCCATGGACCTCGCCGCCCCGCCGTCGCAGCTGCCCGACACCCTGCGCCTCCGGCACCACCTGCACGTCGGCGGCGAGTGGATCTCCCCCGCCGGCACCGACGTGATCGACGTGGAGAATCCGAGCACCGGCGCGTCGATTGGGCAGGTGCCCGCCGGCACGGCGGCCGACGTGGACCGCGCCGTCGCCGCGGCGCGCGCCGCCTTCCCCGGCTGGGCGGCCACCGCTCCCGGTGAGCGCGCCGCCCACCTCGACCGGTTGCACGCCGCGCTCGCCGCACGCGCCGACGACCTCGTCCGCACCATCGCCGTGGAGCTGGGCTCGCCGTTCAAGCTCGCCACCCGGGTCCAGGTCGGGCTGCCGTTGACAGTCCTGCGCGACCACGTCGCGCTCGCCGCTCGGCCGCCGGCCCAGGAGAGCATCGGCAACTCGCTCGTCGTCCGCGAGCCGGTCGGCGTGGTCGGCGCGATCACCCCGTGGAACTATCCGCTGCACCAGGTGCTGGCGAAGCTGGCGCCCGCGCTGGCCGCCGGCTGCACGGTGGTGCTCAAGCCCAGCGAGCTGACGCCGTTGACCGCGTACCTCCTCTTCGACGCGGTCGCCGAGGCCGGGTTGCCGCCGGGGGTGCTCAACCTGGTCCCCGGCACCGGGCCGGTGGTGGGTGAGGCCCTGGTCGGGCACCCCGACGTCGACCTGGTCTCGTTCACCGGCTCCACCGCCACCGGCGCGCGGATCATGCGGCTCGCGGCCGACCGCATCGCCCGGGTCGCGCTGGAGTTGGGTGGCAAGTCCGCAAACGTGATTCTCCCCGACGCCGACCTGGCCACCGCGGTCAAGGTGGGCGTCGGCAACGCCCTGCTCAACTCCGGGCAGACCTGCACGGCGTGGACCCGCATGCTGGTGCACCGCGACCGGTACGACGAAGCACTCGACCTGGTCGCCACCGCGGTGGCCGGCTACCGGCTCGGCGATCCGTTCGACCCGGGCACCCGGCTCGGGCCGCTGGTCTCCGCGGCCCAGGCCGAGCGGGTGCGTGGCCACGTCGACCGGGCACTGGCCGACGGCGCACGGCTGGTCGCCGGCGGCCCGGACACCCCGGTGCCGGCCCGGGGGCACTTCGTCGCCCCGACCGTCTTCGCCGACGTGCACCCCGACAGCGCGCTCGCCCAGGAGGAGGTCTTCGGCCCGGTGCTCGCCGTTCTCCCGTTCGGCGACACCGACGAGGCGGTCGCGATCGCCAACAACTCGCGGTACGGGCTGGCTGGCGCGGTCTGGTCCGCCGACACCGACGCGGCGCTCGCGGTGGCTCGGCGGATGCGCACCGGCGCGGTCGACATCAACGGTGCCCCGTTCAATCCGCTCGCCCCGTTCGGCGGCTACAAGCAGTCCGGCCTGGGCCGCGAGTTGGGCGTGCACGGGCTCGCCGAGTTCTGCGAGCTGAAGGCGATCCAGCGATGAGCGGCACCGAGCCGGTCCCGGCGGGCGGCCGTGAGCCGGTCCCGGCCGCGCCGACGGTCGGTGCCGAGCCGGTGGCCGCGCCGGTCACCGTCCGCGCGCTTGTCGCGCGCGGTGTCGGCGCCGAGTTGCGAATCGAGCGGGTACGCCTGCCCGCGCCTGGCCCCGGCGAGGTGCGGGTGACGATCCGGGCGGCCGGTGTCTGCCACTCCGACCTGTCCATGGTGAACGGCACGATCGCCGCGAGGTTCCCGCTGGTGCTCGGGCACGAGGCGACCGGCGTGGTGGCCGAGGCCGGGCCGGGCAGTCGGCTGCGGGTCGGCACCGAGGTGGTGTTGAACTGGGCACCGGCGTGCCGGGCCTGCTGGTGGTGCCGGCGCGGCGAGCCGTGGCTCTGCGCCGACACGACCGCCCCGACAGTGCCGCGCGGCGAGACCGACGACGGCGTACCGCTGAACCTGACCCTCGGCCTCGGCGCGCTCGCCGAGGCGGTGGTGGTGCCCGAGACCGCCGTCATCCCGATTCCCGCAGGTCTGCCCCCGGAACAGGCCGCACTGCTCGGCTGCGCGGTGCTGACCGGCGTCGGCGCGGTCCGCAACACCGCCCGGGTAGCGCCCGGCGAGACCGTGGCGGTCGTCGGGCTCGGTGGGGTCGGGCTCGCCGTGCTCAGCGCGGCCCGCCGGGCCGGCGCCACGACGATCCTGGCCGTCGACGTGGCCGGGGCCAAACGGAACCTGGCGCTCGCCACCGGGGCCACCGACTTCCTGCTCTCCGACGACCGGCTGTCCAGGGAGGTACGGGCGCGCACCGAGGGTCGCGGCGTCGACCACGCCTTCGAGTGCGTCGGACGGGCCACCACCATCCGGGCGGCCTGGCGACTGACCCGACGCGGGGGAACGGTGACAGTGGTCGGCATGGGCGCCAAGGACGACATGGTCAGCCTCGGCGCGCTGGACATCTTCCACTCCGCCCGCACCCTGCGGTCCTCGGTGTACGGCTCGTCGGACCCGGACCGGGAGGTGCCCGTGCTGGCCGCCGAGTTGGCCGGCGGCGCGCTGGACCTGGGCGTGCTGGTCAGCGGCACGGTCCCGTTGGACGAGGCCCCTATGGCGTTCGATCGGCTGGCCCGGGGCGAGGGCGCTCGCTGGGTGGTCACCCTCGACTGAGCATCCCCGGCCTGCTTGATCGACTCGGCTTCCGTGAAGTCGGGGTGTCGGGACGCCCAGGACACCCCGACTTCCGGAAAGACGAGTGGACGGTCAGAAGGGCGGCGCGTCCTCGCCCATCAGCGCAAGGACGACGCCGCCCTTGCCGCTCTTGAGGCCCTGGACCACGACTTTGCCGGTGCTGCCGTCGGGCAGCTCCAACGTGAAGGTCTTTCCGACCGCGTTCTTGGGGCCGTTGCCGGCGCTGTTGGCGGGTCGGAAGTCACCCGCCCACGGTGGGGTCCCACCCCTGCGGGCGGGCTCGGCGAAGAGCGCGGCGGTGCCGGGGGTCCTGGTGCCGTCGGCGGAGAGGAGCACTGAGGCGCTGCGAAAGGTAGCCATATGCGCCAAGGCTAACCCGGACCGTGCGCGTTCGTGCACCACAGCTGCCCGTGCCGGCGATTCGGTCGACGCCTCGACCCGGTGGCCCGTGCTCGTCCTGCCCATGTCGCCGACATGAGCCGGGAGGTCATCAACCACCTGGTTGACAGTTCGTCACACAGATGCTGAGCTATCAACCAACTGGTTGGTGGAGGATGACTGAGGATGACTGAACGGCTCGACCGTCGGCAGGCGCTGGTCCACGCGGCATTCACGGCAATCGCCGAGGGCGGCTTCGAGGGGTTCCGGCTGCGACCGATCGCCGCCACGGCAGGCATCGACCACTCCACCCTGCACCACTACTTCCGGACCAAGGCCGACCTGATCGCCGCCGTGCTCGAGCACGTCACCAGCCAATTCGAGGCGACAATGCACAACGATCTGGAACCCGCCGCCCGGTTACGCCAACACCTCGGCGAGATCGCCACCGCCGTCGCGCAACGGCCCGAGTTGTTCATCGTGCTCGACGAGCTCGATCTTCGCGCTCGACGTGACGAGTCCACCGGGGCCGACATCGAGCGCGACGAACAGGGCTGGCGGGACGCGCTCGCGGCGATCTTCAACGAGGGCATCGCGCGACACGTCTGGTCGGTGGACCTCGACGTCGCCGCCAGCGTCGAGCTGGTGATCGCCACCGTCAAGGGCATTCGCCTGCGTCCCGACAAGGCCGAGTCGGTTGTCCACCAACTGTGCGACCTCTTCGCACCAGAAAGGTTCACCCATGACTGACGTACTCATCGTCGGCGGTGGCATCGGCGGCCTCGCTCTGGCCCAGGGCCTGCGTAAACACGGCATCACCGTCGCCGTGTACGAGCGCGACCGGCGCCGCGACGATCGGGTGGACCGCTACCGGCTCGCGATCAACCCGGCGGGCAGCCGGTCGCTGCGTGCCTGCCTTCCCGACCGGCACTGGCGGGCGTTCACGGACACCGCCGGCCGGCCCGGCGGCGGTTTCGGGTTCCTGGGCGCCGACCTGCGCCCGCTGGTCCTCGTGGAGGACGCGGTCATGCATCCTGACTCTCCCGACCCCGCCGAACGGGCCTACCCGGTCGACCGTGCCACGCTGCGCGGCGTTCTCCTCGACGGACTCGACGACGCCGTCCACTACGGCAAGGCGTTCGACAGGTACGAGCTCACCGCCGACGGTCGCCCCACCGCACACTTCGCCGACGGAACGTCCGCCACCGGCGACGTCCTGGTCGGCGCCGACGGGATCAACTCCCGGGTACGCGCGCAGTACCTGCCGAGCGCCACCCAGCGGGATGCCGGTGCGGTGGGCGTCGG
This sequence comes from Micromonospora sp. NPDC049171, assembly GCF_040648275.1. Lineage (NCBI taxonomy): Bacteria > Bacillati > Actinomycetota > Actinomycetes > Micromonosporales > Micromonosporaceae > Micromonospora > Micromonospora sp. NPDC049171. Next base: position 187,769 of record NZ_JBEZDJ010000005.1, read on the forward strand.
GCTCAAGTTGCCGCTGAACGACGACACCCGAGCCTGGTTACCCGCCCGGCTGACCGAGGGCATGAACCTCATTCTCACCGGTGCGCCGCACTTCCTGTTCACCTCCGTGTTCGAACGCCAGATGTCGGTGGGGGACGACTATCTGCTGTGCGCGTTCGTCGGCCGTAACGACGTGTTTCCCTCGCGTCCGGAGCGCCTCGACGGTCCTCGGTTGAAGGCCTACGTCGCCGAGCTGATCACGGGTTGGCACCCCGCGCTACGCCGACTGATCGACGAGTGCCCACCAGACGAGGTGAGCGCCTTTCCGTTCCAGGCGTCGGACCGTCTGGCACCCTGGGCACCCTCGCGGGTCACCGTGCTCGGCGACGCCGTGCACGGCATGCCGCCGGCCGGCGGTAACGGCGCCAACACCGCACTGCGCGACGCTGCCCTGCTCACCCGCCAGTTGTTTCGGGCCGACGGCGGCCACCTGCCGCTGCTGGAGGCGATTGGCGACTACGAGACCGAGATGCGCGAGTACGGATTCCAAGCCGTCGAGCTGGCCATGCGGACCCTGCGGCAGGGCATGATGAGCAACCCGGTGAACGTGGGTCTGACCCGTGGCTGGTTCAGCCTCTGCACCATCGCGCCACCGCTGCGCCGGATGACGTTCGGCGCGAGCTGGGCCAAGATCAGCGCTCCCCGCCACTGGGAGCGGGCCGCCACCGGCTGACCGGCCGATCCGCCCGGCGCCAAGGCGAGTGGATCATTCACTCTCGCGGCTGCGCACGGATGGCGGGACGGCCCGTGCCGCTCTCAGCAGGACGACCGGATGTCCAGGACGACCGGGACGCTCTGCGTGACGACGCCGTCGGTGGCCCGGAGTTGCGGCACGTACCGGCCGAGCGGGGCGTCGTGCAGGCGGAACGCGGCCAGGACCTGGACGGTGTGGCCGTCCCCGGAGCCGGGCAGGGCGGTCAGCGGGCTGTACACCTCGGTGCCGTCGGGCATGCCGGTGTAGCCGACGCTGATCGGCGCCGACCAGGTCCCGTCGAGAACGACGAAGTAGTAGAGCGTGCGCGGATCGTCGGGGGTGGCGCAGATCCGCTGCGGCAGGTCGACGAGCGTCCAGGTCGACGGGGTGGCGGTGGTCTTCGTGGCGGGTGCCGCGGAGGCTGGCGCGCCGACGACGAGGGCGAGCAGCGTGGTCGCCAGCGCGGCGCCGGCGATCTGTCGGGCGGTACGGAAGAACGTCACCTTCAACTCCCAAGCTCTGCGACCGACAAGGGTGCGGGCGCGCCGAATGACGATGTCGCGAGACGTGCGACGACGATCCCGCAACCGCCGTTCGACGGGACGCCAGCGAACAGCGCCGCCCACCGACCAGACTGGCAGAGGTATCTCAGCGGGCTCTCAGAAGAGGCTGGCAACCGACGCCAGGCGGCGTGCGGTTACTTGCCGGTGACGATGCCGGGGTTGATGCAGAGACCCGGGTTGGCGCCGTTCTTCTCGGCGATCTCCAGACAGCGGGTCACCTTGTCGACAGTCGCGTTGGTCTCGGTGATCTGCTTGGAGATCTCGGCGTTCTTGCGGTCCTGCTCCAGGTTGCGGGTCTGGGCCAGCTTGTCCTGGAACGCCTTGATGTTGCCCTCGGTCTTGTCGTCGTGGTTCACCCGGGTGATGGTCACCGAGAGGATGTCCACGTCGGTGGCGAGCCGGGTCTCCGCGCTGGTCTTGATGTTCGCGGCGAACGGTTTCAGGTCGACGTTGAGGTCACCGGTCCGCGCGTCGATCTTCTCCAGCGGGTTGTACGCGGCGAACGCGTCGTTCGTCGCACTGTCGAGCTGCACACCCACCCGCTGGCCCCGGAAGCTGTCGAAGTCGCCCTTGTAGTCCATGAACTGCTTCGGCGCGTCCTCCGGCTTGACCTGCCACTCGATGAGCACCTCGACGCAGGCGTCGGCGAGTGTGCCGGTGCGGACCCGTACGCAGTTGTCGCCACCGATGTGGTCGTACTTCTGCCGGCCCGCGTCCCACTCGCCGACCTTCTGCCAGGGCGCCACCCATTTCAGGCCCGAGCCGGTCACCTCGCCGGTGGGCTTGCCGAAGCTGGTGACGATGCCGACCGAGCGGATGGGAACCGAGTGGGCGCTGGAGGTGACGCCGACGAGCAGGGTGAGCGCGAGGAAGACGAGTGCGGCGAGGCCGGCCGTCCGCTTCAGTGGCCGCGCGGGCGCGGCGAGTGCCAGGACGGCGCTGACCGCCAGGGCGACGGCGAAGACGATCGCCATGGTGAAGCCGACGGGCATGGGGTGGGGGCCTTCCGCTGGGCTGTGTGGATCTTCAACCTAGGAGGTCCGGTCAAGTCGGAGGGGAGACGGTCTCGCCGCCTGACGGCCCGTCGCCGGGAAATCCCGCCACGGCGCATCCGCCGGGCGTCGTTCCAGCGAACTCCCGGGTAGCGAACGTCTACCCGGGGGTACGTCTGGTGCTGACCGATCCGATGCCGGCGGAGGCCGTGGAGATCGCGCACAAGCAGGTGTCGCTGGCGGCCGAGGACCTGGACGGCACCGGTGTCGCCACGCTGGTGCTGGAGTTGGCCGACGCCTGGGGCGTACCGGCGCTCTGGGAGCAGGTCTGCCACCCGTTGTTGGCCCGGCTGCGGGGGCGCGACGCCGCCGAGGTCACCGTCGAGCACGCCCTCAGCGAGGGAGTCCGGGTCGGGTTGGACGTGCACCGCAGGGAGCCGGGCCGGCCGCTGCCCGCCGGTGGGGTGCTGCTGGCCGGCGCCGAGCAGGAGACGCACTGCCTGGGTCTGCACGCGCTCGCCGCCGCCCTGCGCGAGCAGGGTCGTGGCTGTCTCCACCTCGGCCCCGCGCTGCCCTGGTCCGCGCTGACCAGCGCGGTGTACCGGGCGCGCCCGCACACCGTCGTGCTCTGGTCGCAGACGCCGGTCACCGGCCGCGCGTACCGTCTGGTGCGCCTGGCCCGGGACTTTCCGCGCCTGCGGGTGTACGGCGCGGGGCCGGGTTGGATCGAGCCGCTCACCGCGCGGGCGGCCCACCTCGGCACGCTGTCGGACGCGGTCGCCGCCGTCCTGGCCGTCCCACCAGGGCGTGATGCGCACCACATACGATACGGATCGGTCCCGTATCGTTAATGCGCGTCGTACGCTGGCCCACGTTACGAGTCTGACCCGTATCGTATTGCGTCGCGGGGAAAGCGTGGGGGGAAACAACGCATGGAGCTGCACAACAACACGGGCCACCCGAGGAGGTGGGCGATCCTGGGGGTGCTGGTGATCAGCCTCCTCGTGGTCGTCCTCGACAACACGATCCTCAACGTCGCACTGCGCACCCTGGCCGACCCGACGCACGGTCTCGGGGCCAGCCAGGGCGAGCTGGAGTGGGCCATCAACTCCTACACGCTCGTCTTCGCCGGGCTGCTGTTCACCTTCGGGGTGCTCGGCGACCGCGCCGGCCGCAAGCGTTTCCTGATGATCGGTCTGGTGCTGTTCGGTCTGGCGTCGCTGCTCTCCGCGTACGCCCAGAGCCCTGGCCAGCTCATCGCGGCCCGCGCCCTGATGGGGGTCGGCGGCGCGGCCATCATGCCGGTGACGCTGTCGATCATCTCCAACGTCTTCGACCCGCGTGAGCGTGGTCGGGCCATCGGTGTGTGGGCCGGAGCGGTCGGTCTCGCCGTGGCGGTCGGCCCGATCCTCGGCGGCGCGCTGCTGGAGCACTTCTGGTGGGGTTCGGTCTTCCTGATCAACGTGCCGGTGGTCGTCGCCGGCGTGATCCTGGTGGCGCTGCTGGTCCCGGAGTCGCGTGACCCGCGACCGGGCCGGGTCGACGTGCTCGGTGTGCTGCTCTCCGTGGTTGGCCTGGTCGCCCTCTCCTACGGCATCATCGACGGCGGCGAGCACGGCTTCGACCGCCCGGTGGCCTGGGGTTCGATCCTGGTCGGCATCGCGGTGTTGGCGTGGTTCGTGCAGCACGAGCGGCGCAGCGACCACCCGTCGCTGGACGTCCGGCTGTTCAGGGTGCCCCGCTTCGCCGCACCGGTCGCCATCGTCGGCCTGGTGTTCTTCGCCGCGATGGGCTCGATGTTCTTCGGCTCGTTCTACCTGCAACTGGTGCGCGGCTACAGCCCGCTACAGACCGGTCTGCTCTTCCTGCCCTTCGCCGGCGCCCAGCTGGTCTTCGCACCGCGCAGCGCCGCGATGGTCCGCCGTTACGGCGGCCGGGCCGTCGCCACCGTCGGGTTGGCGCTGACCGTGGTGTCACTCGCCGCGTTCGTGTTCATCGGCGCCTCCACCCCGATCTGGGTGGTGCTGCTCGTCTTCCTCATCCAGGGCGCCGGGATGGCCAACATCATGCCGCCCGCCACCGAGTCGATCATGTCGGCGCTGCCCCGGGAGAAGGCCGGTGTGGGCTCCGCGGTGAGCAACACCATCCGCCAGGTGGCCGGCGCGCTCGGCGTGGCGATCCTCGGCTCGGTGCTCTCCGCGGTCTACCGCAGCGACATCGGTGACGCGCTGACCGGCCTGCCCACGCAGGCCCGCGACGCGGCCAACGAGTCGATCTCCGGGGCGTACGCGGCGGCGGGCCAGCTCGGCCCGGCGGCGCCGGGGCTGATCTCGGCGGCCAACGACGCCTTCGTCACCGCCATGCACTGGGCGGCCGGGCTCTCCGCGGTGATCGCCGCGGTCGGGATCATCGTGGTGCTGCGCTGGATGCCGGGCCGGGAGGAGACCAGCGTCGCCCCGGTGGCTCCGGTCGCCGAACCCGAGCTGGCCGGAACGGCGTAGGTCGGGAAAAGATGTCGGACATGACGTCCACTGCAGATGCTCCGCGGTCGCCCGGGCGACCGCGGAGCCTCCGCGCCGACGAGGCGATCGTCGAAGCCACCCTTGACCTGCTCGCCGAGGGCAGCACCATCGAGGCACTCTCGATCGAGGCGATCGCCGCCCGCGCCGGAGTCGGCAAGGCCACCATCTACCGCCGCTGGGCCGGCAAGGACGCGCTGCTGCTGGATGCGCTGCGTCGGCTCAAGGGCGTCCTGGCCCAACCGGCCGGCCACTCGGTCCGTGACGACCTGGTGCTGCTTGTCGGTGCGATCGGCAAGAACATCGACCCGCGAGCCGCGAAGATCATGCCCTGCCTGGTGCCCGCGGTTAACCGCAGCCCGGACCAGTACCAGCTCTACCAGAACATCATCTCGCCCCGGCGGCAGCTGATGCGCGACGTGCTGCGGCGCGGCATCGACGAGGGCCTGCTGCGGCCCGACATCGACGTGGAGGTGACGATGGCACTGCTCACCGGGCCGATGCTGATCCAGCGGGTGCTGCAATGGAATCCGGAGCTGGACGAGCGGGCCCTGCCCGAGCGGGTCGTCGACGCCGTGCTGGAGGGCATCCGCGTCCGCTGAGTCGGGCGTCGCTCGGTGCCGCGGGCGTCCGCGTCCGAGGCGGCGGGCGTCCCAGCTTGTGGGCGTCCCAGCTTGCGGGCGTCCGCGCTCGCGGGCGTCCGCGCTTGCCGGCGTCGCTCAGCCGGCCGGGGCGCGGAGCCGGTGCAGGCGCAGCGCGAGCTGCACCTCCAACGCCCGCTCGGGCCGTTGCCAGTCCGCGCCGAGCAACTGCCCGACCCGCTCCAACCGCTGGGTCACCGTGTTGACGTGCACGTGCAGCTGCTCGGCGGCCCGGGCCAGACTGCCACCCACTCCGAAGTACGCCTCCAGCGTCTTCACCAGAGCCGTGCCCCGCCGGGCGTCGTAGTCGACCACCGGCCCGACTGTCGCATCGAGAAACTGGGTCACGTCCTTCTCGCCCCGGTCACCGACCGTGCCCAGCAGCAGCCCGACGAAGCCCAACTCGGCGGTGCTCGCCCCCTGGCCGGCCCGGCCCAGCGCACCCAACGCCGTCAGGCACCGGTCCGCCTCCTGGAACGTCCCGGCCAACGCCGCCGGGCCGTTCGTCGGGCCGCTCGCCCCGGCGGTCACCGGACGGCCGGTCACCCGGGACAGGTCCCGGGCAACCGCACGGGCACTACCGCCCGCGTCCAGCCCCGGCAACATCAGCACCACCCGACCGTCGCGCGCCGCGGCCAGGCCACCCCGCGCCGAGGCGTACGTGGTGGCCCAGGAGAGCACCCGCTGCCGGGCCGAGCCGGTCGCGGCGATCGCGTCGTCGCCCACCGCCACCAGCACGTGCGGCGCGTCCAGGTCCACCCCGAGCCGTCGGGCCCGGCTGCGCAGCGCGTCGGTGTCGCGCAGCGGTCGGGCGATCAGGTCGTCCAGCAGCTCGCCGCGTACCCGCCCCTCCGCCTCGGCGACCGTCCGGCGGAACAGCAGCAGCAGCGCGGTCACCAGCGCCGCCCGTTCCAGGATGCGCTGGTCGGCGTCGACCAACTCGTCATCCGGGCGCAGCACCAGGGCACCCAGGTTCTCCGCGCCCGCCACCACGGCCGCGTACCAGAGTGGGCCCCGGCGCACGCTGCGCCCCTCGGTGCGGGAGGCTGCCACCGCCTCCACGATGTCCGCCCGGTCCGGCTCGTCGATCTCACCCACCCGGGCCAGCAGGCGCCCCTCGGCGTCCAACGCCAGCAGCGCACCGCCCAGCACCTCGGTCACCGCAGCCGCCACGTCCTCCACACCGCCGCCGCGCAGCACCAGGGCCGTCATCCGGTCGTGTGCCGCCGCGGCCCGCTCCACCGAGCTGCTGTGCGCCCGGATGGTGGTGTTCGCCGCCGACAACTCGGCCAACGCCGAGCGGGTCTCGGTCAGCAGCCGGGCGGTGTCGATCGCCACCGCGGCGTGCGCGGCCAGCGACACCAGCAGCGCCACCTCCTCCCGGACGAACGGCCGGGCCGAACGGTTGGCCGCGTAGAGCACACCGATCGAGGTGGAACCGAGCCGCAGCGGCACCCCGAGGATCGCCACCAGGCCCTCCTCGCCCACCCCGGCGTCGATCTCACCGGTGTGGTGGAAGCGCGCGTCCTCGCCGTAGTTGCCGGTGACGTACGGCGCGCCGGACTGGGCCACCAGACCGCCCAGGCCGGCGCCCATCGGCAGCCGCAGCCGCTGGAAACGGGCCGAAACCGACCCGTCGGTCACCCGCATGTAGGTGTCGCCGCGCTCGTCGTCGTTGAGGGTCATGTAGGCCACGTCCGCGCCGAGCAGGTGGCGGGCCCGGTGCACGATCGCCCGCAGCACGTCGTCCAGGTCGCGCAACCCGGCCAGGTCGCTGACCGTGTCGTACAGGCCGGACAGCTCGGTCTCCCGGCGACGCCGACGCTCCAGCAGCGCGCGGACCCGCAACGCCACCGCCCTGGCCTGCTCCAGCTCGGTCAGCCGCTCCGGCGGCAGCCCCGCGGCCCGCGCGGCCACCAGCGGTCCCTCGAACTCGACCGCCGCGGCCTCACGGGCGAGCAGCTCCAGGAACTCCACCGGCGATGACATGGTCGACATTGTGCTCAGCCCCACTAGTTGGCCGTCCAGCCCCCGTCGAGGGCGATCGACGTGCCGGTGATGAACGCCGCGGGCGGCGAGCAGAGGTACGCCAGCAGTTCGGCGACCTCCTCCGGCTCGATCAGCCGCTTGATCGCGGCCCGAGCCAGCATGATCTTCTCGACCACCTCGGCCTCGTCGATGCCGTGGCTGGCCGCCTGGTCGGCGATCTGGCTCTCCACCAGCGCCGTACGCACGTACGCCGGATTGATGCAGTTGGCGGTCACCCCGTGCGCGGCGCCCTCCAGGGCGACCACCTTCGACAGCCCCTCCAGCGCGTGCTTGGCCGAGACGTAGGCCGCCTTGTACGGCGAGGCACGCAGCCCGTGCACCGAGGAGATGTTGACGACGCGACCCCAGCCCCGGGCGTACATGTGCGGCAGGGCCCGGCGGATCAGCAGGAACGGCGCCTCCACCATCACCCGCTGGATGTACTCGAAGCGTTCGACGGGAAAGTCCTGCAGCGGCGCGACGTGCTGGAGCCCGGCGTTGTTCACCACGATGTCCACGTCCACGTCGAGGCGCTCCACCGCCGCGGCGTCGGACAGGTCCACGCCCTCGGCCCGGCCACCGACCTCGGCGGCCACCGCCCTGGCCGCCTCCAGGTCGCGATCCACCACGAGCACCGTGGCACCGGCCGCGCCCAGCCGCAGGGCACACGCCCGCCCGATGCCGCCGCCGCCCCCGGTGACCAGGGCGGTCCGATCGGCGAGGTCGAGCTGTACGACGTGGGGGACCGCCACGGGTTCTGCCGTCATGGCGCAAGAAGTTACGAGCTGTGTGCTCCCCGGCACATGGGTCAGCAACACATACTCCGATGCCAAGCTGTGTGGCCCGCCCGCCCCGCCGCCCGCTCTCGTCCCGGCGGCGGGGGGCCGTCGTCGCCGCTCCTTGTCGCAGGCGGGCGTCCCGGCCTTCGTCTGCCGCTTCTGTCGTGCGCGCGGACGTCCCCGGCCCTCGTCCCGCTGCTTCTCGTTCTCGCGGCGGAAGATCGCGCAGCATCCAGATGTCAATCGTTGCGCTAGGGGGAACGGCTGCTCATCAATCGCCGATCATGGAGTTGTGGTGGGTAACAGAACGCCCGTAAGACCCCCAAAGTCGTCACCACAACTCCATGATCGCCAAGCCGGGCCTACCCCGCTCCGCGATCCTGCACTTCATGTCCGGGTTGACCCACCGGCTGCAGCCCTAATGCGACGGTTTTGTCCAGGATGTGATGGTCTCCTGGTGCTTCGTGGCCACTACATCCCGGATCGAGCGTGACCTTGCGGCTGGCGCTCCGGGAACCCCCGCTCCCGGCCGGCCGAGCGTGGTGCCCGTCGTCAAGGTCCGCGCAACATCAGGGATGTTGCTGGCTCGGGCGCGTCGGAGGCAGCGACATCGGGGAAGTTGCGTAGATCGGGGCGCGGGGGCGCGGGAGGGCGGGAGGGCGTGTCCCGTGGGGCTGGTGGGAAGGGCGCCGGTTAGGGTGTCGAACACACGTACTGCTGACGGCTGGGGAGGGGGCGGCGTGCGCGTGCTCGGTGTGGACCCGGGGTTGACCCGGTGCGGGGTGGGTGTGGTCGAGGGTGTGCCGGGGCGGCCCTGCACTCTCGTCGCCTACTACGTGGTCTACACCGACCCGGCCGACGACCTGCCGCTGCGCCTGCTGCACCTGGACCGGTCGCTGACCGAGCTGGTCACCGAGCACCAGCCGGACAGCGTCGCCGTCGAGCGGGTGTTCAGCCAGCACAACGTGCGTACGGTGATGGGCACCGCGCAGGCCAGCGGCATCGCCGTGCTGGCCGGGGCGCGAGCCGGTCTGCCGGTGCAGACGTACACGCCGAGTGAGGTGAAGGCGGCCGTGACCGGGTCCGGTCAGGCCGACAAGGCGCAGATGACGGCGATGGTCACCCGGCTGTTGCGGCTGGCCGAGCCGCCGAAGCCGGCCGACGCCGCCGACGCGCTCGCCCTGGCCATCTGCCACGTGTGGCGCGGGGGGACCCGCTCCAAGCTGGCCGCGGCGGCCGACCGGGTACGACGAGGAGGAGCACGATGATCGCCAGCGTGCGCGGCACGGTGACCGCGACGGGTCCGGACCAGGCCGTGATCGAGGTTGGCGGCGTCGGCCTCGCCGTGCACTGCGCCCCGGGGACCCTCGCGGAGCTGCGGGTCGGCCAGGTCGCCCGGCTCGCCACCAGCCTGGTCGTGCGGGAAGATTCGCTGACTCTCTACGGGTTCGCCGACGACGACGCGAAGTCGCTGTTCGAGCTGCTCCAGACCGCCAGCGGGGTGGGCCCGCGACTGGCCCAGGCGGTGCTTGCCGTGCACAGCCCGGACGCGGTGCGCAAGGCGATCGCCAACGCCGACACGGCCGCGTTGACCCGGGTGCCCGGGATCGGCAAGAAGGGCGCGGAACGGCTGGTGCTGGAGCTGCGCGACCGGATCGGCCCGGTGCCGATCGGCGTTGACGGCGTCGCCGGGGTGACCCGCGGCAGTTGGCCCGACCAGGTTCGGCAGGCGCTTGTCGGGTTGGGCTGGACGGCTGGCCAGGCCGATCAGGCGGTGGCCGCGGTGGCGGAGACGATCGAGGGCGAGACGCCGCCGGTGCCGGTCCTGTTGAAGCAGGCCATCCGCCTGCTGGGTCGCACCCGATGAGCGCCCGGCGGCGACGGGAGGGCGGCACGGTGAGCGCGAGGAGTGAGCCGGGGTTGCGAGCCCCGCAGTCGCGAGTGATGAGGGCATGGTGAGCGAGACCGACGGGCTCGTCTCGGCGTACGTCAGTGACGCGGACCGGGACGCGGAGGCCACGGTCCGGCCGCGGCGGTTGGCCGAGTTCATCGCCCAGGACCGGGTGCGTGACCAGCTTGACCTGCTGTTGCAGGGCGCGATGCGGCGCGGGTCGCCCCCGGATCACATTCTGCTGTCCGGGCCACCCGGTCTGGGTAAGACGAGTCTGGCCAACATCGTGGCCGCCGAGTTGGGCGCGGGTATCCGGGTGACCAGCGGCCCGGCGATCGAGCGTTCCGGGGATCTGGCGGCGATTCTGACCAGTCTCACCGAGGGCGACGTGCTCTTCATCGACGAGATCCACCGTATCGCGCGTCCGGCCGAGGAGTTGCTCTACAGCGCGATGGAGGACTTCCGGGTCGACGTGGTGGTCGGCAAGGGGCCGGGGGCGACGGCGATCCCGCTGGATGTCGAGCCGTTCACCCTGGTGGGCGCGACGACCCGTTCGGGTCTGTTGACCGGGCCGATGCGGGACCGGTTCGGTTTCGTCGCGCACCTCGACTTCTACGCTCCGGCGGATCTGGAGACGCTGCTGCACCGTTCGGCGCGGATTCTCGGTGTGCCGATCACCCCGGAGGGCGCGACGGAGATCGCCGGTCGTTCCCGGGGCACGCCGCGGATCGCCAATCGGCTGTTGCGCCGGGTCCGCGACTACGCCGAGGTGCGGGCCGACGGCGTGGTCGATGTCGACACCGCCCGTGCCGCGTTGATCGTGTACGACGTGGACGCGCTCGGGTTGGACCGGCTGGACCGGGCGGTGCTGAGCGCGTTGGTCGACTCGTTCCGGGGTGGCCCGGTGGGGCTGTCCACGCTTGCCGTGGCGGTGGGGGAGCAGCCGGACACGGTCGAGGAGGTCTGCGAGCCGTTCCTGGTCCGTGCTGGTCTGTTGGCCCGTACGCCTCGGGGGCGGGTGGCCACCGAGGCCGCCTGGCGGCATCTGGGGCGCACTCCACCGAATGGTACGTTTGGCATGGATAGTCCACCTGTGCCCGATCTGTTCTCCTTGGATACCGATCAGCCGTGATGTGAACGTGATCTGTGCCGCATTCGGTGTTCTCAGGTGCAGGGTTTAGACTTCGCCGCGGTCTGTACAGGACGTGAGATTCCGCCTCCGCTCCGGCACCCCGGGTGCCGGGCCGGCGGCCAGTGGGAGGGTCAGTAACCGTGCATTACATAGCAGCGGGCGCCACGGGCGGCGGTATCACGCCGGTCCTGATGATCGTTCTGCTCTTCGGCGTCATGTATTTCATGATGATCCGACCCCAGCAGAAGCGCCGCCGTGAGGCGGAGACGATGCAGTCCGGGCTCGGCCCGGGCGACGAGGTCGTCACCATCGGCGGGCTCTACGGCACGGTCACCGGCATCGAGGACGACACCGTCCTGATCGAGGTCGCCCCGGGCGTGCAGACCCGCTACGCCCGGGCCGCCATCGCCCGGGTGACCACCCGCGCGGAGCTGCCGAGCGAGCCGATCAGCGGGGACGCCGACGTCATCAAGGAGTGACGTCTTCTCCGGGGGTGGCGAGTCCGGCGTACGGCCGGTCGACCGGCTTCCGGGCCACCGCGCCCCACGGGGCAGCGGACGAGACGTGAAAACTGGATAGTTGGGTCGACGCCGGGCGTCGGCACGTTTTCCTGACCATCGGCGTTGCGCGCCGGGGTGTCCGGGCCACGTGTCGGGATCTCGTCGGCTCAGGTCAGACCCGTCAGCCGGGACCCCCGGCCCGACACCGCCGCCGCTGCACACAGCGGCGCGACCGCACAGGGAGACAGGACAGCCGTGGCACCACCTCAGGGACAGATGCGCCCCGGGCGGCAGCTCGCCGTGCTCGGGTTCATCTTCGTCGTCCTCTACCTACTGGTGTTCTTCTCCGGCGGCGCCAAGGGCAGCTTCCAGGACCGGCTCGAGCCTCGGCTCGGCCTGGACCTGATCGGCGGCACCCGGGTGACGTTGGAGGCGAGAAACAGCATCGGCGGCAAGGCCCCGACGGCGGAGAATCTCGAGGAGGCTCGGCAGATCATCGAGAGCCGGGTCAACGCGTTCGGCGTGGCCGAGGCCGAGGTGGTCACCGAGGGCAACCGGAACATCGTCATCTCCCTGCCCGGTGAGAACCGCAACCTGGACAACGTGGGCAACGCCGCCGAGCTGCGCTTCCGCAAGGTGCTCAAGGGTGCCGACGGCAGCGGGACGGCCGCCGCGCCGCCGGCGGCCACGCCGTCCGGCAGTGCCGCACCGACGCCGTCCGGCAGTGCGGCCCCGACCCCGTCGGGCAGCGTTGCGCCGAAGGTGACCTCGTCGCCCAGCGGCGGTCAGGGCGGGATGGCCCCGGCATCGCCCAGCGCCACGCCGACTCCCTCCGCGTCCGCCACGGCCTCGGCCAGTGCCGCGCCCAGCGCCAGTGCCAGCGAGGAGCCGGTGTCGGCGAGCATCGAGGAGCAGCGCAAGGCCGTCGAGCAGAAGGTCGGCGCCGCCGCCTGGCAGGCCGCCAGCGGGTTGCAGGCCCCCGCCGACCTGACCGCCGACCCGTCGCTCGCCGACAAGCTCAAGCCGTTCGCCACGCTGTCGGCGCAAGAGGTCGCCGTGCTGTCGGCGCAGATGCAGTTCAACGTGCCGACCATCGGCTGCACGCAGCTCGACGCGCGCCCCCCGGCGTCGATCTCCGACGCCAAGCAGCAGGTCGTCTCCTGCGAGGGCGGCGCCTCGAAGTACCTGCTCGACCAGGCCAAGGTGCTGGGCACCGACGTGTCCGACGCCGACGCGGTGCTCGACCAGACCAACGCCTGGGTGGTCAGCCTCGACTTCACCGGCGACGGTCAGGGCAAGTGGACCGCCCTGACCCGCGAGTCGTTCACCAACGAGGGTCAGGCCTGCGACGCCACCGCGCTCGGTCAGGACGGCAAGTGCCGGGTGGCCGTCGTGCTGGACAACAAGATCGTCTCCTCCCCGGAGATCCAGGGTGTGCTGACCGGCAACTCGCAGATCACCGGCAGCTTCAACCAGAAGGACGCGAGCGCGCTCGCCGGTCAGCTGCGCTACGGCGCGCTGCCGGTGACCTTCAAGCAGCAGGAGGCGCAGAACGTCACCGCCACGCTGGGTGCCAGCCACCTGCGCGCCGGCCTGCTCGCGGCCGGCATCGGCATGCTGCTGGTCATCATCTACTCGTTCTTCTACTACCGGCTGCTCGGCTCGGTGATCTTCCTGAGCCTCATCCTCTCCGCGCTGCTCGTCTTCGGCGCGCTGGTGGTGCTCGGCCGGCAGATCGGCTTCACGCTCACCCTCGCCGGCATCGCCGGCATGATCGTCTCACTCGGTGTGGCGGCAGACTCGTTCGTCATCTACTTCGAACGACTGAAAGACGAGATCCGCGAGGGCCGCAGCCCACGTAGCGCGGTGCCGCGCGCCTGGATGCGGGCCCGCCGCACGATCATCTCGGCCAACGCGATCACCCTGCTCTCCGCGGTGGTGCTCTACGTGGTCTCGGTCGGCACGGTCAAGGGCTTCGCCTTCGCCCTCGGTCTGGCCACCGTGCTGGACCTGGTCGTGGTCTTCCTCTTCCGGCACCCGATCATGACGATGTTCGCCCGCACCAGGGCGTTCCTGTCCCCGCGGGTCAGCGGTCTGGGCCGGGCACTTCCGGCCCGCAACCAGCCGACTCAGCCCCGCAACCCGCGCGCCAAGGAGGCCTGAGATGGCTCAAAACGGTCTGGCGAGCCGCCTCTACAACGGCGAGGCCGGTCTCAACATCGTCGGCCGCCGCAAGCTCTGGTTCGGTGTCGCCGGCACCCTGATCCTGATCGCCCTGCTCAGCTTCGGCCTGCGCGGGTTCAGCCTCGGCATCGAGTTCGCCGGTGGCAACTCGTTCCAGGTGCCGGCCAGCGTCGGCACCCTGGAGGACGCCGAGCGGGAGGTCAACTCTGCTCTCGCCGCCCAGAACACCAACATCGAGGTGGCCACCGCGCAGAAGGTCGGCGGCACCGGCGGTGACACCTACGAGCTGCGGACGCCGCAGCTCGACGCCGAGAAGACCAACGCGGTCAAGGGCCAGATCGCCCAGGATCTCGGCATCAACCAGGATCAGATCAGCAGCAACCAGGTCAGTGAGGCGTGGGGCAGCCAGGTGACGCAGCGGGCCGTGCTCGGTCTGGTCATCTTCATCGCGCTGGTGATGGTCTACCTGATCCTGCGCTTCGAGTGGCGGATGGCGGTCGCCGCGGTCGCGTCGCTCGTCACCAACCTGCTCCTCACCGCCGGCATCTACTCGCTTGTCGGCTTCGAGGTCACCCCGTCGACGATCATCGGCTTCCTCACCATCCTGGGCTTCGCGCTCTACGACGTGGTGGTGGTCTTCGACAAGGTCCAGGAAAACACCCGGGGCATCACCGCCAGCAACACCCAGACGTACGGCGAGGCGGCCAACCTGGCCGTCAACCAGAGCCTGATGCGGTCGTTGAACACCTCGGTGGTCGCCCTGCTGCCGGTCGGTGGTCTGCTCTTCATCGGTGCCGGCCTGCTCGGCGCCGGCACGCTGAAGGACCTCGGCCTGGTGCTGTTCGTCGGTATGGCGGTGGCGTTCCTGACCTCCATCCTGGTGGCCACGCCGCTGTTGGCCCTGCTGAAGAACTACGACCCGCGCATCCAGGCGCACAACAAGCGCGTCCTGGCCCGGCGGGGCGCGCTCGCCCGGGGCGAGGTCACCGGCAAGGGTGCGGTGAGCCCGGCCCAGGGCCAGGCGACCGACGAGCAGCTCGACCCGGACGCCGCCGCGCTGGCCGGTGCCGCCCCCAAGGTGGGCGCTCGTCCGGCGGGTAAGCGGCCGACCGGTGCCCGGGGCGGTCGCCCCGGTGGTGGCGGCAACCGGCCGGGTGGCGCCAAGCGGCGCTGACCCACAACGTCACAAACCGAACGGCGTCCGGCATGCTGTGCGAGCAGCCCGGGGCTGTGTCGACGCTCCTCGGCTCGACCGAGAGCCTCGACACCGCCCCAGCCGGACGCCGTCGTCGTCGAAGGGAAACGCAACAGCCGTGACGGAGACCCACAGCACCGCGGCGCACGGGGACAGCGGCCCGGAGGCCGCCCGACTCGTCGCCAGCCGGGTGCTGGACGTGCCCGACTTCCCCAAGCCCGGCGTCCTGTTCAAGGACCTGATGCCGCTGTTCGCCGACGGCAAGGCGTTCCGTGAGGTGATCGACGGGATCGTCGCGTACCACGGTCGGGACGCCTTCGACGTAGTGGTCGGCATCGAGGCGCGCGGGTTCGTCGTCGCCGCGGCCGTCGCGTACGCGACCGGGGTGGGCGTGGTGCCGGTGCGCAAGGCCGGCAAGCTGCCCCGCCCGGCGCACTCGGTCTCCTACGCTCTCGAATACGGCGAGGCGACCCTTGAGGTGCACGAGGACGCCTTCACCGCCGGGCACCGGGTGCTGGTGGTCGACGACGTGCTGGCGACCGGCGGCACCGCCGAGGCGACACTGGACCTGGTGGAGCGGGCCGGCGGGACCGTGGCCGGCTTCACCGTGCTGCTGGAGCTCGGTTTCCTGGGTGGGCGGGAGCGGCTGGCCCCGCGTCCCGTCCATGCCCTGCTGACCGTTTGAGCCCATCGGTGGCGCACTGACCGTTTGGTCCGAGGTGTGCCGGACAGCGCCTGCGCCGGCCGTCCGGCGGAGCGGCAGCGGACCGTCCGTGCGGGTAGCATTGCCCTTTGCTGACGCCGGCGGTACGCCGTCCGGCGGGGCGAGACCAGGCCGGCCGATTGTTCGGCAGGTTTTTCCGGCGAGCGGTGAGGAGGCCGGTGTCCCACGATGTCGTCCCTCCGGCGGAGGGCACGGTGCACCCGACAGGCGACGCTGACGGCACGGTGACCGACCGGGCAGGCGACGCGCCGGCCCGGGTGACGGGCGCCGGCAGCGGCTCTGGCAGTGCTGCGGGCGAGAGCCTGGCACAGCCGGTCAGTGGCCCGCCCAGCGTCGAGGCGTCCCCCGGTGCCGACGGGGTGGTGGTGCCGTTCCCGAGTGACGCCGGCGTCGACCCGTCGCCGAGCGGTGGTTTCGGGCTGTCCAACGCGCCCACCGGCCGGCGGGTGCGGGCCCGGTTGGCCCGGTTCAACGCGCCCTGGCAGACCTCGCAGGTCAGCGAGGTGTTGGAGCCGCTCATCGCGAGCCACCGGGACAATCACCCCAAGGCCGACGCCCGCCTGCTCCAGCGCGCCTTCGACACGGCCGCGCGGTGGCACTCCGGGCAGTACCGCAAGTCCGGTGACCCGTACATCACCCACCCGCTCGCGGTGGCGACCATCCTCGGCAACCTGGGGATGGACACCACCACGCTCGTCGCGGCGCTGCTGCACGACACCATCGAGGACACCGAGTACACCCTCGACGCGATGCGCGCCGACTTCGGTGGCGAGGTGGCCCTGCTGGTCGACGGCGTCACGAAGCTCGACAAGGTCAAGCTGGGTGACGCGGCCAAGGCTGAGACGATCCGCAAGATGGTCGTGGCGATGGCCAAGGACCCGCGGGTGCTGGTGATCAAGCTGGCCGACCGGCTGCACAACATGCGTACCCTGACCTTCCTGCCGCGCCCCAAGCAGGAGCAGAAGGCCAAGGAGACGCTGGAGATCCTGGCGCCGCTGGCGCACCGGCTCGGTATGAACACGATCAAGTGGGAGCTGGAGGACCTGTCCTTCGGCACGTTGTTCCCGAAGCGCTACGAGGAGATCAACCGGCTGATCGGGGAGCACCAGCCGCAGCGTGAGTCGCTGCTGCGGCAGGTCACCCAGAAGGTCGGCACCGACCTCAAAGCCGCCAAGATCAAGGCGGAGACCACCGGGCGGCCGAAGCACCTCTACTCGATCTACCAGAAGATGATCGTGCGGGGTCGCGACTTCAACGACATCTACGACCTGGTGGGCGTGCGGATCCTGGTCGACACGGTGCGCGACTGCTACGCGGCGCTGGGGGTCATCCACGCCAACTGGCAGCCGGTGCCGGGCCGCTTCAAGGACTACATCGCGATGCCCAAGTTCAACATGTACCAGTCGTTGCACACGACTGTCATCGGGCCCACCGGCAAGCCGGTGGAGATGCAGATCCGCACGTACGCGATGCACCGCACCGCCGAGTTCGGCATCGCCGCGCACTGGAAGTACAAGGAGCACAAGGGCACCCAGATCGTCGGCCCGCCCGCGCACATCGACGAGATGACCTGGCTGCGGCAGCTGCTGGACTGGCAGCGCGAGGCGGCCGACCCGAGCGAGTTCCTGGACGCGCTGCGCTTCGACCTGTCCAGCCAGGAGGTGTACGTCTTCACCCCGAAGGGTGACGTCATCCCGCTGCCGACCGGGTCGACGCCCGTGGACTTCGCGTACGCGGTGCACACCGAGGTGGGGCACAAGTGCATCGGGGCGCGGGTCAACGGCAAGCTGGTGCCGCTGGAGTCGACGCTGTCCAACGGCGACGTGATCGAGATCTTCACGTCGAAGTCCGAGACGGCCGGCCCAACTCAGGACTGGCTGGGCTTCGTCAAGAGCCCCCGGGCGCGCACGAAGATCCGCCAGTACTTCAACAAGGAACGGCGCGAGGAGGCGATCGAGGCCGGCAAGGACGCGATCGTCAAGGCGATGCGCAAGCAGGGCATGCCGTTGCAGCGGATGCTCACCTCCGACGCGCTGATGTCGATCGCCCGGGACCTGCACCTGGCCGACGTGGCCTCGCTCTACGCGGCGGTCGGCGACAGTCAGGTCTCCGCCCAGTCGGTGGTGCAGAAGCTGATGGCCGCGTACGGCGGCGAGGAGGGCGCGGCGGAGGACATCGCCGAGACCGCCGTCGCCACCCGGCCACCGCGCAGCCGGCAGAGCAGCAACGACCCGGGCGTGGTGGTCCGGGGCGTCAGCGACGTCTGGATCAAGCTGGCCCGCTGCTGCACCCCGGTCCCCCCGGACTCGGTGTTCGGCTTCGTCACCCGCTCCGGTGGGGTGAGCGTGCACCGCGACGACTGCGCCAACGCCGAGGACCTGCGGGCCCAGAGCGAGCGGGTGGTCGAGGTGAGTTGGAAGCTCACCTCCGCCTCGACGTTCCTGGTCGCCATCCAGGTCGAGGCACTGGACCGGCACAAGCTGCTGGCCGACGTCACCCGGGTGCTCTCCGACGAGCGGGTCAACATCCTCTCCGCCACCGTCACCACCACCCGCGACCGGGTGGCGGTGAGCCGGTTCAGCTTCGAGATGGCCGACCCGAAGCACCTGGGCCACCTGCTGGCCACGGTCCGCAAGGTGGACGGCGTCTTCGACGCGTACCGGGTCACCTCCGGCGCCTGACGCGTACCCCGGACACGACAGCGCCCGCCGGCTCAGCCGGCGGGCGCCTGGTCGTCTGCGCGGGTGTCAGCCCTGCGGCGGGCTCATCGCGAGGTCCTTGATGATGACCTCCTTCTTCGGGTGGCCACCGCCGGCCTGCTGGGCGAACGCCCCGTCGTCGCCGGCCTTGGCCACGTCCTTGACGAGGTCCATGCCGCCGGTGATGGTGCCCAGCACCGTGTACGCCGGGTCCAGCGGCGAGTCGCCGTAGACGATGAAGAACTGGCTGCCGGTGCTGCCCGGGTCCTGCGACTTGGCCATCGCGATGACACCCTCCGGGTACGGCGGGCGCTTGTCGGTGGGCAGGTTCTCCTCGGCCATGCGGTAGCTCGGGCCGCCCTGGCCGTCGGTGTCCCGCCAGCCGTTGCCGGTGGCGCTGGGGTCGCCGCACTGCAACACCTTGATGCCCTCGCTGACGAGGCGGTGGCACTTGGTGTTGTCGAAGAAGTTCTTCTCCGCGAGGTAGCTGAAGCTGCCCGCCGTGCAGGGGACCTTCGACCTGTCGACCTTGGCCGTGATCGGGCCCAGGTTGGTGTCGATCGTCATGGTCTGCACGCCGGTCGCGGACTGCTGGTTGCTCGGCACCCCGACGTCCTTGATCTGCGGGGGCCGCTGATCGGTGGGCAGCGTGGTGAACGCGCACTCGGCCGTGCCGGCCGCCGGTGCGGCGGTGTCCTTCTTGTCGTCGTCGCCGCCGAGGCTCACCGCCAGCCAGACGGTGCCGGCGACCACGAGCACCAGCGCGGCTGCCGCACTGACGATCGCCTGCGTCTGCCGGCGCTTGCGGGCCTTGGCCGCGCGCTCGGCCATCTCCTTCTCGAGCCGGGCGCGTGCCGCCGCGCGCTGCCGCTCTCTGGTGGACGTCACGCCTGGATCCTCCTGGCTGTCTGCTGCTGGGTGCCGTGTGGGTGGGTGGTGGCGGCCGGTCAACCGGCGCTCGGGCTGCTGGACGGCGCGCCGGAGGCCGACGACGCCGGTGCCGCCCCGGTGACCGGCTCACCGACGGTGAGGCTCTGGATCGTCACGTCGGTGCTGGGCTTGACCTTGGCCCCGGTCCCATTGTCCACGGTCGGGAGGGCGCCGATCTTTTCCACCACGTCCAGCCCGCCGGTCACCCGGCCGATCACCGGGAACTTCGGGTCGGTGGTGGTGAAGTCCTTGAAGAAGATCAGGAACTGGCTGCCGTTGCTGCCCGGCGGGTTGGCGATCATCGCCACGGTGCCCTTCGGGTACGTCGGCGGCTGGCCGGGGGCCGGGCTGGCCGACGGGGACGCCGACGGCACGGTGGGCAGCTCCTCGTCGTAGAACGAGTAGGTCGGCCCGCCGAGCCCGGTGCCGCTCGGGTCGCCGCAGCGCAGCGCGCCGTCGGCGGTGATCTCGTGGCACTTGGTGTTGTCGTAGAACGACCGGCTCGCCAGGTGGGCGATGCTCGCCGCCGCGCACGGCGAGTTGGTCAGGTTCAGCTCCGCGGTGATCGGCGCACCCTGGTTGGTGGTCACGGTCATCGCCCGGGTGCCCGCGGTGGGGATGTCCTTGGTCGCCGGGGTGCCGACGTCCTTGAGGTTGGTGTTGGCCGTCGCGTCCTGCGGCGTCCAGAGGCAGGTGTCCTCCGCGGCCGTCTTCTGCTTCGAGTCGGAGTCGAACGCTCCGAGTGCCCAGGCGGAGCCGGCCACGACCAACACGAGGATCAGGGCGGCGCCGACACCGGCCTGGATCTGCCGACGACGCCGCGTGGCGGCGGCCCGGCGAGCCAACTGCCGGTCGAGCTTGGCCCGCGCCAGTTTGCGCTGCCGGTCCCTGCTGGAAGCCACAGGTGCTCCCCTTTCCTCTACCTGGTCGTCGCCGGCGGCCGGGCACCCCGGCCCGTCCGGGCGTCACGTGTGCCGCGCCACACGCCCGCCAGAGTGTACGGCTAGTGACTGGGAAAGTGGTGTACGAGGTCCACCCCGTCCCGAGCAGCGCTTATCGGGCGACGTCACTGTGCCGTGCGGGGCGCGTGGGACGGACGCGGCAAACTCGCTCGGCGCGCCCGATAGGCTGCTGGGCAGGACGACCAGCCGCTCGACGAAAGGACAGCGCCCGTGCTCGTGGCCGGCTTTCCCGCGGACGCCTTCGGCACCAACTGCTACGTGGTTGCCACCGCGCCGGGGGAGCAGTGCGTGGTGGTCGACCCCGGCATCGGGGTGCTCGACCAGCTCGACGCGCTGCTCGCCGAGCACCGCCTGCATCCGGCCGCCGTGCTGCTCACCCATGGCCACCTCGACCACACGTTCTCGGTCGCGCCGGTCTGCGGCGCGCGGGGCATCACCGCCTACGTGCACCCCGGCGACCGGGAGATGCTCGCCGACCCGGCCAAGGGCCTCTCCACCGACCTGACGTCGCTGTTCGGCGGCCGACTGAGCTACACCGAGCCGGAGGACGTGGCCGAGCTGACCGACGGTGCCACCCTCAGCCTCGCCGGCCTGGAGATCGCCGTCGACCACGCCCCGGGCCATACCGGCGGGTCGGTGCTGTTCCGGCTGCCCGGCGCGGGCTCGGGCTGGGAGGCGGACGAGATCTGCCTCTCCGGCGACGTCCTCTTCGCCGGGTCGATCGGCCGCACCGACCTGCCGGGCGGGAGCATGCCGGCCATGCTCACCAGCCTGCGCGACAAGATCCTCCCGCTGGCCGACGACACCGTCGTGCTGCCCGGCCACGGCCCGAGCACCACCATCGGCCGCGAGCGCGCCAGCAACCCGTACCTCATCGAGGTGGCCGGCACGACGCCGGCCCCACCGACCCGGGGCCTCTAGTTCTTTCGTCCGCGCCGCGCGCGGACCCACGACACCACCGCGC
Source organism: Micromonospora sp. NPDC049171 (assembly GCF_040648275.1). Lineage (NCBI taxonomy): Bacteria > Bacillati > Actinomycetota > Actinomycetes > Micromonosporales > Micromonosporaceae > Micromonospora > Micromonospora sp. NPDC049171. Next base: position 209,205 of record NZ_JBEZDJ010000005.1, read on the forward strand.
CGCGGGCGCGGAACCGCAAGGAGTACGCCGATGAGCAAGCCCACGCCCATCTCCGGTTTCCCGGAGTGGACCCCCGGACAGCGGATGATCGAGCAGTTCGTGCTGGACAGGATCAAGACCACCTTCGAGCTGTACGGCTTCGCGCCGCTGGAGACCCGCGCCGTGGAGCCGCTGGACCAGCTGCTGCGCAAGGGCGAGACCTCGAAGGAGGTCTACGTGATCCGTCGGCTGCACGCCGACGCCGAGAGCGCCGGCGGCGACGACCAGCTCGGCCTGCACTTCGACCTGACCGTGCCGTTCGCCCGCTACGTGCTGGAGAACGCCGGCAAGCTGACCTTCCCGTTCCGCCGCTACCAGATCCAGAAGGTGTGGCGGGGTGAGCGACCGCAGGAGGGCCGCTACCGGGAGTTCGTCCAGGCCGACATCGACATCATCGACCGGGACACCCTGGCCGCGCACCACGAGGCGGAGATGCCGCTGGTCATCGGGGACGCGCTGCGGTCGCTGCCGATCCCGCCGGTGACCATCCAGGTCAACAACCGCAAGATCTCGGAGGGCTTCTACCGGGGCATCGGGCTCACCGACCCGGAGGCGGCGCTGCGGGCGATCGACAAGCTCGACAAGATCGGCCCGGCGAAGGTGGCCGACCTGCTGGCCGAGACCGCCGGGGCGAGCGAGGCGCAGGCCAAGGCGTGCCTGGCGCTGGCCGAGATCTCCGCACCGGACACGTCGTTCGCCGACGCCGTACGCGCGCTCGGGGTGAGCGACCCGATGCTCGACGAGGGCATCGAGGAGTTGGTCCGGGTGGTGCAGACCGCCGCCGAGCACTCGCCCGGCCTCTGCGTGGCGGACCTGCGCATCGCCCGTGGCCTGGACTACTACACCGGCACCGTCTACGAGACCCAGCTGCGCGGCTACGAGCGGTTCGGCTCGATCTGCTCCGGCGGCCGGTACGACAACCTGGCCAGCGCCGGCGCTGTCTCGTACCCCGGGGTGGGGATCTCGATCGGGGTGACCCGGCTGCTCGGGCTGCTCTTCGGCGCGGGGGAGCTGTCGGTGTCCCGGTCGGTGCCCACCTGTGTCCTGGTGGCGTTGGCCGACGAGGAACACCGCCCGGCCAGTGGCCGGATCGCGGCGGCGCTGCGGCGGCGCGGCATCGCCACCGAGGTCTCGCCGAGCGCGGCGAAGTTCGGCAAGCAGATCCGTTACGCCGAGCGGCGCGGCATCCCGTACGTGTGGTTCCCGGGGGCGGACGGCGCCCCGGACGAGGTGAAGGACATCCGTTCGGGTGAGCAGGTCACGGCCGGTGCGGAGGAGTGGGCGCCACCTCTGGTGGACCGCAAGCCGACGGTCAGCTGAGTCTCCCCACTGGCGCTCATGGTCGCGGGGACCTACGGTAGCGTAAGTTACGCCACCGTAGGGAGTTTCTCGTGACCATGAGCACCGCACTGAGCCAGACCGCCCTCCTCCTCGAGTTGGAGCCGGTGGTCGCCCGCAACCTCGACCGCCACCTTTCGCTGGCCAAGGAGTGGTTCCCGCACGAGTACGTGCCGTGGAGCGAGGGCCGGACCTTCGACGGGCCGCTGGGCGGCGAGGCGTGGTCGCCGACCGACTCCACGATCCCGGACGTGGCCCGCACCGCGCTGATCGTGAACCTGCTGACCGAGGACAACCTGCCCTCGTACCACCACGAGATCGCCACCCTGTTCGGCCGGGACGGCGCGTGGGGCACCTGGGTGCACCGGTGGACCGCGGAGGAGGGGCGGCACGGTGTGGCGATCCGCGACTACCTGACCGTCACCCGGGCGGTCGACCCGGTGGCGTTGGAGCGGGCCCGGATGACGCACATGTCCGAGGGCTACACCAACGCCCACGGCGACGAGGTGCTGCACTCGCTGGCGTACGTCTCGTTCCAGGAGCTGGCCACCCGGATCTCGCACCGCAACACCGGCAGGGCCACCGGCGACCCCGCCTGCGAGGCGCTGCTCGCCCGGGTGGCCGCCGACGAGAACCTGCACATGGTCTTCTACCGCAACCTGCTCGCCGCCGCGTTCGAGCTGGCCCCGAGCCAGGCCATGCGGGCCGTCGCCGACGTGGTGGCCGACTTCCAGATGCCGGGCGCCGGCATCGACGGTTTCGCCCGCAAGTCGGTGGCGATCGCCCTGGCCGGCATCTACGACCTGCGCCAGCACCGCGACGAGGTGTTGCAGCCGGTGCTGCGCCAGTGGGACGTCTTCAACGTGACAGGCCTCGACGCCGACGGCGAAGCCGCCCGCGAACAGCTGGCCACCCAACTGGACACCCTGGACAAGGCAGCAAGCCGCTTCGAGGAAAAGCGCGCAGCCCGAGCCGCCCGCCTAGCCCCCCGCTAACAGCATCCCCCCGCCGGCCCCCCGCCCCTCTCCCCGCCCCTCTCCCCACCCCACCCCCACCCCCCGTTGATCATGGAGTTATTGCCACCCGCATCGGCGTGTCGGCGCAATAACTCCATGATCAACGTGGGAGTGGGGCGGGGTGGGGGCCGGGGAGGGGGTGGGGGTGGGGGGTGGGTGGGGTGGGGTGGTCAGGGGTGGGGGAGGAGTAGGCAGGTGCTGGTGGCGTGGGCTATCAGGCGGGCTGTGGTGTCGGTGATGCGGGCCTCGGCCAGGGCCGTTCGGCGGCCGCGTTGCAGCACCGTGCCCTCGCAGCGCAGCGTGCCACTGTCCACCGTGACCGGGCGGAGGAACTTCACGTTGAGGTCCAGCGAGGTGTAGCCGACGCCGGCCGGCAGGGTGGTGTGCACGGCACAGCCGGCGGCGGTGTCCAGCAGTGTCGAGAGGACACCACCGTGGACGCTGCCGAGCGGGTTGTAGTGGAACTCCTGCGGGGTCAACTCGACGACGACCCGGCCTTCGTCGGCCTCCATCCGGGTCATGTCGATGAGGTGCATCACCGGTGGTGCGGCCAGCTCGCCGGCAATCATCGCCCGGAGCATCTCCAGGCCGCTGCGTCGACCGAGCTGGGCGGCGTTGACCGCCGGGTCCGCCCAGGTGAAGGTGCGGCTGCGCGCTGGCTCCTGAGTCTGCGTCATGGACGCAGCCTGGCAGCAGGTTGCTGAGTCTGTCAACGAGACCTAGCCTGGTCGGATGCGACCCGCAGCACTGGACTGGTCGGTGGAGAACTGCACCATCGCCCGCGCCATGGAGATCCTCGGTGAGCGGTGGACGGTTGTGGTGCTCCGCGAGGTGTTCACCGGCATCCGCCGCTTCGACGACATGCGGGTGCGCACCGGCATTCCGCGGCAGGTGCTGACCAAGCGGTTGGCCAGCCTGGTCGAGCAGGGCGTGCTGCGCCGCGAGCCGTACCGGGAGCCGGGCAGTCGGCTGCGCCACGAGTACCGGTTGACGGAGAAGGGCCTGGATCTCTGGCCGGTCCTGGTGGCCGTGCTCGGGTGGGGTGACCGGTACCTCGCCGACGCCGAGGGTTCGCTGTTGACCGTCACTCACCGTGACTGCGATGCGCCGGTGCGCCTCGAGCTGCGCTGTGCCGACGGACACGACGTGGGGCGGCTGCGCGACGTGGTGTCGCGCCCCGGCCCCGGCGCCCGCCGCCGGACCCCCTGACGCGCGACACCCGCACCGACCGACGCCGCAAGGCATCGACGATCATGCTCACCCGGGGCGGGTTGAGTGTGACGGTGACTGTTCGCCAACGTGTCGGTGGTGTTGCGGCGATGTGGCCCCGCCAAGTTCGGCGAACCCGGGCTGAACCAAGCCTTGTCAACGAAGTTAAGTATGTGAATACTTCAGTGCAGTCGGCCGGTTTCCCCAGATCGGCCGGGTTGCCATCGGGTCAGCCGACCTCGGCGAGACCCGCTCCCCCGCCCAGGAGGTTGTTACATGCGACCCACGAGGTCCACGTTCCGCGTTGCGGCGACTGTCGCCGTTTCCGGAAGTCTGGTCGTCGGCGCGCTCATCGGCGCACCCGCCCAGGCCGCACCGGCCGCCTCGCCCGACGCCGCGGCCGCGCTGTCCGCGCAACTCGGCGACCGCTCGGCCGGCTCGTACATCGACGCCAGCGGCAAATCCGTCGTCACGGTGACCGACGCGGCCGCCGCCAGCACGGCGAACAAGGCCGGCGCCGCCGTCCGCTACGTCACCCGCGGTGCCGGTGAACTCAACCGGGCCACCGCCGAACTGGAGCGCTCCGCCAAGATCCCGGGCACCGCCTGGTGGAGCGACCCGGTCACCAACCAGGTCGTCGTCTCCGTCGACAGCACCGTCACCGGCGCCAAGCTGGAGCGGGTCAAGGCTGCCGCCGCGCGGGCCAACGGCGCGGTCCGGGTCGAGGCCGAGGCCGGTGTGCTCAGCACCCGGATCTCCGGCGGCCAGGCCATCTACGCCGGCGGCGGCGGGCGCTGCTCGCTCGGCTTCAACGTGCGCAGCGGCAGCACCTACTCCTTCGTGACCGCCGGGCACTGCACCAACATCTCGGCCAGCTGGTACTCGAACTCCGCGCAGACCGCGCTGATCGGCACCCGGACCGGCACCAGCTTCCCGGGCAACGACTACGGCATCGTGCGGCACAGCAACTCCGCCAACGCCGCGGGCAACGTCTACCTCTACAACGGCAGCTACCGGGACATCACCGGCGCCGGCAACGCCTCCGTCGGCCAGTCGGTGCAGCGCTCCGGCAGCACCACCGGCCTGCGTTCCGGCTCGGTGACCGCGACGAACGCCACGGTGAACTACGCCGAGGGCTCGGTCTCCGGCCTGATCCGCACCAACGTCTGCGCCGAGCCGGGCGACAGCGGCGGCTCGCTGTTCGCCAACACCACGGCCCTGGGCATGACCTCCGGCGGTAGTGGCAACTGCCGCACCGGCGGCACGACCTTCTTCCAGCCCGTCACCGAGGCCCTGAGCCGCTACGGCGTCAGCGTCTTCTGATCGATCCACCGCCCGCGGGCCGCCGGAGGATTCCGGTGGCCCGCGCCGCGCGTCCGGGCACCGGCAGCTCAGGCGAGCCGGTCGGGCCGCTGGGTGGGCCGCAGGGGATCCGGGGGTACGACAGTCGCGGTGTCACCGGGTGCCGTGGCACCGACGGACCAGGCGAGATGCGCCCGCCGGGCGGAGAGCACCGCCAGCAGCGGCCAGAGGGAGACCGCCACCGCCGTCACCCGTTCGGCCAGCCCGGTGCGGGACCCACCTGTCACCTCGAAGGCGCACCAGCCGAAGAGTGCGAGCAGCACCACCGTGGCGCCCAGCCCCACGGCCCGACGAAACGCCCAGGGTGGCTCCGGTCGGGCCGGGTGCGCGGCGTCGCGGCCCCGCGGCAGCCGCAGTGCCGACCCCGCCGGCCAGAGCGCCAGGGCGAGGACCGCCACCGTCGCCGCGACGCCGTGGCTGAGCGAGCCACCCACCGGCGGCCGGGGAAACGCGACGAGCGCGATGGTGGCCACCCCACCGACCGCGAGCAGGAACCGGCTGGGCAGCCCGGCCGCGTGCAGGACGGCGGCCACCGACAGGTAGCAGCAGCCGAGCAGCACCAGCGCCACGACCATGATCCACGCGTCGGTGGCGTCCTGCCCCGCCAGCTCGCTGATGGTGTCCCGAATCGGGTCGTACCCGGCGGGTTGCCGTGCCGCCGCGACCGTCCAGCCGCTCACCAGCAGCAGGGGTGCGGCCGCCGCCGTGGCGACGGCCCAGTTCGGTACGGCGCGCATTTCGCCACGTTAACCGGCGCGGCGGTCGGCCGAGTCGGGTTCGCCGCTCCGCCCCACCAGCGAATCGTGCCGGCCTGCCGGGTGCCCCGGAGGCGGGGCGGCCACCCCTGACAGAATGCCGGTGAGGACTGTTCCACGATGAGGAGTTGCCAGCCGTGATCCGTACCCACAATGCCGGAAGCCTGCGCGCCGCGGACGCCGGCTCGACGGTGACGCTCGCCGGGTGGGTGGCCCGCCGGCGCGACCACGGCGGGGTCATCTTCGTCGACCTGCGCGACGGCACCGGCGTCGTCCAGGTGGTCTTCCGCGAGGAGGACGCGCACGCGCTGCGCAACGAGTTCTGCGTGAAGGTCGTCGGCGAGGTGACCCGCCGGCCGGCCGGCAACGAGAACCCGGAGCTGCCCACCGGTGAGGTCGAGGTGACCGTCACCGAGCTGGAGGTGCTCTCCGAGGCGGCGCCGCTGCCGCTGCCGGTGGACGACCAGATCGAGGCCGGCGACGACATCCGACTCAAGTACCGCTACCTGGACCTGCGCCGCAGCGGGCCGGCGAACGCGCTGCGGCTGCGCTCGCGCGCCAGCCACCTGGCCCGGGGTGTGCTGCACGAGCGGGACTTCCTGGAGATCGAGACGCCGACCCTGACCCGGTCGACGCCCGAGGGCGCCCGCGACTTCCTGGTGCCGGTGCGGTTGCAGCCGGGCAGCTGGTACGCGCTGCCGCAGTCGCCGCAGCTGTTCAAGCAGCTGCTGATGGTCGGCGGCATGGAGCGGTATTACCAGATCGCCCGCTGCTACCGCGACGAGGACTTCCGCGCCGACCGGCAGCCCGAGTTCACCCAGCTCGACATCGAGATGTCCTTCGTCACCGAGGACGACGTGATCGACCTCGGTGAGGCGATCGTCTCGACGCTGTGGAAGGACCTGGCCGGGCACGAGATCTCCGGGCCGATCCCGCGGATCACCTGGCACGACGCCATGGCCCGGTACGGCTCCGACAAGCCGGACCTGCGCTACGGCGTGGAGCTGACCGAGCTGACCGACTACCTGCGCGGCACCGAGTTCCGGGTCTTCGCCGGGGCGATCGACGCGGGCGGCTACGTCGGCGCGGTGGTGATGCCGGGTGGCGCGGCGCAGAGCCGCAAGGAGTTGGACGGCTGGCAGGACTGGGCCAAGGCGCGCGGCGCGCGGGGCCTGGCGTACGTGGTGTTGGACGCCGAGACCGGCGAGGCGCGCGGCCCGGTGGCGAAGAACCTGTCCGCCGAGCACCTGGGCGGGCTCGCCGACGCGGTCGGCGCCAAGCCGGGCGACGCGGTCTTCTTCGCCGCCAGCGCCACCGCCCGGGAGGCGCAGGAGCTGCTCGGCGCGGCCCGGGTGGAGATCGCCAAGCGGGCCGGGCTGATCGACGAGAGCGCCTGGGCGTTCTGCTGGGTGGTCGACGCGCCGATGTTCGAGCGCACGGACGAGGGCGGTTGGACGGCCGTGCACCACCCGTTCACCTCGCCGAACGCCGAGTGGGTCGACCGGTTCGAGGAGGCTCCGGACCGCGCCCTGGCGTACGCGTACGACATCGTCTGCAACGGCAACGAGATCGGCGGCGGGTCGATCCGTATCCACCGGGGTGACGTGCAGAAGCGGGTCTTCGACCTGCTCGGCATCACCCCCGAGGAGGCGCAGGACAAGTTCGGCTTCCTGCTGGAGGCGTTCAAGTACGGCGCCCCGCCGCACGGCGGCATCGCCTTCGGCTGGGACCGGGTGTGCATGCTGCTCGCCGGCGCCGACTCGATCCGTGAGGTCATCGCGTTCCCGAAGACCCGTGGCGGGTTCGACCCGCTGACCGGCGCTCCCACCCCGATCACGACCCAGCAGCGCACCGAGGCCGGCATCGACGCCAAGCCCAAGCCCCCGGCCACCGCCCACACGGGCACGGCCGGCCCGGCCGCCCCGGTCTCCGACCCGGTCTGACCCCCTGTCTCGTTGATCATGAGGTTGACGGGCCCCACGTGACCGCGTGTGGCTCGTTAACCTCATGATCGACCTAGGTGGGGGAGTGGGCTGGCGTGCGGGTGCTTGTTGTCGGTGGTAGTGGGCTACTGGGGCGGGAGGTCTGTCGGCGGGGGGTTCGCCGCGGGTTCGCGGTGGTGGGGACCTTCCACTCCGGCGCGATCCCGGTGCCGGGGGTCGCGGCGCGTCGGCTGGACGTGACCGACCGGGCCGCCGTGCGCGCGCTGGTCGCCGAGGTGCGGCCGGACGCCGTGATCGGGACCCCCTATCGGTACGACGACTGGGCGGTCACCGCCGACGGGGCCGCGAACGTGGCGGTCGCCGCCGCCGAAACCGGTGCCCGACTCGTGCACGTGTCCAGTGACGCGCTGCACGCCGGCCGTCCCACCCCGTACGCCGACGACGACCCGCCCACACCGGTGCACGCGTACGGTGCCGCGAAGGCCGCGGCCGAGACCGCCGTGCGGGCGATCGACCCCGGCGCGGCCCTGGTGCGTACCTCGCTGATCCTGGGGGAGGGCAGCAAGCAGATCCAACTCTGCCGGGACGCGCTCGCCGGCCGGGCGGCGCTGTTCACCGACGAGTTCCGGTGCCCGATCGACGTCAGCGACCTGGCCGACGCCGTGCTGGAGTTGGTCACCTCGCCGTACGCCGGTCTGCTCAACGTGGCCGGCCCCGACGCCGTCAGCCGGGCCGACCTGGGTCTCCTCGTCGCCGAGCGGTTCGGCCTGGACCCGGCCGGGCTCCGGACCACCACCGGCGCCGCCGTCGGCCTGTCCCGCCCCCTTGACGTACGCCTGGACAGCTCCCGCGCGGCCGGCCTGCTGCGCACCCGACTGCGCGGGGTGCGCGAACTCCTGGCTCGCTGAGCACCCGATCTTCTTCTCTCGGCATGTGCACGCCTATTGTGCATAACTCTTGTGCACAACAAGTGTGCAGAGATAGTGTGCATACATGGAGAACCCGCCACCCGACGGCCGCGGCGAGCAACGGCGCGTCGATCTGGACGGCCGGCAGGTCCGCGTGTTGGCCCACCCGCTGCGGATGCGGCTGCTCGGCTCGCTGCGCATCGACGGGCCGGCCACCGCGACCGCCCTGGCCGAGAAGTTGGGCACCAACACCGGCGCGACCAGCTATCACCTGCGGCAACTCGCCGAGGTGGGGCTCGTGTCCGAGGATGCTGACCGGGGCACCGGCCGGCAGCGCTGGTGGCAGGCCGCGCACGACGTGAGTCACTTCGAACCCACCGACTTCGACGACGATCCGGACGCCCGTGCCGCCGTGCAGTGGATCCAGACCGACCAGGTGCGGCTGATGGCCGAGTTGGCCGAGCGGTGGATGGCCGTCGAGCACCACCAGTCCCGGGCCTGGCGGGACGCCGTCGGCATGAGCGACCTGGTGCTGCCGCTGGACCCGGCTCGGCTGCGGGCTCTCAGTGGGGACCTGTGGGCGGTGCTGATGCGCTACCGCGACGAGGCCGTCACCGAGGCATCGGACGCGAAGCCCGTGCACGTGTTCCTGGCCGGCTTCCCCCGCCTGGACGAGCGCTGGTGAGCGCGAGGAGTGAGCCGGGGTTGCGAGCCCCGCAGTCGCGAACTAAGGAGGCGTCGTGAGCGCGAGGAGTGCGCCGGGGTTGCGAGCCCCGCAGTCGCGAACTAGGGAGGCGTCGTGAGCGCGAGGAGTGCGCCGGGGTTGCGAGCCCCGCAGTCGCGAACTGAGGAGGCGTCGTGAGCGCGCTGACCGTACGCCAGGTTCGGCGTCGTTACCTCACGCTCTACGGCCTGCGTTGGCTGCCCACGGGTCTGATGATCCCGATCATGATCCTGCTGATGCAGGAGCGTGGCCTGTCACTGCCGCAGATCGGCTTGGCCTTCAGCGCGCAGGGGTTGCTGGTGCTCGCGCTGGAGTTGCCCACCGGCGGCCTCGCCGATGCCCTCGGCCGCCGGCCGGTGCTTGTCGTCGCCGGGGCGCTCAGTCTCGTCTCGCTGACGCTGTTCGCGGTGGCCGACTCGTTCTGGGTGTTCTTCCTGGTCTATGCGGTGCAGGGGGTCTACCGGGCACTGGACAGCGGCCCGCTGGAGTCCTGGTACGTCGACGCCACTCTGGCCGTCGACCCGGAGGCCGAGTACGAACGCGGCCTCGGGCACGCGGGCACCGTCAGCGGCGGGGCCATCGGCGGCGGTGCGCTGCTCAGCGGTGGCCTGGTCGCACTGGGTCCGATCGGGCCGGTGAGCGCGCTCACCGTGCCCGTGCTGGCCGCGATCGTCGCGCAGGCGGTGGCGCTCGTCGCGCTGGTCGTCCTGCTGGTCGAGCACCGGCCGGCCACCGGGTTCGCGGCGGTGCGGGCCTCGGTGGTCCAGGCGCCTCGGATGATCGGCCAGGCGGTCGGGCTGCTGCGCCGTTCCCGGGTGCTGCTGGCCCTGGTGTTGGTGGAGCTGTTCTGGGGCTTCGGCATGATCACCTTTGAGTCGTTGCTGCCGGTTCGGCTCGCCGAGGTGATCGGCAACCCGGAACGGGCCGCCGCGCTGCTCGGGCCGGCCAGTTCGGCCGCCTGGCTCGCCTCGGCCGCCGGCGCGGCACTGACCCCCCTGCTGCTGCGCTGGATGGGTGCGGCTCCGGGCGCGGCCCTGCTGCGCATCCTGCAGGGTGTGACAGTGGTCGGGATGGGCCTGTTCGCCGGACCGGTCGGGGTGCTGGTGGCCTACCTGGCCTGCTACGCCGTGCACGGCGCGTCGAACCCGCTGCACAGTGGCCTGTTGCACCGGCAGGTCGACGGCCCGTACCGGACCAGCGTGCTCTCGTTGAACTCGATGATGGCGCAACCGGGCGCGGCCCTCGGCGGGGTGGTCCTGACCGCGATCGCCGCCGCCGCCAGCGTCAGCACCGCGATGGTGGTCGGTGCGGTGGTGCTCGCCGTCGCCGCACCGCTCTACCTGCCCGCCTGGCTGGCCGGCCGTCGGGCTGCCCCCGCCGACGAGCCCATCGCGGTGCCGGTGCCCGCAACCGACCGTTGAGCGGGGCCCCTCGTGCGCGAGGGGCCCCGCTCCGGTTCACCCGAGGCGAACCGTGCTGAGCGGCAGGGTGTTGGTGAAGCCGAGCCGACGGTAGAGCCGTACCGCACCGACGTTGTGCGTGTAGACGCCGAGCGCCACGGTGTCGTGGCGGGCCAGCAGCGCCCGGGTCATCCCGGCGGTCAGCGACGCACCCAGACCCCGACCCCGTAGGTCGGGGGCCACGGTCAGGCCGGCGATGAAGCCGACGTCGCTCTGGCTGCGGTCCGCGCCGCACGCCACCAGTCGGCCGCCGGCCCGAATGCCGTACCAGTCGATCACCCGCGGGTCGCCGGGGCGGGAGGTGGTGCTGGGGAACGCCTCGTCGACGAGCGCCTCCAGCGCCGGGGTGTCGGCGTCGGTGAGGCGGACGACCGGCTGCTCGTCCGGCTGCGCCGGTGGTGGCGCGTCGGTCCAGTGGAAGTCCCAGTGGTGGTGCTCGGCCACCGCCAGCCGGCCGGTCAGCGGAGCGCGATCGTGCCGGGGCAGATGCAGTCGGTGCCCGGGGCGCAGCCTCCCGCTGTCGGCGAGCGCGACACAGATGTCGAGAGCCGGTCCGGCCGGGCCGATCGCGCAGCCGGTCGGCCCGTGCCTGGTCGGCACCAACCACAGCACCGCGCCCTCGCGCTGGTATCCCGTCGCCGGTAACGCCGGCCCGAGCGCGTGGCGGGCGAACGGGTGGTGGCCGGCGGCATCCAGGATGGCGGCCCGGTCCTGGAGCACCTGGTCGTCGAGGAGCATGCTCACCAGCCTAGAAGCCGGGGGTACGACGCCCGCGTCGGGCAGCTCCGACGCAACCAGATCCACCGTGGAGATTGGCGAGTCGACCGATTGGGTACATCACGCGCCGACGTACTGGGAACCCCCACCGGAGGACCGACATGCTCGCCATTCTCGCGGCCATCGTTTTTGGCTTCGCCCTGCTTATCGACCTGCTCGACACCGACTTCGGAGCGCCCGACCTGTTCAACTGGAACACCCTCGTGCTCCTCGGCCTGTTCCTGCTCGCGCTCTACCTGGGCGGCGTGGGCAGCGGCCCGCGCAGCGGTGGCGGCGGTGGCGGCGGCCGCTGGTACCGCGGCCGGCGCCCGGGTCGTGGCTGACCGGAACCGATCACCGGTGGCGGGCCCACGGCGCGATTCCGGCCTCGTGGGCCCGGCCCGGTACTGTCTTCGTGATGGAGTCCGACGCCCTCTTCTCCCTCGGTGAACCCGCCGGGTCGCGCAGCGCGCCCGACGGTCCCGCCGGTGTCGACGGCTTCACCGCGGTGGCCGACGATTCGCCCCTGCCCGTCCGGATGCGCCCGGTGACCCTCGACGAGTTGGTCGGGCAGGACCACCTGCTCGCCCCCGGCGCCCCGCTGCGGCAACTGGTCTCCGGCGGCGCCCCGATGTCGGTGATCCTCTGGGGTCCGCCGGGCAGCGGCAAGACCACCATCGCGCACCTGGTGGCCGGGGCGACCGACCGCCGTTTCGTCGCCATGTCGGCGCTCTCCGCCGGCGTCAAGGACGTGCGGGCGGTGATCGAGGCGGCCCGCCGCCAGCGCCGTTCGGGTGGCCCGCAGACCGTGCTCTTCATCGACGAGGTGCACCGGTTCAGCAAGACCCAACAGGACTCGCTGCTCGCCGCCGTCGAGGACCGCACCGTCACGTTGCTGGCGGCGACCACCGAAAATCCGTACTTCTCGGTCATCTCGCCGCTGTTGTCGCGGTGCGTGCTGCTCACCCTGCAACCGCTCGACGACGAGGCGGTGCGGGGCCTGCTGCGCCGCGCGGTCGCCGACAAGCGCGGCCTGGACGACGTGCTCACTTTGACCACCGAAGCCGAGGACCACCTGGTCCGGCTCGCCTCCGGTGACGTCCGTAAGGCACTCACCGCACTGGAGGCGGCGGCGGCCTCGGCCACGGCGCTGGGCACCGGGCGGATCGACCTCGCCACCGCCGAGCAGGCCGTCGACGTCGCGGCGGTGCGCTACGACCGCGACGGCGACGCCCACTACGACGTGGTCAGCGCCTTCATCAAGAGCATGCGCGGCTCGGACGTGGACGCCGCGGTGCACTGGCTGGCCCGCATGCTGGTCGCCGGCGAGGACGCCCGGTTCATCGCGCGCCGCCTGGTCATCTTCGCCAGCGAGGACGTGGGCATGGCCGACCCCGGCGCGCTGAGCGTCGCCACCGCCGCCGCCCACGCCGTCGAGTACGTCGGGCTGCCCGAAGCGCAGCTCAACCTGGCCCAGGCGGTGATCCACCTGGCCACCGCACCCAAGTCGAACTCGGCCACCACCGCCATCGGTGCCGCCATCGCCGACGTCCGGGCCGGCCGCGGTGGCCCGGTGCCGCGCGGGCTGCGCGACGCGCACTACGCCGGTGCCCGCGGGCTGGGCCACGGCACCGGCTACCGCTACCCGCACGACGACCAGCGCGGCGTGGTCACCCAGCAGTACGTCCCGGACGACCTGGTGGGCACCGACTACTACCAGCCCAGCCCGCACGGCGCGGAACGGTCGGTGGCCACCCGGCTGCCGGTGCTGCGCCGGATCGTGCGTGGCCTGCCGGCCCCGGCCGCCCGCCCGGACACTGGAACAGCCGAGCCGCCGGTAACGACGCGGACCGCGTCGGCGCTACCCGGTGAGGTCGGTCGCCCGACGACGGGCACGGGCGCCCCCGGCACGACGCAGGACAGCGGCGCTGACGCCGCAGGAGAGGGTCAACAGTGAGATCGCGTGGTGGGGACCGCCCGGACGAGGGCCCGGACGAGCGGCGCGATCGGAGCGCCAAGACGCGCCGGTGGGGTCGAGGCCGGGCGGCCGAGGTCGAGCCGGAGGAGCCGGTCGCCGGCGAGGAGTTCGGCTGGATCGACGACCTGCGGTCGGCCAAGCAGCAGCGCGGCGAGCTGGGCCCGGACGGCGCACCGGCGGAGTCGGCCGGGCCGCGTCAGGCGATGCCGCCGGAAGCCGCGGTGCCGCCTGCCCCGCGCCAGAACGGCCCCGGTGGCACCGCCGCACGTCGACCGGTCGACACCCCCTGGCCGGGGGATTCGCCACCGACCGGCCGCCGCCCGGACGACCGGCCGCCCGTCGCCGGCGCCGCGGCCCCCGTCCAGGGCCAGCCCGTGCGTCGCGGCGTGCAGCCGGCAGCCGGTGCCCGTGCCGCCGTACCGCCGGCACCGCCCGCTGCCCGCCCGGCTGGCGGCGACCCGGCCAGCCCGCCCGTGCCTCGCCCGGCTGCCGACGCACCCGGCGGCCCGGCCCGGTCCCGCCCGGCGACGGCTCCTCCCGGCCCACCCGCAGGCCCACCGACCTCGGGCGCCCCGACCGGTCGTCGCCCGGAGGCCGCTGTTCCGCCGGGTCGTCATCCGGACGCCGCTGTTCCGCCGGGTCGTCGCCCGGACGCCGCTGTTCCGCCGGGTCGTCGCCCGGACGCCGCTGTTCCGCCGGGTCGTCGCCCGGACGCCGCCGCAGCCGGGGTGAACCCGGACGCGATGCCGCCGCTGCGCCGTCCGGACGCCGGCTCGCCGGGACGCCGACCGGGCCCGGAGTCCGTCGAGCCCGGTCGTCCACTGCCGCCGGCCGACGGAATGTCCGCTGGCCGACGCGTCGCGGCGGCACCCGATCCGACCCGGGGCGCCGGGCCACCTGTCGCCTCCGGCGCGGCCCGGGTGGACGGCTCACCGACCGGTGCCGTGCCGCCGGCCGCGGAGGGCCTGCGGCCCGACCCCGCCATCGACCGCGACCCGCGTACCGCGCGGCGTCGCCCAGGCCCGGTCGACCCGGGAGCCCCGGAGCCCACCGACGGTCGTCCCGCCGACCGCTCCCGTCCGGCAGCCGGCGGACGCCGCCGTGCCGCCGAACCCGACGAGGTAGCGGTGCCCCGCTCGGGCAACGCGCCGCCGATGCCCGAGGCCTCCGGCGGTCACAGCGGTGCCACGCCCACCATCGGGCCGGCCGACGGCACCGGTCGCCGCCGGGCCGTCTCCGCTGAGCCCGAGCGCCGGCCGCCGGCCGCCGGTGAGGCCCGGACCGACCGCCCCGAACGGCCCGCCGACTGGCTGCGCCAGGCCGGCCGCCTGCCACACACCGACCCCGGCCTGCCGGTGGTCAACCGCCGCGGTGGCACCCCGCCGGCCACGGATCGGCGTCCGGCACCGGCCACCGGCACCGGCGAGCTCGTCGACCACGCGTCCGGTCGCCTCGGCGTGCCCGACCCGGCCGCGGAGCGCACCGCCGCCCGCCGGCCTGCCGGCCCGCCGGCTGACCCGGGTGCGGACGCACCGACCGGTCGCCGTGCCGCCCGACCCGACGCGCCGAGCACCACCGGAGAACAGGCTCTGCCCCCTCCGCCGACGTCCGGCGATCGGCGCCCCCGCGGCCGAGACGCCACGGGACCCGTTGGGGACCCCACCGGCGGGCGCGCCCGCGGCCGAGACGCCGGGGCACCCGTTGGGGACGCCGCCGGCGGGCGCGCCCGTGCGGTGGCCGGGCCCGGTCCCGACGCCCCGCCCACGCCCGACCCGACCGGCCGACGACGCCGGCCACCAGCCGAACCTGGCCCGGACGGACCGGGTCGACCCGGGCCGGCGAACGACCGCGGCGACGGCCCCTACGCCGGCGGACGACCCGCGCCCGGCGCCGATCCCGCCGCTCCGGTTCGGGGCGCCGCCCGCCCCGCCCCGCCCGGCCGGGCCCGACCCGTCCCGGCCGGCGCACCGGTCCCGGACGCCGGGCGCCGTGGCGCCGACGGTCCGCCCCGCCCCGCCCCGGGTGCCGAGGCGGCCCCCCGGGGCGCCGCCCGTCCGGACGGTACGGCTCGTGCCGCCGGCGTGGACGGCCCGGTTCGTGCCGCCGCCGCAGCGGGTGTGGACGGCCCGCCGCGTTCGCGTCCGGATGGTCCGGCTCGTGCCGCCGTCCGGCCACCCGGCGGCGCGCAACCGCCCCTCGCCGACGATCGGACCCACGGTGAGCCGGGTGCCGGTCCCGGTTCCCCGGCGCGTGGTGGCGCCGCGTCCGGACGAGCCACCCCCGCCGACCGTGCCGCCGGGCGTGCCCAGCCTCCGCACCGGGAGCCCGGCCGCGCCGAGCCGAGCGGCGTCGCCCCGGTGCCACCGCCCGGCCGCTCCGGCGAGCCCGTCGGTGTGGCCCGTGTCGCCGCCGCCGTGCCGCTCCCGTCCGGCCCGGTGGACCACCCGACACCGGAGCCGTCCGGCGGGCCCGCGCTGCGCTCGGCTGGGCAGGACACGCCCGACGACGCGCCCGGTGCCCGATCCGAGGTACGCCGGCAGTCGCGCGAACGCCGTCGCCTCCGGGCGGCGGTGCTGGTGCTGGTCAGCGTCGTGCTGCTCGGCGCGGTGCCGCTCTTCTTCGGCATCCGCACGCTGAGCCGTGACCCGGTCTTCGACAACCTGGATCAACTCAACGTGCCCGGCTGGGCCGCCGCGAAGACGGTCGACGACGTCAGTGGCAGCCGGTGGTGCCTGCTCGACTGCCGGCTGCGGGAGCGCACCGTCACCTCGGAGAAGTCGCCACAGGACACGGCGCAGGTCTACGAGGACGCGCTGCGCCAGGACGGCTGGCAGCCGTGGAAGGTGAACCGCTGCCCGGAGCAGAAGACGAAGGGCAGCTACACCTGCTGGCGTCGCGACGAGTTGACCCTCGACCTGTGGGTCCGCGAGCCGACCTGCGTACCGCCGCCGGTCGACGGTGAGCCGGCCGTCGTGCCGTCCACCGAACCGTCGGCCGCTGCGACGGAGTGCACCGGCTCGTTGGTGTCGGTGAAGGTACGCAACGCGATCGACGACGAGCGGACCAGGCCGCAGCCGACCACCGACCCGTCACTGACCGGAGAGGACCCGTTCCCGACGGTCAGCGGGGACCCGCTGGGCGAGCTGACACCCTCACCGTCGTGAGCCGGTCTCCATCACGGACGGTAGGGTCTGGGGCTGGCGGGCTCGCCCGCCACCGGTGACCGCCGACGGCTCGGCGGCCGGCACGGGTGCCATGGTTCTGCGTTCCGAGGACGTCGGGTCCTGCGGAACTCTGCTTGAGGAGGACAGGCGTGGGCGACATTGCAGCCATCGCGGCGCTGATCGCGGCGAGCGCGTTCGCGGTGCTGGTGCTCATCCTGACGCTGCCCATCCTGCGGCTGCGGCACACGGTGGACGCCACCACCCGGATGATCAACGACCTGAACGATCGGACCGGGCCGCTGCTCGGTGACGTGAACACCACGGTGAAGAACGTCAACACCGCGCTGGAGCAGGTGCAGACCTCGCTCGACGGCGTGAACCTCCAGCTGGCGAAGGTCGACACGATGACCAGCCACGCGCAGAACGTCACCGCGAACGTCGCCAACCTGGCCACCGTGGTCTCCGCCGCGGCCGCGAACCCGCTGGTGAAGGTCGCCGCGTTCGGCTACGGCGTGCGCAAGGCCGCCGCCGGTCGCCGGCACGCCGAGACCGAGCGCGAGGTCCGCGACACCATCAAGCAGCAGCGACGGGCCGCGCGGCGCGGCAACAGCTGACCGGCCGGCGTACCAGGAGGTAGCGAGACATGAGGCGCTTGTTCTGGCTCGGCATCGGCGTGGCCGTCGGTGTCATCGTGGTCCGCAAGGCGACCCGGACCGCCCAGGCGTACACGCCGGCCGGCATCGCCAGCTCGCTGACGGAATCCGCTGGCGGGCTCGTCGAGTCGCTGCGTAGTTTCGTGGAGGACGTCCGGGTCGGGATGGCCGAACGCGAGCAGGAGATCCACCACGCGTTCGCCCAGGGCGAGGCGTTCGACGATCAGTTCGCCGACCTGCGGGAAGACCCGCGCATCGGCGATCGAGAAATCTTTCCGGAGGAACACCAGCGATGAAGACGGCGGAGATCAAGCGGCGGTACCTCGCGCACTTCGAGGCGAATGGCCACACCGTGGTGCCGTCCGCTCCGCTGCCCGCCATCAGCGACCCGAACCTGCTGTTCGTCAACGCCGGCATGGTGCAGTTCGTTCCGTACTTCCTCGGTCAGCAGACTCCCGCGTACCAGCGGGCGGTCAGCGTGCAGAAGTGCATCCGTACGCCGGACATCGACGAGGTCGGCAAGACCAGCCGGCACGGCACGTTCTTCCAGATGAACGGCAACTTCTCCTTCGGTGACTACTTCAAGGCGGGCGCGATTCCGCTCGCCTGGGACCTGGTCACCAAGTCGCAGGCCGACGGCGGGTTCGGGCTGGACCCGGAGCGGGTCTGGCCGACGGTGTACCTGGACGACGACGAAGCGTACGAGATCTGGCGGTCGGTGGGCGTGCCGGCCGAGCGGATCGTGCGCCGGGGCAAGGCGGACAACTTCTGGTCGATGGGCATTCCCGGGCCGTGCGGTCCGTGCTCCGAGCTGTTCTACGACCGGGGCCCGGAGTATGGCCGCGAGGGCGGCCCGGCGGTCGACGAGGACCGCTACATGGAGTTCTGGAACCTCGTCTTCATGCAGTTCGAGCGGGGTCCGGGCACGACGAAGGACGACTACCCGATCCTGGGTGATCTGCCGGCGAAGAACATCGACACCGGCATGGGCCTGGAGCGGATGGCCTCGATCCTGCAGGGCGTCGACAACCTGTACGAGATCGACGAGGTTCGGCCGATCCTGGCGCGGGCGGCGGAGCTGACCGGTAAGCGGTACGGCGCGCACTCCGGCCACGTGGCCAGCGAGTCGCACCCGGACGACGTGCGGCTGCGGGTGATCGCCGACCACGTGCGGACCGCGCTGATGCTGATCGGCGACGGTGTGACGCCGTCCAACGAGGGTCGCGGCTACGTGCTGCGCCGCATCATGCGCCGGGCGATCCGGTCGATTCGGCTGCTCGGCTGGCAGGACCGGGCGCTGCCCGAGCTGCTGCCGGTGGCCCGGGACTGCATGTCCCCGTCGTACCCGGAGCTGGCGACCGACTTCGACCGGATCGCGGACTACGCGTACGCGGAGGAGGAGGCGTTCCTGTCCACCCTGCGTGCCGGCACGACGATCCTGGACACCGCGATCGCCGAGACCCGCACGGCGGGCGGCTCCGCGCTGTCCGGGGCGAAGGCGTTCCAGCTGCACGACACGTACGGCTTCCCGATCGACCTGACCCTGGAGATCGCCGCCGAGCAGGGCCTCACCGTCGACGACGAGGGTTTCCGCCGGCTGATGGCCGACCAGCGCACCCGGGCGAAGGCGGACGCGCAGGCGCGCAAGACGGGGCACACCGACCTGTCGGCGTACCGGTCGGTGCTCGACGCGGGTGGCCCGGTGACGTTCACCGGGTACAGCGAGGTGGCCCGCGAGTCGACGGTGCGGGCGTTGCTCGGCGCGGACGGCCCACGGCAGGCGGCGACCGAGGGCGACACCATCGAGCTGGTGCTCGACACGACCCCGTTCTACGCCGAGGGTGGTGGGCAGCAGCCCGACCAGGGCATGATCACCGTTGCTGGCGGGCAGGTCGAGGTGCTCGACGTGCAGCAGCCGGTGCCCGGCCTGATCGTGCACCGGGCCCGGGTGATCCGGGGTGAGGTGCGTGCCGGCGAGGCGGGTTACGCCGAGATCGACACGACGCGGCGGCGAGCGATCTCCCGGTCGCACACCGCCACCCACCTGGTGCACCAGACCATGCGGAACTTCCTCGGTGAGTCGGCCACGCAGGCGGGTTCGCTGAACGCGCCCGGCCGGCTCCGGTTCGACTTCAACACCCCGACCGGGGTGTCGCCGAGCGTCCTGCGTGACGTGGAGCAGCAGGTCAACGAGGTGCTGCTGGCCGACCTGGAGGTGCACGCCTTCATCACCTCGCTGGACGAGGCGCGGCGGATCGGCGCGATGGCGCTCTTCGGCGAGAAGTACGGCGAGGAGGTGCGGGTCGTCGAGGTGGGCGACTACGCCCGGGAGCTGTGCGGCGGCACGCACGTGGCCCGCTCGGCCCAGCTCGGCCTCGTGAAGATCCTCTCCGAGTCGTCGATCGGTTCCGGTGTCCGCCGGGTCGAGGCGCTTGTCGGCATGGACGCCTTCGGCTTCCTGGCCAAGGAGCACCTGCTGGTCTCCCGGCTGGCCGAGCTGTACCGGGTGCCCAACGACCAGGTCGCCGACCGGGTGGAGCAGACCGTCACCCAGCTCCGGGACGCGGAGAAGGAGCTGGAGAAGCTGCGCGCCCAGCTGGTGCTGGGCGGGGCGTCGGCGCTCGCGGCGCAGGCCAAGGATGTGCGCGGGGTCGCGTACGTGGGCACCGAGGCGCCGGAGGGCGCGGCCGGTAACGACGTGCGGACCCTCGCCCAGGAGATCCGGGGCAAGATCGACCCGGCGCGGCCGGCGGTGGTCGCGGTGGCGGCCCGGTCGAACGGCAAGGCGTCCCTGGTGGTGGCGGTCAACGCGACCGCGCGCAGCCGGGGTCTGGCCGCGTCGGACCTGGTGAAGGCGGCGTTCTCCGGGCGTGGTGGTGGCAGTCCCGACCTGGCCCAGGGCGGTGGCCTGCCCGCGGCCGAGGCGCCGACCCTGCTGCTCACCGTCGAGAAGGCGATCTCCGAGGCGTGATGGACGAGCATTGTCGGCCAGGGCGGACCAGCTGGTCCGCCCTGGCTCGTTCGGTCTCGGTGGTGACAGTCGGTGTCTGAATTGACACGTGGTGTGCGGATCGGGGTGGACGTCGGTCAGGTGCGGGTGGGAATCTCCCGCTCCGACCCGGACGGAATCCTGGCCACGCCACTAGTCACCCTGGCCCGGGACCTCACGGCCGCGCCGGATGCGGTGCCCAGCGATCTCGCCGAGCTGGCCGCCCTGGTGGCCGAGCACGAGGCCGTGGGGGTCGTCGTCGGCCTTCCGGTCAATCTCGCCGGTAAGCACGGCCCGGCGGCTGTCCACGTGAAGGCGTACGCTGACCGACTGGTCGATGTGATAGCGCCCGTTCCGGTAACGCTCACCGACGAGAGGATGTCGACCGTGGTCGCCTCTCGTAGGCTTGCCGAGCGTGGCGTCCGAGGTAAACGTCAACGTGCGGTTGTCGACCAGGCGGCCGCAGTGGAGATCCTGCAGAGCTGGCTGGACGCGCAGCGGAGGCGGCAGTAATGATCGACGATCTGGACCTTGGGTTCGACGAGGCGGAGCGGGGGGAGAAGGGCCGGCACCGGCGCAGCTTCCGCAAGCGCAACGGCGGGTCCGGCGGTGGCCGGGGCAAGACGTTCCTGGCACTGCTGATGGCCCTGGTCCTGCTGGGTGCCATCGGCGGTGGTGCCTACTACGGCTTCGACCGCATCCAGAACTACTTCGTCACCCCCGACTACGACGGTGCCGGTTCCGGTGAGATCACCGTCGAGATCAAGAACGGCGCGCTGCTGGCCGACATGGCCGACGCCCTCGTCACGGCCGACGTGGTGAAGAGTCAGAAGGCGTTCATCGAGGCGGCCGAGGCCAACTCCCGCAGCAAGAACATCCAGCCGGGCACGTACAAGCTGCGTAAACAGATGAGCGGCGCCAGCGCCGTGACCGCGATGCTCGACCTGAAGAACAAGATCGTCAACGGGTTGACGATCCCCGAGGGTCGCACCAGCCTGAACATCTACAAGCTGCTGTCCGACAAGACCAAGATCCCGGTGAAGGACTTCCAGACCGCCGCGAAGGACCCGGAGGCGCTCGGCGTCCCGGACTGGTGGTTCAAGCGCGACGACGGCAAGAAGGTCGTCAAGTCCGTCGAGGGCTTCCTCTTTCCGGACACCTACGAGATCCCGCCGAAGTCCACCGCCGAGAGCATCCTCAAGCTGATGGTGAACCGCTTCCTCTCGGTGACCGGTGAGATGAAGTTCGCCGACACGGTGCAGGAGAAGCGCAAGGTCAGCCCGTACGAGGCGCTGATCGTGGCGTCGCTGGCCCAGGCCGAGGCGGGCAACGCCGACGACCTGGGCAAGGTCGCCCGGGTCGCCTACAACCGGGTGTACGGCGAGTTCTTCTGCAACTGCCTGGAGATGGACGTCACGGTCAACTACTACCTGGAGTCGATCGGCAAGCCGACCAAGTCGTCCAAGCAGATGACGGCGGCCGAGATGGACGACCCGAAGAACCCGTACAACCGCAAGCTGCCGGGAATGATCCCGACCCCGATCAACAGCCCCGGCAAGCAGGCCCTGGTCGGGGCGATGGACCCGCCGCCAGGCAAGTGGCTCTACTTCGTGGCGATCGACAAGCAGGGCCACTCGGCGTTCGCCGAGACGTACGAGCAGCACCAGCGCAACGAGGCCAAGGCCCGGGAGGCCGGCATCATCTGACGGCATCCGATCCGGCGCACACGCGAGAGGGCAGGGAGTGACGACAACCGGCGGTGGGCGTGTCGACCCGTAGGGCCGCGGTGCTGGGCAAGCCGATCACGCACTCCCTCTCCCCGGTGATCCACAACGCCGGGTACGCCGCCGCCGGGCTGACCGGGTGGTCGTACACCCGGATCGAGTGCGGGGCCGCGGAGCTGCCGGATCTGGTCGCCGGCCTGGGCCCGGAGTGGGCCGGTCTGTCGGTGACCATGCCGGGCAAGGAGGCGGCGCTCGCTGTGGCCGACACCGCGTCGCCGGTCGCCGTCGCCGTCGGTGCGGCCAACACGTTGGTACGCCGTCCGGGTGGCTCCTGGTACGCGGACAACACCGACGTCGCCGGCATGGTCCAGGTGCTCACCGACGCTGGGGTGCCTCCCGGTGCCGCCGTGACGGTGCTCGGCGCGGGTGGCACGGCCCGCGCCGCGCTGGCCGCCGCCGCGCGGCTGGCCGGCACCTCGGTCACCGTGGTGGCCCGTCGGGCGGCGGCGGTCGACGAGCTACGGCCGGTGGCCGACGCGCTCGGCGTCAAGCTGGTCCCCGCCGACTGGGCCGACGCCCGCCAACACCTCGCCGCCGCCGACGTGGCGGTCTCCACCGTGCCGAAGGGAGTCGCCGACCCGTTGGCCGACGCGGTGGCCTGGCGGTCGGGCGCGGTGTTCTTCGACGCGCTCTACGATCCGTGGCCCACCCCGCTGGCCGCCTCCGCCGCCGCGGCCGGCCTGCGGGTGGTGTCCGGTCTGGACCTCCTGCTGGCCCAGGCGGTCGGGCAGTTCGAGCAGTTCACCGGCGTGACCGCGCCGGTCGAGCCGATGCGGGAAGCGATGCGACGGGCGACCAGTGGCGGCGTTCTTTAGCTGACGGTTAAGACGCGCTTACGGGAAACTGTCCTCTCTGCGTTGTGCCCTGCTCATGGATACGCTGCTCACCGTTACGGCCGCAGACACAGGGAGTTTCCTTGACCAGGCACGGACTGCACCGCATCACCCGGTTCCGCTCCGGACCCCGGCGCAAGGCGATCGCCATCGGCGTGGTCGGCGGATCGGTGGTGGCCGGCATCGTGGCGACCATGATGCCGATCTTGGCCAGCGACGACCTGTCGATCCGGGCGGCGGCCGACACCACCGCGACCGCGGTGACGCAGGACGGCGACAACGCGACCAAGACGACGTTGGCGACCTGCCCGACGCGCTGCGACGGCAATCCGCGTGGTGGCCGCGAGGCGGTGATCGAGTTCGCGGTGACCACCGTGCCGGCCGCCGCGGTCAACGTCCGGGCGACGTTGCGGGTGCACGCCTGGCAGCAGTTTCCCGCCACGGTGACGGCGCACGCCTCACCGCTGAGCGCCCGCGAATCACGGCCGCCGCTGGCGACGGCCGGTGCCGTACTGGACAGCGTGTCCGGTGTGTCCAAGGGCTTCAACGAGTGGGACGTCTCCAAGCTGGTCACCGGCAACGGCACCTGGACTGTCGCGCTGGCCCAGAGCGGCCTGGAGAGTCGGGTCTACTGGGCGTCGGCCGACAACCGTAACGCGGACCTGCGTCCCAACCTGCTGATCAGCTACGACATCGGCAGCCGGCCGTCGCCGGTGACGACCACCAAACCCGCGCCGCCGCCGAGCGCCGCGCCGACCACCGCCGCGCCGAAGCCGTCGGCCACCATCGCTCCGAGCCGGACGGCGACGCCGAGTGCTAGCGGTACCCTGCCGTCCGGTCGGTGTGGGTCCGTGTCGGACAAGCTCGTGCCGTCCTGCGGCGCCTGGTGGGGCATGTACTCGCCGGCGGGGGCGGGCGGTGGCTGGGACCACGGCAAGGCCGTCACCAATGTGGAGGCGCAGGTCGGGCGCAAGTTCGACATCGTGCACCGCTACCACGACTTCTCCAACGCCGGCAGCAACGGTGCCTTCCCGGACGCGTACGAGACGCAGCAGATGCGTGAGGGCCGGTTGATGTTCTTCGCCTGGGAGTCCCGGGACTTCTCCGCCGGCACCACCCTGAAGTGGTCGGATGTCTACGGTGGTCGGCAGGACGCGACGATCGACGCGGTGGCGGGCCGCATCCGCGCGGCGGGCGTGCCGGTCTTCATGGGCTTCGACCACGAGCCGGAGGACGAGCCGAACAAGGGCAGCGACGCCGACTTCGTCCGTGCCTGGCGCTACGTCTACGAGCGGTTCGCCAAGGCCGGCGCGACCAACGCGGTCTGGGTCTGGACGATGATGGGCTGGTCCGGCCACTACTCCCGCTACGCCGGCCTGTACCCCGGTGACCGCTACGTCGACTGGGTCGCCTACGACCCGTACAACTTCCACGTCTGCAACGGCAGCACGGTGTGGAAGAGCCCGAGCACGACCGTGGGTGGCTTCTACGACTGGTTGGACGACAGCGGCATCGGCGCCGGCAAGCCCCGGATGCTCGCCGAGTTCGGCACCAACTTCAACGCCGCCGACCTGGGCGCCAAGCAGCGCTGGTTCCAGGAGTTCCCGGCCGCGCTGAAGGAACACCCGAAGATCAAGGCCGCCATCTACTTCAACTCGGCGGGCATGACCAGCCGCACGGCGACCTGCGACATGACGATGAACCACGACGCCGCGGCGGTGGCCGGCTTCGCGAAGGCGGGGCAGGACCCGTACCTGCGGCAGCCTACCGGGGGGAGCCGCTGACGACTGACGCACGCCAGACAGAACGCCGTGCGGCGGGGGTCGGACATCCGATCCGCCGGCGTTCTGTCGGCTAGCGGATTCATGCACCGCCCAATCGGCGGATTTCGTTGACCAAGCTGGACGAGGCACGCTACCTCGGGTTCTCATCCATCTTGGAGGCGCAGCGTGCCCAAACTCTCGCACTTGTGGCGTTTCGCAGGACGACGTCGTACCAGGGCGGGGATGGTCGCGTTGGCGATCGTCGCCGCAGTTCTAGGCGTACCCACCACCGCGTCGGCCGCGGTCGTGCCGGTCCCGACGACGGCGACCCTGGTGTCGGCCAACCCCGCCGATGTGACTCCGCACGCGCGAGACGGTGAGACCCGCGCTTTCGCCCAGGTGGGCAACACGGTCTTCGTCGGCGGCAGCTTCACCCAGATCCGGCAGACCGCCAGCTCCGCGTGGGTCGTGCAGCGCTACCTCTTCGCGTACGACCGGATCACCGGCACCATGTCCACCACGTTCCTGCCGGTGCTCGACGGCGCGGTCAACACGCTCGTCGCCGGTCCCGGCGGCACGCTGATCGCCGGCGGCAGCTTCAAGAACGTCAACGGGGTCTCCCGCAGGAACCTGGTCGCACTCGACCCGGCCACCGGCGCGATCATCGACAGCTGGGTGGGCCGTTCCGACGGCGGCACGGTCCGTGACCTGGCGCTGCACGGCAACTGGTTGTACGTGGCCGGCGCCTTCAACTGGCTCAACGGCACCGCACACGTCGGTCTCGGCCGGCTCAACGCGACCACCGGCGCGATCGACCCGAGCTTCGTCATCGACGCCACCGTGGGGCGGCACGGCACCACGTCGTACGTCTGGACCCTCGACGTCGCACCGGACGGCAACACGCTCGTCGTCGGTGGCAACTTCACGCTCGTCAACGGCCTGGCGCGTAACCAGATCGCGCTCGTGGACGTCTCCGCGACGCCCACCCTGCACGACTGGAGCACCGAGAAGTACGCCTCGCCCTGCGCGTCGCCGACGACCTTCGTGCACTACGTGCAGGACGTGAAGTTTGGCGAGGACGGCAGCTGGTTCGTCGTCGGCAGCAACGGCGGCGGTGGCTGGCCAACCGCGTACTGCGACGTCCTGGTCCGGTTCGAGACCGGGGCGCGGGGCAGCGGCCTCGTGGCCACCTGGGCCGACTTCACCGGCAACGACACCATCACCTCGGTCGAGGTGGCGGACAACGTGATCTATCTGGGCGGTCACTTCCGCTGGATGAACAACCCGAACGCCAGCGACGTCGCCGGCCCGGGTGCGGTGGACCGGCTCGGTATCGCCGCCGTCACCCCGGCCACCGGGATGCCGGTCAACTGGAATCCGCGCCGCAGCGGCGGCGCCTCGATGCCCGCGGGCACCAGCAGTTGGGGCTCGGCGGTGCCGGTGCTCTGGCGTGGCTCGGACGGCCTCTACTTCGGGCACAACTCCGACGGCATGGGCGAGGAGTACCACGGCCGGCTCGGCATGTTCCCGCTTGCCGGCGGACGTACCTTCGCCCCGATGAACCCGCCCACGGCCACCACCGGCAACCTCTACCTGAACACCGGCCCGGGCACGGTGGCGAAGGTGCCGTTCGACGGCACCGCGCTGGGCACCGCGACCACGGTCAGCCAGCCCGCCTACACCGAGGCCGGCGCGACGTGGCGGGTGAACGACCGGATCTACTGGGCGCACACGGTGGCCGGCACGCCCACCGGCAGTCGGATCGACGTCTCGCTGTACAACGGCGGTGCGATCGGTTCGCCGTGGGAGGCGTCCGGCTACAACGACTGGTACAACCCGGCGGTGTTGACCGGCGCCTTCTTCCTCGATGGCCGGCTCTACTACACCCGCACCGGGGCCAACAATCTCTACTACCGCTACTTCGAGATCGACGGCAACTATCTCGGCGCCACCGAGTTCGTCCTGCCGACCACCGGGGTGACCTGGTCCGGAGTGCGTGGCATGGCCTGGGTGGGCGGTCGGATCGTCTACGGTGGCACCGACGGCACCCTGCGCAGTGCGCCGTTCGACCCGACGTTCGCGGCGAGCATGGCGGTCGATGGCACGACGGCGACGGTCATCAGCGCCGCGACGCCCGAGTTGTCCTGGTCCACCCCATCGACGTTCTTCTCCGTACAGTGATGGTCAAGCGTTCGTAACGGAGCGTCGGTAGATTGTTCACGTTGGGTCGGTGGCGGGCACCACCGCCACCGGCCCCGTGACGTGGGGGAGGCTCGTTGCTCGGCGCCGTTGGCATTCGGATGAGACGCGCCGTGCGTCTGGTCTTCGCGGTCAAACGTGGGTGGTACAGGGTCCGCTACCGGCGGTTGACGCTCGGTCGGGACGTGGAGATCCGTGGTCGGATCAGGCTGCGCCGTGGCGTGCGGGTGACCATCGGCGACCGCACCCGCATCAACAAGCTCGTCCGCTTCGCGGGCCCCGGTGAGGTACGCGTCGGCGCCGACTGTCTGCTCAACGCCACCTGGATCGGCACCTGGACATCGGTGACGGTGGGGGACCGGTGCCTCCTGTCGGATTGTGAACTGCTCGACAACGACTTCCACAACCTGCCGCCCGCGCAACGGCACGCACCGCCCGGCCCGGCCACCCGCGCCCCGATCGTCCTCGAGGACAACGTGTGGGTCGGTGCGCACGCCCTGGTGCTCAAGGGTGTGCGGGTCGGCCGGGACAGCGTCGTGGGCGCGGCGACGGTGGTCCGCGCGGACGTCCCACCCGGCGTCGTGGTCGTCGGCAATCCTCAACAGACGGTGAAGAAGTTCCATGACTGATACGACCCCCGGCTCCTGGCCCACGGGCGGCCCGTCCCCCGCGACCCCCGGCGCGGTGACACTGACCGACCTGCTGCGGGTGCCGATGCACCGGCTGCGGCTGGTCGGTGCGGTGGCCCTGGTCGGTCTGCTCGCCGCACTCGGCTACGTGCTGCTGGTGCCGGCGGCGGTGACCGCGAACGCCGTGGTGGCGGTCCGGCCGGTGGTGACCGACGCGTTCACGCCCAGCGGTGCGGGTGCCGACCGGGCGGTCAACATGAACGTGGAGAGCGGCATCGCCACCGGCACCGAGGTCGTGCAGCGGCTCGCCGACGCGGCCGGCGGGCACCCACGGGACGTCCGTGGCGCGCTTGAGGTCGAGGTGCCCACCGGTGGGCAGATCCTGCGCTTCACCTACCAGGCGGGCGACGCGCAGCGGGCCGTGCAGAGCGCCAACCTGGCCGCCCAGGCCTACCTCGACGTGCGACGCACGATGTACGAGCAGCAGCGCGCCGAGATGCTGCGCTCCTACGACACCAGCATCACCAAGGTCGCCGCCCAGCAGGCCGCCCTGCAGAAGCGGGCCAGCACCGTCAAGGGCACCGCTGCCGGCGACGCGGTGGTGGCCGAGCTGGCCGGGATCAACAACCAGCTCACCCAGCTCAACTCCGCCCGTACCGAGATCGCCGCGGTCGACGTCAACCCCGGCTGGGTGACCCAGACCGCCGAGAAGTCGCTTGCCACCTCCGCCGGGCACCGGCCGCTCTACCTGGTTGCCGGCCTGCTCGGTGGCGCGCTGATCGGCATCGTGCTCGCGTACGCCTGGGAGTCCGCCGACCGGAGGGTCCGCTCGGTCGCCGACGGCCGGGACGCCACCGGTCTGCCGCTGCTCGGCACCGTGCGTCGGCCGGCGTTCCGGGGCAGCCCCCGGGCGGTCGACGCCGACGTCCGGTACGTGGCGATGGCGGTCGCCGAGCGGGTCCGCCCGCCCGCCCGGGTGGCGCTGCTCAGCACCCGGGAGGACGCCACCGCGCTCACCGCCGGGCTCGCGGTGGCGCTCGCCGCCGACGGCCGCGAGGTCTTCGTCGCCGACGACAGCGGGCGCACCGAACGGCTGCGCGCCACGGTGCTCGCCGACCGGGGACGGCTGCCCATCGATCCGTCCCGACCGCTGGTGCCCAAGCCCCGCCCGGCCGGCAGCCCCGCGCCGGCCGCCGGCGGGGAAGCCGCGGCCCCGCGGCGACCCTCCCCGCATCCGCCCGGCGCCCGCCCGTCCACCGACGCGGACGCCACGCTGACGATTCCCCGGGTGTCGTCCGCCCGCCCGGACAACGGTCGGGTCGTCGACCCGGACGAGGTGAGCGTCGGGGTGGGCAGCGTCCGGTTCGGCACCTGGCGACAGGGCGCGGACCACGGCCTGGTGCTGTTCAACGCCCCGCCCGCGGAGTCCGACGAGCGCGGCGTCGCCGTCGCCCGGCAGGGCGGCGCGGTGGTGATCGTCGAGCGGGACCGCACCCGGCAGAGCGACCTGCGACGCCTGGTGGAGCGGCTGCGCGCCGCCGGGGTCACCCCGCTGGGCTTCGTGCTCACCCGAAACGGCCGGGCCTGAGCGTGTCGGTCACCCGCGCCCCGGCGACCGACCCGCCGCCCGGCGGCGCCCCCGTCGCCGTCGCCCCGGTGCCGCTGCCCGTGCCGCCCCGGCTGCCGCTCTGGCCCCTGTCCTTGATGTTCGGCCTGGTGCCGCTCTGGTGGCTGTTCGGCGCGTTCTACCTCGGTTGGCCGCTGCTGGGCGCTGTGCTGCTCGCGCTGCTGCTCACCCGGGGGCGGGTGCCGCTGCCGCCGGCGGCCGGGATCTGGCTGCTGTTCCTCGCCATCGTGGTGGTCAGCGCCACCCAACTGCCGTCGCCCGCCTCGCTGCTGACGTTCGCCCTGCGCCTGGCGTTCTACCTGACCGCGCTGGTGGTCGGCGTCTACGTCTACGTCGCCGCCCGGGAACGCGCGAGCCTGGTGGCGGTGCTCAGCCCGCTGTGCGCGTTCTGGTTCGCGCTGGTGGCGCTCGGCTGGCTCGGGGTGCTGGTGCCCCGGCTGGCCATGGCCACCCCGATGGAGGTGCTGCTGCCCGCCGGGGTGGCCCGCACCCCGTTCATCCAGGACATGGTTCACCTGACCACGGCGGAGTACAGCGCCCGGTCGCTCAACCCGATCTACCGGCCGGCCGCGCCGTTCGCGTACACCAACAACTACGGCAGCGCGTACGCCATGACCCTGCCCTGCGTGGTGGCCTACACGATGCTGCGCCGGCGGGGTCTCCTGCGCTGGGCGCTCATCGCGTCGTTGCCGCTGTCGCTCGCGCCGGCGTTCCTCACGCTCAACCGGGCGATGTTCCTCAGCCTCGGCGCCGGGCTGGCGGTGCTCGGGCTGCGGGCCAGCCTGCGCGGCAACGTCCGGGTGGCCGCGTCCATCGTCGGCGTGGTGGTGATCGGCGCGTTGGCCACACTGTTCATTCCCATCACCGAGCTGATCAACAAGCGGGTCGACTCCAGCGACACCAACACCGACCGGCTCTCGCTCTACAGCGAGGTGATCCGCCGGGTGCAGGAGTCGCCGTGGTTGGGCTACGGCGCGCCGGTGAACGTCGACACCGTGTCGGCGGACGCGCCGATCGGCACCCAGGGGCAGCTCTGGATGGTGCTGTTCAGTCATGGCGTACCAGCGCTCGTCTGTTTCCTCGCCTGGTTCGTCGCCGCCGCGGTGATCTGCGCGCGGGCGACCTCGGCGGCCGGGCAGTGGCTGTCGGTGGTGCCGGTGGTCTGCCTGGTGCAGGTCCCGTTCTACGGCATGGCGAACCAGAACCTGGCTGTCGCGTTCTTCGCGGTCGGGTTCGCGATGGCGCTCACCGAACGGGAACGCGCGACCGGGCCGCCCCGGGTGGCCGGGTGGCCGGCACCCGCCGTGGCGGTGCCGGCATGACCGCCGCGACCCGACCGCCGGCCGACCCGGAACACCCGACGCCGGTGCCCGCCGGTCCGGACCAGCCGGACGCGGGCGCGGACGCGGGCGCGACCGAGACCCGACGCAGCGCGCGCAGTGGCGTGGCCGGGCTGCTCGGCGCGGCCACCAGCGGCCTGTTTGGCTTCGTGCTGGCCGTGGTGATCACCCGGGGGTACGGCACGGCTGGCGCGGGCGCGTTCTTCGCGGCGATCGGGGTGGTCACCGTGGCCACCGCGATCTGCACCCTCGGCGCGGAGACCGGCCTGATGTGGTCGCTGCCCCGCCGTACCACCGGCGCGCGCGGGGACGCGGCCCGGGTGCTTCCGGTGGCGCTGATCCCGCCGCTGCTGGCCGGGTTCGTGGTCGCCGGAGCCGGCGTGCTGGCCGCCGACGCGCTCGCGCCCCGGCTGTTGCGTGGCTCCGGTACGGCCGCCGAGGCGCTGCTCACCGTCACGTTCGCGGCGGTGCCGGTGGTGGTCGCCATGACCCTCCTGCTGGCCGCGTTGCGCTGTGTGCGGTCCATCCGGGCGTACGTCGGGGTGCAGTTCCTCCTGCTGCCGGTCGCCCGGCCGGTGCTGGTCGGCGCGGCCGCGCTGGCCGGCGGAGGTCTGCTCGCCGGCATGACCGGCTGGTTGGTGCCGGCGGCGTTGGCGCTGCTGGTCTGCCTCGTCCTCGTGGCCGGTCCGCTCGGGCTGCGCCGGGGCGCGGTGCTGCGGCCGAGCCCGAGCGACTGGTCGACGTTCTGGCGCTTCGCGTTGCCCCGGGCCGCGTCGGCGGCCATCGACGCGGGCAGCATGTGGGTGGGTGTGCTGCTCACCTCGGTGTTGGCCGGGCCGGCGGACGCCGGCGTGTTCGGCGCGGTCGGCCGGTACGTGCTGGCCGGCCAACTCGCCATGCAGGGGTTGCGGGTGGCGGTGTCGCCGCAGTTGTCCCGGCTGCTCGGGCGCGGCGAGCGGGCCGCGGCGGCCGCCGTGCACCGGCAACTGACCGTCTGGGGTCTGGTGCTGTCCTGGCCGGTGTACCTGCTGCTGGCGGTGTTCGCGTTGGCCTTCCTCCAGTTGTTCGGGCCGGAGTTCACCGCCGGTGTGCCGGCGATGACAGTGCTCGCGCTGGCGATGCTCGTCAACACCGGGGTCGGCAACGTGCAGAGCCTGCTGCTGATGGGCGGGCGCAGTGGTCTGCACCTGGTGGCCACCGTGGCCGGGTTGACGGTGACCGTCTCGCTGGGCCTGTGGCTGATCCCCGGTCACGGCGCCACGGGCGCCGCGGTGGCCTGGGCCGCGGGCATCGCCACCGAGAACCTCACCGCCGCCGGGTTCGCCCGGGCGGTGGTCCGGGAGCCGCTGTTCGACGCCGCGACGGTGCGTGCCGCGGTGGCCACGGCCACCGGGGTGGGCCTGGCCGCCGGTGCCGGTGTGCTGGCGGGCGGACGCGGCCTACCGGGCCTGGCGGTGGCGCTGGGTGTACTGCTGGCCGGCTGCGTCGGCATGTTGACGTTGCCCCGGGTGCGCGCCGGCATCCGGAGGACCATGAGGCAGGTCCGTGGACGGGACGACGCGGCCGTGGCCGCCGACCCCGGCCCGGTATCGACGAGAGGCAGGTGAGGTCCGTCGTGGCGTCCATCCGTGACCGGGTCAAGCAGTTGGTCCCGACCCAGGTGACCGTGCGGGTGAAGGAGTCCCTGGTGGACTACGGGGTCCGCACGAGTGACCGGCGGCCCCTGCCGGACTTCCTGATCATCGGCACGAAACGGGGCGGCACCACCTCCCTGTGGAACTACCTCATCCAGCACCCGCTGGTGCCCCGCCTCTTTCCGGCCTGGAACACCAAGTCGGCGCACTACTTCGAGGAGCACTGGGGGCGCGGCGAGGCGTGGTACCGCTCGCACTTCCCGACGCAGCGCCACCGTGACGCCCTGTCCAAGCGGCACGGCGGGCCGGTCCGGGTCGGCGAGGCCGCACCGCTGTACATGTTCCACCCGCTCGCCGCCCAGCGGGTCGCCGCGCTGCTGCCGGCGGTGAAGCTGATCGTGCTCCTGCGCGACCCGGTGGAGCGGGCGTACTCGCACTGGAAGGAGCGCCGCACGCACGGCATCGAGCCGCTGGACTTCGCCGACGCGCTGGCTGCCGAGCCGGAGCGGACGGCGGGGGAGCGGGAACGGTTGATCGCCGAGCCGGAGTCGTTCAGCGAGGCGTACGACTGGTACACGTACCGGGCCCGGGGGCGCTACCTGGAGCACCTGGAGCCGTGGTTGGAGCGTTTCGACAGGCAGCAGATCCTCTTCCTGCCCAGTGAGGACCTCTACCGGGACTCCCGCGCGACCTACCGGCGCACCCTCGACTTCCTCGGGCTGCCCGCGTACGACCTGCCGCACTTCAAGGTCTACAACGACCGGCGCTCGGCGCCGCTGGAGCCGGCGGTGCGCGCGGAGCTGACCGACTACTACCGGCCGCACAACGACGCGCTGCGCCAGCGGCTCGGGCTGGACCTCGACTGGGCGGACCGGCCGGCGTGACGACACGGGTCGGCTCGGCCACGGACCCGCGGTCGCGGGTGGACGGCCTGGGCTGGGTGAGTCGCGCGGTCTTCCCCGACGAGCGGGTCAACCTGACCGTGGGCGGTGGCGCACCGCCCGGTCACCGGGCGGTGGCCCGGTACGCGGTGGTGCCGTCGGTCGCCCGGGCCCGGTTCCTGGTGCCGTTGGGCGCGCCCGCGGCCGGGGCGGCGTCGCTGCTGGCGTACAACGCCCTGCGACCACCGAAGGTGCGCGCGTTGCGGGCGGTGCTCGGCGGGCTGGCCCGGCTCGGTGCGGTGGGGCTCGCGCCCTTTCCGACGTTGACCGTCTCGGTGCCCGCCGGGGCGGTGGCCGCGGAGTTGCTGCTGACCGAGCGACTCGCGGCCGAGTTGGGCGGCACGCCGCTGCTGGCCGCGTGCGGGGTCCGACCACCCGACCCGAACGTCAAGCCCACCCTGCAACTCTTCAGCGCTGACGGCCGACCGCGCGGCTACGCGAAGATCGGCTGGAACGACGCGACCCGCGCGTTGGTCACCGCCGAGGCGGCGGCGCTGCGCGCGTTGGGCGCGGTGGCCGGCGTCGCCGACCACCCGACGCCGCCGAGGCTGCTCACCGAGACGACGTGGGCGGGCCAGGTGGTCGCGGTGATCGAGCCGCTGCCCCCGGCGGTACGCGGCGTGCCGGTCGACGACGCCCCCCGGATCGCGGCGCTGCTCGCGGTCGCCCGACGCGGCGGCCCGGCGGACCCGCCCCGAACACTCGCCGGGTCGACCTTCCTGTCCCAGCTGGCCGGGCAGGCCGACCGGGCCGCCGCGGCCGGGGAGAGCGGTGCGCGGGCGGTGGCCGCGGTCGCCGCGCTGGCTCGCCGGCACGGCGACACAGCTGTCGAGTTCGGCCACTGGCATGGTGACTGGGTGCCGTGGAACCTGGGCCAGCACGACGGCGGGTTGGTCGCCTGGGACTGGGAGCACAGCGCGGCGGACGTGCCGGTCGGCTTCGACCTGGCGCACGACGCGTTCCAACGAGCCCTGGTGCTGCGGGGCGAGTCGGCGGCCGTCGCGGCGTCGGCCGTCGACACGTACCTGGACCGGCACGGCGGCCGACTCGGCCTTGGCGCGGCACAGCGCCGGCTGGTCGCCGACGCGTACCTGGTGGAGATGTGGTTGCGGACCTGGCGGCTGGCCGACGCGGGCGCGGGCTGGAACGCCGCGCTGCATCCCGCACTCTTGGACGTCATCGAGAAAAGACATAGCGGCTGATCCGGAGGAATCGCGGTGCCGGTGGCGCCGCAGAGTGACGACAAAAACGCAGGTGGTGATGACGATCGATGAAGTTCGGACGTTCGACGTGCAGGACCGTCCGACATGGAGATCGATGTCTCGTCCGATCACGCTATTCAACGACCACAGAACGTGTGATCTGCTTCTGCGTGGCGTGAACTGGAATTCCAAGCGAACTTGTGGGGAGTCGCGTGGACACGAAGAACGACGACGATGCCGCGCCAGTGCTCCTGCTGGTCGGCTCCAGCGGTGGCCATCTGGCCCAACTACTCGCCCTGCGGCCCTGGTACGAACAGTGGCGGCGCTGCTGGGTCACCTTCGACACACCGGAGGCAGTGTCCCTGCTGACCGGCGAGGATCTGGTGCCTGCGCACCACCCGACCACCCGCAACGTACCGAACCTGCTGCGCAACGCACGGTTGGCCTGGCGGGTGCTGCGGGCACGGCGGGTCGCCGCGGTGGTCACCACCGGCGCCGGGGTGGCGGTGCCGTTCGTGGTGCTGGCCCGGCTCTGGCGCATCCCGACCGTCTACATCGAGGTGTACGACCGGATCGACACCCCGACGCTCACCGCCCGGCTCTGCCGGCCGTTCCTGTCCGCGATGCTCGTGCAGTGGGACGAACAGCGCCGGCAGTATCCCGAGGCGACTGTCGTCGGGACGCTCCTGTGACCGGGGAGGCCGGCACCGCCCGGCGTCCGCAACCCCGGTCGTCCGACGAGGAGGCCCGGCTGTCGCGCCAGCGCGACACCCCGGCCGGCCAGCTCCGGCTGCTGGTCGCGGTCGGCACCGACAAGCACCCCTTCGACCGGCTCGTCGACTGGCTGGCGCAGTGGCACCAGCAGGCAGGTGACCCGATCGGGCTGACGCTGCAACACGGGCACACCACCGCTCCGCACCTGCCCGGCGCGGTGGCGTTCCTCGGTCACGACGCGCTGCAACAGGCGATGGACGAGGCCGACCTGGTGGTCTGTCACGGCGGCCCGGCGACCATCCTGGAGGCACGCCGGCACGGCCACCTGCCCATCGTGGTGCCCCGCGACCCGGCCCGCGGCGAGCACGTCGACGACCACCAGCTCCTCTTCGCCCGCCGGCTCGGCGCCGCCGGCCTGGTGGCCCTCTGCGAGACCCGGGAGGCGCTGCACGACGCGTTGGCCGAGGGGCTGGCCGACCCGTCCCGGTACGCGGTGGCCGCCGACCCGGCGGCGCACGAGGCACGACGGGCGGCGGTGGCCCGGGTCGGGCGGATCGTCGACGAGCTGGTGGCCCGTTCGACCCCGCGCCCACACCGGCGGCGGGCCTGGTCCCGGCCGCGCCGGGGTGCGAAGGAGATCCGATGACCCACCAGCCGAGCGTCAGCGTCGTGGTGCCCACCCGGGACCGCCCCGAGCTGCTGCGGTCCGCGGTGCGCGCGATCCTGGCGCAGGAGTACCCGGGCCGGATCGAGGTCGTGGTGGTGTTCGACAGGTCCGTGCCGGACGAGTCGCTGACCGAGCTGGGGGACGGCCCGGCCCGCGCGGTGCGGGTGCTCGGCAACACCCGTACCCCGGGGTTGGCCGGCGCCCGCAACAGCGGCACCCTCGCCGCCGAGGGTGAGCTTGTCGCGTTCTGCGACGACGACGACGAGTGGCTGGCCGGCAAGCTGGCCGTGCAGGTCGACGCGTTGGCCGCCGATCCGGGTGCCGAGTTCGTCTGTTGCGGCATCCGGGTCAGCTATGACGGGCACACCGTCGACCGGGTGCTGGACATGGACCGGATCACCCTGGACGACCTGCTGCGTGACCGGTTGACGGAGCTGCACCCGTCGACCTTCCTGATGCGCGCCAGCGCGCTGCGGGACGGGTTCGGGCTTGTCGACGAGGAGATCCCGGGCAGCTACGCGGAGGACTACGAGTTCCTGCTCCGGGCCGCACGCAGCGCGCCGCTGATCAACCTGCGGACACCCTCGGTGCTGGTGCGCTGGCACAAGCGCTCGTACTTCTCACAGCGCTGGGACACCATCTCCGAGGCGTTGCAGTGGCTGTTGCGGCGCTACCCCGAGTTCGACAGCCAACCGGCCGGTGCGGCCCGGGTGACCGGGCAGATCGCGTTCGCCCAGGCCGCGTCCGGCGACCGTCGGGGCGCGCTGCGCTGGGCCCGGCGCACCCTGCGGAGTAATCCCCGCGAGCCGCGCGCCTATCTGGCCCTCGCCGTCGCCGGTCGGGTGGTCCGGGCCGACGCGGTGCTGCGCACCCTGCACAAGCGGGGCCGGGGGATCTGACCTGCCGCCGGTGCCCGGGCGACCGGGCACCGGCGTCCGCAGGGCGGGACGCGGTGGGCAGCGTGCCGGGTCGGTGGCGCGCCGTGACAGACTGATCGCTGTGTTGCGTTGGCTGACTGCAGGTGAATCGCACGGTCCCGCCCTTGTCGCGATGATGGAGGGGGTGCCGGCCGGCATCGAGGTGACCACCACCGTGATCGCCGACGAGCTGGCCCGCCGGCGACTGGGCTACGGCCGGGGTGCGCGGATGTCGTTCGAGCGGGACGAGATCGAGGTGCTCGGCGGCCTGCGCCACGGTGTCACCCTGGGCAGCCCGGTGGCGATCCGGGTCGGCAACTCCGAGTGGCCGAAGTGGCAGACCGTCATGGCCGCCGACCCGGTCGACCCCGACGAGCTGGCCCGGCAGGCCCGCAACGCCCCGCTGACCCGCCCCCGGCCGGGCCACGCCGACCTGGCCGGCATGCAGAAGTACGGCCACACCGACGCCCGGCCGATCCTGGAACGCGCCAGCGCCCGGGAGACCGCCGCCCGGGTGGCCGTCGGCGCGGTCGCCAAGGCGCTGATCCGACAGGCGCTCGGCATCGAGATCGTCTCGCACGTCATCGAGCTGGGCCCGGTGGCCGCGAAGCCCGGGCTGCGTCCCGTCCCGTCCGATGCCGACCGCATCGACGCGGACCCGCTGCGCTGCCTCGACCCGGAGGCCAGCGCCCTCATGGTCGCCGAGGTCGACGCCGCGAAGAAGGCCGCCGACACGCTCGGGGGTGTGGTCGAGGTGCTGGCGTACGGGGTGCCGCCGGGGTTGGGCAGCCACGTGCAGTGGGACCGCAAGCTCGACGCCCGACTGGCCACCGCGCTGATGTCCATCCAGGCCATCAAGGGCGTGGAGATCGGCGACGGCTGGCAGCAGGCCCGGTCCCGGGGCTCGGAGGCGCACGACGAGATCATTCCGTCGGCGACCGGTGTCCGCCGGGTCACCGACCGGGCCGGCGGGCTGGAGGGTGGCATCACCACCGGTGAGCCGCTGCGAGTCCGTGCCGCGATGAAGCCGATCTCCTCACTGAACCGGGCGCTGGCGACCGTGGACATCACCACCGGCGAGCCGGCCACCGCGATCAACCAGCGTTCCGACGTCTGCGCGGTGCCCGCCGCGGCGGTGGTCGCCGAGGCGATGGTGGCGCTGGTGCTCGCCGAGGCGGCCACCGAGAAGTTCGGCGGCGACTCGATCGCCGAGATCCGCCGCAACCTCGCCGCCTACCTCGACGCCCTGGTGATCCGCTGATGGCACCGGTCGTCGTGCTGGTCGGCGCGCCGGGCTGTGGCAAGACCACCGTGGGCCGGGCGCTCGCCGGCACCCTCGGGGTGGAGTTCCGCGACACCGACCTCGACATCGAACAGTTGGCCGGCAAACCGATCCCGGAGATCTTCATCGACGAGGGCGAGGCCCACTTCCGTACCCTGGAGCGGGCCGCGGTGGCCGCGGGGCTGGCCTCCGGCACCGGTGTGCTCGCCCTCGGCGGCGGCGCGGTGCTGGCCGAGGAGACCCGGGCCGCCCTGGTCGGGCACCGGGTGGTGTACCTCTCGGTCGAGTTGCCGGACGCGGTGAAGCGCGTCGGGCTCGGCGCTGGCCGGCCGCTGCTGGCGATCAACCCGAGGGCCACGCTCAAGCACCTGTTGGACCAGCGCCGGCCCCTCTACGTCGAGGTGGCGACCGAGACGGTGGTCACCGACGGCAAGGCCCCGGCGCAGGTGGTCGCCGAGGTAGCCGCCGTGCTCCCCCACTGACGCCACCGGGCCCTGCCGGGGGGTTGCTCAGCCTCGGGCGGCGGCGTCGAGCAACTCGGCCAGGGCCTTCGGCTCGCTGAGCATCGGCCAGTGCCCGGTGGGCAGCTCGAACAGCTGCCCGTCGGCCAACCCGGTGAAGAACGGGTGCCCCTCGCCGATCAGCTGCCGCACCACGCTGAGCGGGAAGGTGCTGGCGACCAGCGCGGTCGGCACCGGGCGCCCACCGGTGCGACGCACCGGGTCGGTGGCCGCCGCCAGCGGCTGCGGGGTGGCCCGGGCCCGCAGCAGGGCCAGCGTCGGCTCGTCCAGACCGGCCAGGTTGGTGGGGTCGGCAGCCGGGTCCCACGCTGGCGGCGGCAGCAGGTGACCGGTGCCGATCGCGGCGCGTAGCCGCTGCTGCTCCTCCGGTGGCAGCGTGTCGAACTGCGCGACGCCGTCCGGCAACGGCCCACTCTCCACATAGATCACCCGGCCGATCCGGTCCGGGATGCGGTCCGCCGCCTGGGCTGCCGGCATCCCGCCGCCCGAGTGGCCGACCAGCAGCACGTCGCGCAGATCCTCGACCTCGATCAGCCGGACGATGTCGGTGGTGTGCGTCTCCAGGCCGATCTCCGGCCCGGCGAGATGGTGGCGTTCGGCCACCCCGGTCAGTGTCATCGGGTGGACCTCGTGCCCCTGCGCGCGCAGCGCCGAGGTCACCTCCCGCCACGCCCAGGCGCCCAACCAGAACCCCGGTACCAGCACGAACGTCGCCATCTGTCGCTCCTTCTCTCGGCTACCGGAATGACCGTACGATCGCAACCGGACAGAATCCGCCCGGTTTGAAGGAGTGCTCTGTGTCACATCCCGCCGGCCGGGTGCTGGCCCTGCTCGAACTGCTGCAGACCCGGCACCGGTCGACGGCCGTCGAGCTCGCCGGCCTGCTCGGCGTGGACGAGCGGACCGTGCGCCGGTACGCCGCCACCCTTGTGGAGTTGGGCATCCCCGTCATCGCCGACCGGGGCCGCTACGGCGGCTACCGGCTGCACTCCGGCTACAAGCTGCCGCCACTGATGCTCACCGACGACGAGGCGCTGGCGGTGCTGCTCGGCCTGGTCGTCGCCGAACGGGTCGGGCTGGCCACCGAGCTGCCGGGCACCGCCACCGCGCTGGCCAAGATCCGCCGGGTGTTGCCGGTGCCGCTGGCCGACCGGCTGACCGCCGTGCAGGAACACCTCGGGTTCACCCTGCGGCGCACGGAGCCGGAACGGGGGCCGGCGTCGGGCACCCTGCTCACCCTGGCCGCCGCCACCCGGCACCGGCAGCGGGTGGCACTGGACTACCGCTCCTGGCGGGGCGAGCAGTCGCGCCGTGAGCTCGACCCGTACGGGCTGGTCTTCCACGCCGGCCGCTGGTACGTCACCGGCCACGACCACCGACGCGGGGAGGTCCGCACCTTCCGGCTGGACCGGATCGGCACCGTGACCCCCACGTCGGCGACGTTCACCGTGCCGGACGGCTTCGACCCGGTGGCCCGGGTGACCAGGTCGCTGGCCGGCGTGCCGTACACGCACGAGGTCGAGGTGCTGCTGGAGACCGACCTGGTCGCCGCCCAGCGCCGCATCCCGCCCAGCGTGGCGGAGTTGACCGCCACCACCGACGGGGTGCTGCTGCGGGCCCGGGCGGAGAGCCTGCCCGGCATGGCCGCGCTGCTCGCCGGGATGGGTTGTCCGTTCACCGTGCGGCACCCGGAGGCACTGCGTGCCGCGGTGGCCGAGCACGCCCGCCTGCTCGCCGACTGGGCGACCCGACCAGCAGGTGGGCAGACGCCGTTGCCGCGCCGTCCGCTCGACTAGGCTGCCGGCGATGGACGAGGTGACCCGGATTCCGGTCGGCGGCGATCGGCCGTACGACGTGTTGGTGGGACGTGACCTGCTGGGCGCGTTGCCCGGCCTGCTGCCCGGCGCGACCCGGGCGGCGGTGCTGCACACGCCCCCGCTGAAGGCTCTCGCGGACGCGCTCGGCGAGCGACTGCGCGCGGCCGGCGTCGAGCCGTTGCCGATCGAGGTGCCCGACGCCGAGTCGGGCAAACAGATCGACGTGGCCGCCGCCTGTTGGGACCGGCTCGGGGCGGCCGGCTTCACCCGTACCGACGCGGTGGTCGGGGTGGGCGGCGGCGCGGTCACCGACCTGGCCGGCTTCGTCGCGGCCTGCTGGTTGCGCGGGGTGCGCTGGGTGCCGGTGGCGACCTCGCTGTTGGGCATGGTGGACGCGGCGGTGGGCGGCAAGACCGGCATCAACACGGCCGCCGGCAAGAACCTGGTGGGCGCCTTCCACCCGCCGGTCGGTGTGCTGGCGGACCTGGCCACCCTGGACAGCCTGCCCGCGGTCGACCTGGCGGCCGGGCTCGCCGAGGTGGTCAAGTGCGGGTTCATCGCCGATCCGGCGATCCTGGACCTCGTCGAGCGCGACCCGGTGGCCGCCACCGACGTGCGCGGGCCGGCGACGCGGGAGCTGATCGAGCGGGCGATCCGGGTCAAGGCCGACGTGGTCGCGGGCGACCTGCGTGAGTCGGGCGTACGGGAGGTGCTCAACTACGGCCACACCCTCGCCCACGCGATCGAGCAGAACGAGGGCTACCGCTGGCGCCACGGTCACGCCGTCGCGGTCGGTCTGGTCTACGCGGCCGCGCTGGCCCGGCTCGCGGGCCGGCTGGACGCGCCGACCGCCGACCGGCACCGGGCCACGTTGAGCACGCTGGGCCTGCCGGTGAGCTACCCGGCCGACGCCTGGCCGCGGCTGCTGGCCGCGATGCGGGTGGACAAGAAGGCACGGGGCAGCCGACTGCGCTTCGTGGTGCTCGACGGGCTGGCCCGCCCGGCGATGTTGGAGGGCCCGGACGACGCGCTGCTGGAGGCCGCCTACCGGGAGGTGTCCGCCTCGTGAGGGTGTACGTCCTCAACGGGCCGAACCTGGGCCGGTTGGGCACCCGGGAGCCGGCGGTGTACGGCTCGACAACCTACGCCGATCTGGTGGCGCTCTGCGAGAGCACCGGCCGGGAGTTGGGGCTGGACGTGACGGTCCGCCAGACCGACGCCGAGCACGAGTTGCTCGGCTGGCTGCACGCCGCCGCTGACGAGGGCGTCGCCGTGGTGCTCAACCCGGCCGCCTGGTCGCACTACTCGTACGCTGTGCGGGACGCGTGCGCCATGCTGCGGGGGCCGCTGGTGGAGGTGCACCTGTCCAACATCCATGCCCGCGAGGAGTTCCGGCACCACTCGGTGGTGTCCGCGGTGGCGACCGGGGTGATCTGTGGGCTCGGCGTGGACGGCTACCGCCTCGCTCTGCATCATCTGGCTGCGCTGGATCTGGCTGCGCTGGATTTGGCTGCGCCAGGCGACGGCAGCTGACAGCGGACCGTCACGGCGGCTTCGCACGTACTCCTGTTTCCCTGATCTCACACTGAGTGGCGACGGCCCCGGTCGATCCCGACCCACCGCCTCCCTTTGCTCTGCTGCCCTATCTGCACCACCCCGACTGAACTGCGCTTTCGCCCGACGATGCCCGCGGCGGTCGAGACCAGGACGGCACTCATCGTGACCGTCGCCTCGGCGGGTGCAGAGCAAAGGGTGTGGGCGGTGTGGGTGGGGTCTGTCCAGGCGGGTACGGAGGGTGCCGCACCCGGGCGAGGCCGTCGGTGCCGAGACGGTGGCGGCCAACCTCCGGCGCGGAGAGTAGACTTCCCAGGTCTGTCCGCCAATTGATGATCAAGGCAGGAAATGGCCTCCACCAACGACCTCAAAAACGGCCTGGTACTCAACCTTGACGGCGAGCTCTGGGCCGTCGTCGAGTTCCAGCACGTCAAGCCCGGTAAGGGTGGTGCCTTCGTGCGCACCACGCTGAAGAACGTGCTGTCCGGGAAGGTGGTCGACAAGACCTTCAACGCGGGCACCAAGGTCGAAACCGCGACCGTGGACAAGCGCACGATGCAGTACCTGTACGCCGACGGTGAGGACTTCGTCTTCATGGATCTGGAGACGTTCGACCAGATCACCGTGCTCGGCGGCACGGTCGGCGAGGCAGCCAACTACCTGCTGCCCGAGGCGGAGGCGACAGTCGCCCAGCACGAGGGTGTGCCGCTCTACATCGAGCTGCCCACCAGTGTCGTGCTGGAGGTCACCTACACCGAGCCGGGCCTGCAGGGCGATCGCTCGACCGGCGGCACCAAGCCGGCGACGGTGGAGACCGGCGCCACCGTGCCGGTGCCGCTGTTCATCACCACCGGTGAGAAGATCAAGGTCGACACCCGCGACGGCCGTTACCTCGGCCGCGCCTGATGGCTGAGGGTTCCAAGCAGCAGATGCCGGCGCGCCGCAAGGCGCGCAAGCGGGCGCTGGATGTCCTCTACGAGGCCGACCTGCGGGACAAGCCTCCGGTGGAGGTGCTGGCCGGCTACGTGCAGCGGATCGAGCAGCCCCGACCGGAGCACCTGGGCTACGCGGTCGGCC
Source organism: Micromonospora sp. NPDC049171 (assembly GCF_040648275.1). Classification (NCBI taxonomy): domain Bacteria; kingdom Bacillati; phylum Actinomycetota; class Actinomycetes; order Micromonosporales; family Micromonosporaceae; genus Micromonospora; species Micromonospora sp. NPDC049171. Next base: position 252,000 of record NZ_JBEZDJ010000005.1, read on the forward strand.
TGGTCGAGGGCGTCGCCGAGCACCTCAACCGGATCGACGAGCTGATCGCCAGCTACGCCGAGGGTTGGACGCTGGAACGGATGCCGGTCGTCGACCGTAATCTGGCCCGGATCGCCGTCTACGAGTTGCTCTACGTCGACGAGATCGACGACGCGGTGGCGATCAGTGAGGCCGTGGAGCTGGCCCGGCAGATGTCGACAGACGATTCGCCGCGCTTCCTCAACGGGGTGCTCGGCCGGATCGCCGAGTACGCCACCCGCTGACCGTCGCACCGCACGTCGTAACACGAAAGGGCCCGTGCCGATCGGCACGGGCCCTTTCGGTACAGCGACAGCTCAGGAGGCGAAGAACGCCCGCGGGTCGGCCACCAGCACACCGTGCTCGGTGAGCCGCTCGATCAGCCCCGACGGTGAGGCGTCGTAGACGATCGCGAGCGCCCGCAGGTCGTCGGCGCGGATGGAGAGCACCCGGCCGTTGTAGTCACCACGCTGCTGCTGGATGGCACGCGCGTAGCGGGCAACGTAGGCCAGGTCCTCGGAGGCCTCGTCGTAGAGCCGCTCCAGGTCCAGGACGATCTTGCTGGTGGGCTCGTGACGGACACCACTGCCGTCAGGCAGCAGCTCCGAGACGGGGACACGGTAGAACTCGGCCAACTCGGCCAGACGGGACACCGTCACGGCCCGGTCGCCGCGCTCGTACGAGCCGACCACCACGGCCTTCCACCGCCCATTCGACTTCTCCTCCACACCCTGCAGGGAGAGACCCTGCTGCTGGCGGATGGAGCGCAGGCGGGCGCCCAGAGACTTGGCGTATTCAGAGGGCATTCGGACACTCCCAGTGCTGCTCGGGGTTCTCCCGTCGATCGCTACGGAGCGTGACGGTACGGGGAATGCGACACCTGGTCAAGTGGTCGAGACCCGACCGTTGGGGAGCGTCCGGGAAGTTATCCCCTTTTCCTGGTCCTGATCCGGTGGTCAGCGGCCGCCGTCCATCGGCCCGGTGACCACTGGTAACGTGGCGTGAAGCCCCGGTCTGGTCCGCTGCGCGGTCCGGCCGGAGGTGCCCGACATCCTTTAACGACCCGTCCCGTGAGGCGGGGAAGGAGGTCCGCCGTGGCATACCCACCGGCTGCCCATCCGTCGCCACCGCGACAACCCTCGGTGAAGGTGATCCTCGCCAGCGCCGACGTGCAACGCGTGGTCGACCGCATCGCCCACCAGATCCTGGAGAAGACCCAGGGCGCCGCCAACACGGTGCTGCTCGGGATTCCCACCCGGGGCACCCCCCTCGCCCGGCGGCTCGCCGACCGGATCAGCACCTTCGAGGACGTCGCCGTTCCGGTCGGTGTGCTCGACATCACCCTGTACCGCGACGACCTTCGTCGGCACGCCACCCGCGCCGTGGGCCCGACCGAGCTGCCGTCCGGCGGGATCGACGGCAAGCGGGTCATCCTCGTCGACGACGTGCTCTTCTCCGGCCGCACCGTCCGGGCCGCGCTCGACGCGCTCAACGACGTGGGCCGCCCGGCGTCGGTGCAGCTCGCCGTCCTGGTCGACCGTGGCCACCGGGAGCTGCCGATCCGTGCCGACTACGTCGGCAAGAACATCCCGACCTCACTCGCCGAGAGCGTGAAGGTGACGTTCGCCGAGACCGACGGGACGGATGAGGTCAAGCTGTACGGGGGAACCGCCTCATGATCAAGCATTTGCTCTCCGGCGCCGACCTGGACGCCGACACCGCCACCGAGATCCTGGACACCGCCGCCGAGATGGCCACCGTCGCCGGCCGGGAGATCAAGAAGTTGCCCGCGCTGCGCGGCCGGACCGTGGTGAACCTCTTCTACGAGGACTCCACCCGTACCCGGATCTCCTTCGAGGCGGCGGCGAAGCGGCTCAGCGCCGACGTGATCAATTTTTCCGCGAAGGGGTCCAGCGTCACCAAGGGCGAGAGCCTGAAGGACACCGCGTTGACGCTGCAGGCCATGGGCGCGGACGCGGTGGTCGTCCGACACCCCGCCTCGGGTGCGCCGCACCGGCTGGCCAACTGGGTGGACGGGTCGGTGGTCAACGCCGGCGACGGCACCCACGAGCACCCCACCCAGGCGCTGCTGGACGCGTACACCATGCGCTCCCGGCTGGGCCGGCTCGCCGGCCTGTCGGTCGCGGTGGTCGGGGACGTGCTGCACTCCCGGGTGGCCCGCTCCAACGTGCTGCTGCTCTCCACCCTCGGCGCCAAGGTCACCCTGGTCGGCCCGCCGACGCTCATCCCGGTGGACATCGCGGGAGCCCTCGCCCCCGGCACCGACGTCTCCTACGACCTCGACTCCGTGCTGCCCAACATCGACGTGGTGATGATGTTGCGGGTGCAGCGGGAGCGGATGAACGACTCCTACTTCCCCTCCGCGCGCGAGTACGCCCGCCGCTACGGGCTGGACGGCCCGCGGATGCGCCGGCTGCCCGAGCACGCGATCGTCATGCACCCCGGCCCGATGAACCGGGGGATGGAGATCACCCCCGAGGTCGCCGACTCACCCCGCTCCACAATCGTCGAACAGGTCACCAACGGGGTCTCCGTGCGGATGGCTGTTCTTTACCTGCTGCTCGGAGGGAACAACCGGTGAGCGCGTACCTGATCACCAGCGTGAGTGTCGTCGGCGCCGCGCCGACCGACCTGCTGATCCGCGACGGCGTGGTGGCCGAGGTCGGCCCCGGCCTGTCCGCGCCGGACGCCACAGTCGTCGACGGCACCGGCCTGGTCGCCCTGCCCGGCCTCGTCGACCTGCACACCCACCTGCGCGAGCCCGGCCGGGAGGACGCCGAGACCGTCGAGTCCGGTTCCCGCGCGGCGGCGCTCGGTGGCTACACCGCGGTCTGCGCGATGGCCAACACCTCCCCGGTCGCGGACACCGCCGGTGTGGTCGAGCAGGTCTGGCGGCTCGGCCGGGAGGCCGGCCTTGTCGACGTGCAGCCGATCGGCGCGGTCACCGTCGGGCTGGCCGGCGAGCGCCTGGCCGAGCTGGGCGCGATGGCCGACTCGGCGGCCCGGGTGCGGATCTTCTCCGACGACGGGCACTGCGTCGCCGACCCGAAGCTGATGCGCCGGGCCCTGGAGTACGTGAAGGCGTTCGACGGGATCATCGCCCAGCACGCCGAGGAGCCCCGGCTCACCGAGGGCGCCCAGATGCACGAGGGCGAGGTCTCCACCCGGCTCGGCCTGATCGGCTGGCCGGCGGTCGCCGAGGAGGCGATCATCGCCCGGGACGTGCTGCTCGCCGAGCACGTGGGCAGCCGACTGCACGTCTGCCACGTCTCCACCGCCGGCAGCGTCGAGGTGCTGCGCCAGGCAAAGGCCCGCGGGGTACGCGTCACCGCCGAGGTGACCCCGCACCACCTGCTGCTCACCGACGAAGTCGTGAGCGGGAGGAGTGAGCTTGCGAGCCCCGCACTCGCGAACAACTGGAGCCCAGCCGGAGTTTACGACCCGGTCTTCAAGGTGAACCCGCCGCTGCGGACGGCCGCGGACGTCGCCGCGTTGCGTGCCGCCCTCGCCGACGGGGTGATCGACGTGGTCGCCACCGACCACGCCCCGCACGCCGTGGAGGACAAGGAGTGCGAGTGGGCGTACGCCCGGCCGGGGATGCTCGGCCTGGAGACGGCCCTCTCCATCGCGCTGGACGTGCTCGGCCCGCAGTGGGATCTGATCGCGGAGCGGATGTCGCGCACCCCCGCCCGGATCGCCGGGCTCACCGGGCACGGCGTCGACCCGGCGCCGGGTGTGCCGGCCAATCTGACCCTGATCGACCCGGCCGAGCGCCGCACCATCGACCCGGCGGAGCTGGCCAGTCGCAGTCGCAACACCCCGTACGCCCGCATGACGCTGCCGGGTCGCATCGTGGCGACCTTCCTGCGTGGCGAGCCGACGGTCCTGGACGGAAAGGCTGTCAAGTAATGGTCAAGCGCAGACCCGCAATCCTGGTGCTCGAGGACGGGCGCACGTTCCCCGGTGAGGCGTACGGCAGCGTCGGGGAGACCTTCGGCGAGGCGGTCTTCAACACCGGCATGACCGGTTACCAGGAGACCCTGACCGACCCGTCCTACCACCGGCAGGTGGTGGTGCAGACCGCCCCGCACATCGGCAACACCGGCGTCAACGGCGAGGACGACGAGTCCGGCCGGATCTGGGTGGCGGGTTACGTCGTCCGCGACCCGGCCCGGATCGGCTCGAACTGGCGCGCCACCGGTGGTCTCGAGGACCGCCTCGCCACCGAGGGTGTGGTGGGCATCAGCGGGGTGGACACCCGGGCGCTGACCCGGCACCTGCGCGAGCGGGGCGCCATGCGGGTGGGCATCTCCAGCATCGACAACGACCCGCAGAGCCTGCTGGCCCGGGTCCGTCAGGCACCGCAGATGGTCGGCGCGGACCTGTCCGCCGAGGTGAGCACCGCCGAGCCGTACGTCGTCGAGGCTCTCGGCGAGCACCGGTTCACCGTTGCGGCACTGGACCTGGGCATCAAGCGCAACGTGCCGCGCCGGCTGGCCACCCGCGGGGTGACCACCCACGTGCTGCCCGCCTCGTCGAGCATCGAGCAGTTGCTCGCCACCGGCGCCGACGCGATCTTCCTGTCGCCCGGCCCGGGCGACCCGGCCACGGCCGACGCCCCGGTGGCGCTGGCCCGGGAGGCGCTGCGGCGGCAGGTGCCGCTGTTCGGCATCTGCTTCGGCAGCCAGATCCTCGGCCGGGCGCTCGGCTTCGGCACCTACAAGCTGGGCTACGGCCACCGGGGCATCAACCAGCCGGTGCTCGACCGGGCCACCGGCAAGGTCGAGGTGACAAGCCACAACCACGGCTTCGCGGTCAAGGTGCCGGGCGCGGGTGCTGGCGCGCTGGTTCCCGACCAGGTGATCGACACCGACTTCGGTGGTGTCCGGGTGTCGCACGTCTGCCTCAATGACAACGTGGTCGAAGGGCTGCGGGCCGTGGACGTGCCCGCCTTCACCGTCCAGTACCACCCGGAGGCGGCGGCCGGCCCGCACGACGCGGACTACCTCTTCGACCGTTTCGCCGATCTGATCGAGGGGCGCAGCAATGCCTAAGCGGACCGATCTCAAGCACATCCTCGTGATCGGCTCCGGGCCGATCGTCATCGGGCAGGCCTGCGAGTTCGACTACTCCGGCACCCAGGCGTGCCGGGTGCTGCGCAGTGAGGGGATCCGGGTCAGCCTGGTCAACTCCAACCCGGCGACGATCATGACGGACCCGGAGTTCGCCGACGCGACGTACGTCGAGCCGATCACCCCGGAGTTCGTGGAGTTGGTCATCGCCAAGGAGCGCCCGGACGCCATCCTGGCGACCCTCGGTGGGCAGACCGCGCTGAACACGGCAGTCGCCCTGCACGAGGCCGGCGTCCTGGAGAAGTACAACGTGGAGTTGATCGGCGCGAACATCGACGCCATCAACCGGGGCGAGGACCGGCAGCTGTTCAAGGAGATCGTGGCGAAGGCCGGCGTACGCCTGGGCGTCGAGGACCCGACCGGTTTGGTGCCCCGCTCCCGGGTCTGCCACTCGATGGACGAGGTCGAGGCGACAGTCGCCGAGCTGGGTCTGCCGGTGGTGATCCGGCCGTCGTTCACCATGGGCGGCCTGGGCTCCGGCATGGCGCACACCCCGGAGGACCTGGCCCGCATCGCCGGCGACGGCCTGGCCGCCAGCCCGGTGCACGAGGTGCTCATCGAGGAGAGCGTGCTCGGCTGGAAGGAGTACGAACTCGAGCTGATGCGCGACCGGCACGACAACGTGGTGGTCGTCTGCTCGATCGAGAACATCGACCCGATGGGTGTGCACACCGGCGACAGCGTCACCGTGGCCCCGGCCATGACGCTCACCGACCGGGAGTACCAGCGCCTGCGGGACCTGGGCATCGCGGTGTTGCGCGAGGTCGGGGTGGACACCGGCGGCTGCAACATCCAGTTCGCGGTCAACCCGGTCGACGGCCGGATCGTCGTGATCGAGATGAACCCGCGGGTGTCGCGCTCCTCGGCGCTGGCCTCCAAGGCGACCGGCTTCCCGATCGCGAAGATCGCCGCGAAGCTGGCCATCGGTTACACCCTCGACGAGATCCCCAACGACATCACGTTGAAGACCCCGGCGGCGTTCGAGCCGACCCTGGACTACGTGGTGGTGAAGATCCCCCGGTTCGCGTTCGAGAAGTTCCCCGGCGCGGACCCGGAGCTGACCACCACGATGAAGTCGGTGGGTGAGGCGATGAGTCTCGGGCGTAACTTCACCGAGGCGCTGAACAAGGCGATGCGCTCGATGGAAACCAAGTCGGCCGGTTTCTGGAGTGTGCCGGACCCGGCGGGCGTCACCCTGGCGGACACCCTCGCCGCGCTACGGATCCCGCACGACGGCCGGCTGTACACGGTGGAGCGGGCGCTGCGCCTCGGGGCGTCGATCGCCGAGGTGGCCGAGGCGTCCGGCGGGATCGACCCGTGGTTCCTGGACCAGATCGCCGCGCTGATCGAGCTGCGCGCCGAGATCGTCGACGCGCCGGTGCTCGACGCCGAGCTGCTGCACCGGGCCAAGCGGGCCGGTCTGTCCGACCGGCAGCTCGCCGCGCTGCGCCCGGAGCTGGCCGCCGAGGACGGCGTACGGACCCTGCGGCACCGCCTCGACGTGCGCCCGGTCTACAAGACGGTGGACACCTGCGCTGCCGAGTTCGAGGCGACCACGCCGTACCACTACTCGACGTACGACCTGGAGACCGAGGTCGTGCCGTCGGACCGGCCGAAGGTGCTGATCCTGGGCTCCGGCCCGAACCGGATCGGGCAGGGCATCGAGTTCGACTACTCCTGTGTGCACGCCGTGCAGGCGTTGCGGTCGGCCGGTTACGAGACCGTGATGGTCAACTGCAATCCGGAGACGGTCTCCACCGACTACGACACCGCCGACCGGCTCTACTTCGAGCCGTTGACCTTCGAGGACGTGCTGGAGGTCTGGCACGCCGAGGACTCGTCCGGCCGGGCGGCCGGCGGGCCGGGTGTGGTCGGGGTGGTCGTGCAGCTCGGCGGGCAGACCCCGCTGGGGTTGGCGCAGCGGCTCAAGAACGCCGGTGTGCCGATCGTCGGCACCTCCCCGGAGTCGATCCACCTGGCCGAGGAGCGCGGCGCGTTCGGCGCGGTGCTGGCCCGGGCCGGGCTGCGCGCGCCGGCGCACGGCATGGCCACGTCCTACGACGAGGCCAAGACGATCGCCGACGAGATCGGTTACCCGGTGCTGGTCCGGCCGTCGTACGTGCTGGGCGGGCGGGGCATGGAGATCGTCTACGACGACCCGACGCTGCGCGACTACATCGGTCGGGCCACCGACATCTCCCCGGATCACCCGGTGCTGGTGGACCGGTTCCTCGACGACGCCATCGAGATCGACGTGGACGCGCTGTGCGACGCCGACGGCGAGGTCTACATCGGCGGCGTGATGGAGCACATCGAGGAGGCCGGCATCCACTCCGGCGACTCATCCTGCGCGCTCCCGCCGATCACCCTCGCGGGCTCGCACCTGGCCGAGGTACGCCGCTACACCGAGGCCATCGCCCGTGGCGTCGGCGTCCGGGGCCTGCTCAACGTGCAGTACGCGCTCAAGGACGACGTGCTCTACGTGCTGGAGGCCAACCCGCGGGCGTCGCGGACCGTGCCGTTCGTCTCCAAGGCGACGGCGGTGCCGCTGGCCAAGGCGGCGGCCCGGATCGCCCTCGGCGCGCGCATCGCCGAGCTGCGGGCCGAGGGCCTGTTGCCGGCGACCGGGGACGGGGGCACGATGCCCGCCGACGCGCCGGTCGCGGTCAAGGAGGCGGTGCTGCCGTTCAAGCGCTTCCGCACCCGGGCCGGCAAGGGCATCGACTCGCTGCTCGGGCCGGAGATGAAGTCGACAGGCGAGGTGATGGGCATCGACACGAACTTCGGGCACGCCTTCGCCAAGAGCCAGTCGGCCGCGTACGGCTCGTTGCCGACCGAGGGGAAGATCTTCGTTTCGGTGGCGAACCGCGACAAGCGCGGCATGATCTTCCCGATCAAGCGGCTGGCCGATCTGGGCTTCGAGATCGTGGCGACCGCCGGCACGGCCGAGGTGCTGCGTCGACACGGCATCGCCTGTGAGCAGATCCGCAAGCACTACCAGGCTGGCGAGGGTGACGACGCGGTGTCGCTGATCGGTGGCGGCCAGGTGGCCCTGGTGATCAACACGCCGCAGGGCTCGGGTGCCAGTGCCCGCTCCGACGGCTACGAGATCCGCAGCGCGGCGGTCACCGCCGACATCCCCTGCATCACCACGGTTCCCGGCGCCGCCGCGGCCGTGATGGGCATCGAGGCGCGGATCCGCGGTGACATGCAGGTCCGCCCCCTGCAGGACCTGCACGCCACCCTGCGGGCGGCCCAGTGACCCTGTTCGAGCGGGTGGTACGGCCCCAGTTGTTCCGGCTCGGGGGTGGGGACGCCGAGGTGGCGCACGAGTGGACACTGCGGCGGTTGAGCGCGCTGTCGCGGCGTCCGGTGGCGCTGGCGGCGCTGCGGGCCCGCTACGCGGTCGACGCGCCGCGCACGGTGTTCGGGGTGCGCTTCCCCAACCCGGTCGGGCTGGCCGCGGGAATGGACAAGGACGGCGCGGCGCTGCCGGCCTGGCCGGCCCTCGGCTTCGGTTTCGTCGAGGTCGGCACGGTCACGGCGCACGCCCAGCCGGGCAACCCACGGCCACGGCTGTTCCGTCTGCCGGCCAGCGAGGCCGTGGTCAACCGGATGGGCTTCAACAATGCCGGGGCCGCCGCGCTGGCGGCCCGGCTGGCGGCGCTGCCCCGCCCGCTCGGGGTACCGCTGGGCATCTCGCTGGGCAAGTCCAAGGTGACCCCGCTCGACGAGGCGGTCGAGGACTACCTCGCCTCGTACCGGGCGCTTCGCGGCCACGGCGACTACTTCGCGGTCAACGTGTCCTCACCGAACACTCCAGGGCTGCGCTCGTTGCAGGACCGTGCCCACCTGGACGCGCTGCTCGGCGCGCTGGTGGGGGAGAAGCCGGTGCTGGTCAAGATCGCGCCCGATCTGACCGAGGCGGCGATCGCCGAGTTGCTGGAGGTCTGCCTGGCCCGTGGGGCCGCCGGGGTGATCGCCACCAACACCACGCTGTCGCGTGCCGGGCTGGCCACTGTGGACGCCGAACGCGGCGCCCAGCCGGGTGGTCTCTCCGGTCGGCCGCTCACCGGGAGGGCTCGGGAGGTGGTCGACTTCGTCCACTCCGAGACCGGTGGCCGGCTGCCGGTCATCGGTGTCGGCGGTGTGCTGGACCCGGACGACGCGGCGCGGATGTTCGACGCCGGCGCCGCCCTGGTGCAGCTCTACACCGGCTTCATCTACCGGGGTCCGGCCCTGGTCCGCGCCGCAGCCCGCGCCGCCGCCCGCGCGACTGCCACGTCGCAGGCACCGGACCCCGTCGCGGGACGGTGAGCGCCTCCGGCCCGGTGCTGGCCCGGCGCGGCCGGATGCCGGGTCCGCGCCGGGCCGAGGAGCACATGCCCACTGTTGCCCCTTTGCTCTGCACCCGTGGCTGCACCACCCGGAGCGCGACGCCCGGCCACCGGGTGTCGCATCCGCGGGTGCAGAGCAAAGGCGGCCGTGGTGGTGCTGGTGGTGGTGGAGGAGGGGTTGGACCCCGCTGCCGGACGTCCGCCGTCCGGACCGCTTGAGGCGCAGAGGAGTACGTGTGACACCCGAGGAGATCCTGACCGCCGATCGGGCGCACGTCTGGCATCCGTACGCCGCGCTGCCGCCGACGAACCCGCCGTACGTGGTGGAGAGCGCCGCGGGGGTGCGGCTGCGGTTGGCCGACGGGCGGGAGCTGGTGGACGCCATGTCGTCCTGGTGGGCGGCGATCCACGGCTACCGGCACCCGGTGCTGGACGCGGCGGTGACCGACCAACTGGGCCGGATGAGCCACGTGATGTTCGGCGGGCTCACCCACGAGCCCGCCGTACGGCTCGCCCAGACCCTGGTCGAGCTGACCCCGGAGGGCCTGGAGCACGTGTTCCTGGCCGACTCCGGCTCGGTCAGCGTCGAGGTGGCGGTGAAGATGTGCCTGCAGTACCAGCGGGCCGTCGGTCGGCCGCAGCGGCGCAGGTTGGCGACCTGGCGGGGCGGCTACCACGGCGACACGTTCCACCCGATGAGCGTCTGCGACCCGGAGGGCGGCATGCACCACCTCTGGGGCGACGTGCTGCCCCGGCAGGTGTTCGCCCCGGTCCCACCCGGCGGCTTCGACGACCCACCCGACGACGCGTACGTGGCGGCGTTGGTGCGGACCGTCGAGCGGCACGCCGACGAACTGGCCGCGGTGATCGTCGAGCCCGTCGTCCAGGGCGCCGGGGGGATGCGTTTCCACCACCCGGGTTACCTGCGGGTGCTGCGCGAGGTGACCCGTGCGCACGGGATTCTGCTGATCTTCGACGAGATCGCCACCGGGTTCGGCCGTACCGGCGAGCTGTTCGCCGCCGAGCACGCCGGGGTGACGCCGGACGTGCTGTGCCTGGGCAAGGCCCTCACCGGCGGTTACCTGACGCTCGCGGCGACCCTGTGCACCCCGGAGGTCGCCCGGGGCATCTCCGCCGCCGGCGTGCTGGCGCACGGACCGACGTTCATGGGCAACCCGTTGGCCTGCGCGGTGGCGAACGCCTCCATCGGCCTGCTGCGGGCCGGAGACTGGGCCGGACAGGTCGCCAGGGTCGGCGCCGGCCTGCGCGCCGGCCTGGAGCCCCTGCGCGGTACGCCGGGCGTGGCCGACGTGCGGGTGCTCGGCGCGATCGGGGTGGTCCAACTCGACCACGAGGTCGACCTGGGCGCGGCCACCGCGGCGGCGGTGGACCACGGGGTGTGGCTGCGTCCGTTCCGCGACCTGGTCTACACGATGCCGCCGTACGTCACCGACGACGCCGACCTGGCCCGGATCACGGCCGGGGTGGCGGCGGCGGTGGCGGCGGGCTGAGCCGCCGTCGTCAACGGACACCCGGGAGGCGGCCCGCCGCCCGGCAGGAGAGAGGGAGTACCGGATGGAGAGCTTCGGAACCCGGCTGCACCGGGCGATGAGCGAGCGGGGGCCGCTCTGTGTGGGCATCGACCCGCATCCCGGTCTGCTGGCCCGCTGGGGCCTCACGGACGACGTCCACGGGTTGGACAGTTTCACGCGGACGGTCGTCGAGGCCCTCGGTGACCGGGTTGCGGTGGTGAAGCCTCAGTCGGCCTTTTTCGAGCGGTTCGGATCCCGCGGAGTGGAGATTCTTGAGTCAACTATCCGACAGTTACGGGATGCCGGCTCGCTCGTTCTCCTCGACGTCAAGCGCGGCGACATCGGCTCGACGGTGAGCGCGTACGCCTCCGCGTACCTCGATCCATCCAGCCCCATGTATGTCGACGCGGTCACCGCGAGCCCCTACCTGGGAGTAGGTTCGCTGGCCCCGATGTTCGAACTTGCCGCCGAGCACGGCGGCGGTGTGTTCGTGTTGGCGCTCACCTCCAACCCCGAGGGCGCGGCCGTGCAGCGGGCCCGCACGGCCGACGGCCGCACCGTGGCGCAAACCGTGATCGACGAGATTTCGCAGCTCAACAGGGGTGCGACCCCGCTCGGGAGCTTCGGGTTGGTGGTCGGCGCGACCATCGGCGACACCGGTCACGACCTCTCCGGAGTGGGGGGTCCACTGCTCGCCCCAGGGCTCGGCGCACAGGGTGCGGGTGCGGCCGATCTGCGTACCGTCTTCGGTTCGAGCCTCGCCTCGGTGCTCCCGTCGTACTCCCGGGAGGTGCTCTCGGCCGGGCCCGATGTCGCCGCCCTGCGCGCCGCCGCGGACCGCGTCCTGGTCGACTGCCGGGCCGTTCTGCCTGCCCGGTGACTGACTGACGGGTCGGTCACCTTACGGTGATCATGCGGCCCCCACGTTGCCGAAAGCTCCGTTGGCCGCTAGTTTTCCCCGCGCTGGGAACCATGGACCCCTTGGTTCACAGCGACACCACGTTTCACAGATGCGGCGGTGCGCCCCGCCCGCCGCGATAGGGACCTGAGGAGAACTGGTGCCGCTCCCGTCACTGACCCCCGAACAACGCGCTGCCGCGCTCGAGAAGGCCGCGGAGATCCGCAAGGCCCGTGCTCAGCTGAAGGAGCAGCTCAAGCAGGGCAAGACCACTCTCGGTGCCGTCCTCGAGCGCGCCGAGAGCGACGACGTCGTCGGTAAGCTCAAGGTGTCGGCCGTCCTGCAGGCCATGCCGGGTATCGGCAAGATCCGGGCGACCCAGATCATGGAGAAGCTCAAGATCGCCGACAGCCGTCGCCTGCGTGGCCTCGGCGAGCAGCAGCGCAAGGCACTGCTTGGAGAGTTCGCCGCCAACTGAACCTGGCAGCGTGTAGAAACAAGCAGTGAGCACGGATGACGAGGCGCGCCCGGCTGCTCGGCTCACTGTCCTGGCTGGACCTTCGGGTTCCGGCAGGGAGAGTGTCGTCGAGTTGGTCCGGGCGCGTTCTCCGTCCGTGTGGATCCCGGTGCCGGCAACCACCCGGCCGCGCCGGGAGGCGGAGATCGACGGGGAAGACCGTGTTTTCCTCGCCCCCGCCGAGTTCGATCGCCGGCTCGCCGGCGGCGAGCTGTTGGAGTGGTCCCGGGTCGGTGCCTACCGCCGGGGCACTCCGTACCCACCGCTGCGCGCCCGGCTCGACGCCGGGCAACCGGCGCTGCTCCCGCTCGACCTGCGCGGCGCCGCGCAGGTGGGTGCGCGCCTGCCCGATGCCCGGCTGGTGCTGCTGAGCCCACCCGGGTACGAACCCGACGCCAGCGTGGCGGCCGCCGTCGAGCACACGCTGACCCACGACCGCACCGAGCGGGTGGTCGACGAGCTGGTAGGCTTACTCGGTTCTTCTTATCCGGACCCGGCCTGGTCGCGCGTGCTGCGCGGCTGAGCGCCGGCCGTTGAGACTCAGCACCGCGTCCGCGCGGCTCGAAAGACGCAGAGGTTAATTCGTGGGATCCATCGCCAACCCCGAAGGCATCACCAACCCGCCGATCGACGAGCTCCTCGAGAAGACGACGTCGAAGTACGCGCTGGTCATCTTCGCCGCCAAGCGCGCGCGCCAGGTCAACGCCTACTACAGCCAGCTCGGCGAGGGCCTGCTGGAGTACGTCGGCCCGCTCGTCGAGACCACCCCGCAGGAGAAGCCCCTCTCCATCGCCATGCGCGAGATCAACGCGGGTCTGCTCACCGCCGAGCCGACCGACCAGCCGTAACCACTCACCGGCCGATGTCCGCCTCGATCGTCCTCGGTGTCGGCGGCGGCATCGCTGCCTACAAGGCGTGTGAGCTGCTGCGACTCTTCACCGAATCGGGTCACCAGGTCCGGGTCGTGCCCACCGCGTCGGCGCTCCGGTTCGTCGGGGCGCCGACCTGGGCGGCGCTCTCCGGGCAACCGGTCGCCGACGACGTCTGGACCGACGTCCACGAGGTGCCGCACGTCCGGCTCGGTAAGCGGGCCGACCTGGTGGTGGTCGCGCCGACCACCACCGACCTGCTCGCCAAGGCCGCACACGGGCTCGCCGACGACCTGCTGACCAACACGCTGCTGACCGCCCGCTGCCCGGTGCTGCTGGCGCCGGCCATGCACACCGAGATGTGGGAGCACCCGGCCACCGTGGCCAACGTCGCCACGCTGCGCTCCCGGGGTGTGCGGGTCATCGAGCCCGCCGTCGGGCGACTCACCGGCGCCGACACCGGCAAGGGTCGGCTGCCCGACCCGGCGGAGATCTTCGCTGTCGCCCGTCGGCTCCTGGCCCGGGGTGACTCCGCCCCGGCCGACCTGGCCGGTCGCCGGGTGGTCGTCACCGCCGGCGGCACCCGGGAGCCACTGGACCCGGTCCGCTTCCTGGGCAACCGCTCCTCGGGCAAACAGGGGTACGCGTTCGCCCGCGCCGCGGTCGCCCGGGGTGCCCGGGTCACCCTGATCGCGGCAAACGTCTCCCTCGCCGACCCCGCCGGCGTCGACCTGGTCCGGGTCGGCACCACCGCCGAGTTGCGGGAGGCGACGCTGAAGGCCGCCGTCGAGGCTGACGCCGTGGTGATGGCGGCGGCTCCGGCCGATTTCCGGCCGGCGACGTACGCGGCTGGCAAAATCAAGAAGTCGGACGACGGCGTCGCACCCACCATCGAGCTCGTCACGAACCCGGACATCGCAGCGGAGCTCGGCCAGCGCAAGCGACCGGAGCAACTGCTCGTGGTGTTCGCCGCCGAGACCGGCGACGCCGAGGCCAACGGCCGAGCGAAACTCGCCCGGAAGCGGGCCGACCTGATCGTGGTCAACGAGGTCGGTCCCGATCTGGTCTTCGGTACCGACACCAACACGGTGACGGTCATCGGCGCTGACGGCTCGGTCAGCCGGCTGCCCGAGCAGGCCAAGGACGCGGTGGCCGACGCCGTCTGGGATCTCGTCGTGGCGCGACTGCCGGGCCGCCGCTCCTGACGGGTGGAACGGAGCGCGACCGGGCCATACACCGGCCGCAGTGGTGATTAGACTGCCGCGGAACGACCTCACACGCTTAGGAGTGCCGTGACACGCCGCCTCTTCACGTCCGAATCGGTCACGGAAGGCCACCCGGACAAGATCGCCGACCAGATCAGCGATGGCATCCTCGACGCGTTGCTGACCGAGGATCCGCACAGCCGGGTCGCGGTGGAAACCATGATCACCACCGGCCAGGTGCACATCGCCGGTGAGGTGACCACCAAGGCGTACGCCGACATCCCGACCATCGTCCGGCGGACCATCCTCGACATCGGCTACGACTCGTCGAAGAAGGGCTTCGACGGCGCGTCCTGCGGCGTCAGCGTCTCCATCGGCGCCCAGTCCGAGGACATCGCGCAGGGCGTGGACAACGCCTTCGAGCTGCGTACCGGGGCGTCGGAGAGCGCACTGGACGCACAGGGCGCCGGCGACCAGGGCATGATGTTCGGCTTCGCCTGCTCGGAGACGCCCGAGCTGATGCCGCTGCCGATCGCCCTCGCCCACCGGCTCGCGCGCCGCCTGGCCGCCGTCCGCAAGGACGGCACGATTCCCTACCTGCGGCCCGACGGCAAGACCCAGGTGACCATCGAGTACGAGGGGCTGCGCCCGGTCCGGCTGAACACCGTGGTCGTGTCCAGCCAGCACGCCGCGGACATCTCGCTGGACTCGCTGCTCACTCCCGACGTGCGCGATCACGTGATCGCGCCGGAGCTGGAGAGCCTGGGTCTGGACACCGAGGGCTACCGGCTGCTGGTCAACCCGACCGGCCGGTTCGAGATCGGTGGCCCGATGGGTGACGCCGGGCTGACCGGCCGCAAGATCATCGTCGACACGTACGGCGGGTACGCCCGCCACGGCGGCGGCGCGTTCTCCGGCAAGGATCCGTCCAAGGTGGACCGCTCGGCCGCGTACGCGATGCGCTGGGTCGCCAAGAACGTGGTCGCCGCCGGTCTGGCCGAGCGGTGCGAGGCGCAGGTCGCCTACGCCATCGGCAAGGCCCACCCGGTGAGCCTGTTCATCGAGACGTTCGGCACCGAGACCGTGCCGGTCTCCTCGATCGAGAAGGCCGTCACCGAGGTGTTCGACCTGCGTCCGGCCGCGATCATCCGGGACCTCAACCTGCTCCGCCCGATCTACCAGCAGACCGCCGCGTACGGCCACTTCGGCCGCGAGCTGCCGGACCTGTCCTGGGAGAGCACCGACCGGGCCGCCGACCTCAAGTCGGCCGCGGGAGCCTGACCGCCACCAGGCGTAGCGACCGGCGACCCGCGGATGGGTCGCCGGTCGCGCGCGTCTGCGTGGATGTGCCGCTGGCGCATCTGGACCGGCCGTTCGACTACCTGGTGCCCGCCGAGCTGGACGAGGCGGCGGTGCCCGGCACCCGGGTGAAGGTGCGCTTCGCGGGGCAGCTCGTCGACGGGTGGCTGCTGTCGCGCGCCGACGACTCCGGGCACACCGGCCGGCTCGCGTACCTGGAGAAGGTGGTCTCACCGGAGCCGGTGCTGGCGCCCGAGATTGCCCGGCTGGCCCGCGCGGTCGCCGACCGGTACGCGGGCAGCCTCGCCGACGTGCTCCGGCTCGCCGTTCCACCCCGGCACGCCCGGGTCGAGAAGGAGCCGCGCGGCGACCAGCCCACCCTGGCGGTCACGCCCGGGGCCGCAGCGGTCGACCCGCGTGGGTGGGGGGACTACCCGACGGGCCCGGCGCTGCTGCGGGCGCTCACCGACGGCCGGGCGCCCCGCGCGGTCTGGTCGGCGTTGCCCGGCGAGGACTGGGCGGCCCGCTACGCCGACGCGGTGGCCGCCACCGTCGCCGGTGGGCGCGGAGCGGTGGTCGTGGTGCCCGACGCCCGCGACCTGGACCGGCTGGACGCCGCGCTCACCGCCGTGCTCGGCCCGGGGCGGCACGTCACCCTCTCGGCCGCCCTCGGGCCGGCCCGGCGCTACCGGGCGTTCCTCGCCGCCCGCCGTGGGCAGGTGCCGGTGGTGATCGGCACCCGGGCGGCGATGTTCGCCCCGGTGGACCGGCTCGGCCTCGTCGCCATCTGGGACGACGGCGACGACCTGCACTCCGAGCCCCGGTCGCCGTACCCGCACGCCCGCGATGTGCTGCTCACCCGCGTCCAGTTGGCCGAGGCCGGTGCGTTGGTCGGCGGGTACGCCCGCACCGCCGAGGCGCAGCTGCTGCTGGAGACCGGCTGGGCTCGGGAGGTGGTCGCCGACCGGGCCACCGTGCGGGCCCGGATCCCGGCCATCGCGCCGACCGGCGACGACCCACAGCTGGCCCGTGACCCCGGGGCCGCCACCGCCCGGCTGCCCAGCCTGGCCTGGACGGCCGCCCGCGACGCCCTCCGGCAGGACCTGCCGGTGCTGGTGCAGGTGCCCCGACGCGGCTACCTGCCGTCGATTTCCTGCGCCGAGTGCCGCACCCCGGCCCGTTGCGCGCACTGCTCGGGGCCGCTCGCGCTGCCCTCGGCCGGTGGCATCCCGGCCTGTCGGTGGTGCGCCCGGGTGGCGGCCGCGTACGCCTGCCCGGAGTGCGGTGGGCGGCGGCTGCGGGCCGCGGTGACCGGTGCCCGGCGGACCGCCGAGGAGCTGGGTCGGGCGTTCCCCGGGGTGCCGGTACGCACCTCGGGGCGCGAGGAGGTGCTGACCGACGTACCCGGTGGGGCGGCCCTGGTGGTGACCACACCCGGCGCCGAGCCGGTCGCCGCGGGCGGTTACGGCGCGGTGCTGCTGCTCGACTCGTGGGCCCTGCTGACCCGGGCCGACCTGCGTGCCGGCGAGGAGGCGCTGCGGCGCTGGCTGGCGGCGGCTGCGCTGGCCCGTCCGGCACCGGCCGGCCGGGTGGTGGTGGTCGCCGACGGCGCGCTCGCCCCGGTGCAGGCGCTGCTGCGCTGGGACGCCGCCTGGTTCGCCGGCCGGGAGCTGGCCGAGCGTCGGGAGTTGGGTTTCCCACCGGCCGTCCGGATGGCGAGCGTCACCGGCCCGGCCGAGGCGGTGGCCGACCTGCTCGCCGCGGCCCGGCTGCCGACCGACGCCGAGGTGCTCGGGCCGGTGCCGGCCGAGGAGGGCCGGGAACGGATGCTGGTGCGGGTACCCCGGTCCCGAGCTGCCGCGCTCGCCGAGGCGCTGCACTCGGCCGCCGGTGCCCGCGCCGCCCGCAAGGCCGCCGACCCGGTTCGTCTCCAGGTCGATCCGCTGAGCCTGTTCTGAGGTGTTTCGGCCGGTGCCGACGTCGGCCGCCCCGGCCCGCGCGGGATGGCCCTCGCACACCGCGTCCGGCAAAGCGGTGGCGCTCAGGTGGTAGCATCGCCCGTCATGTCAGGCGTACGACGGCTCCGGGTCGCAACGGAGCGTCACAGCCGCCGAGCTGGGGCCGCGCGGGATGGCGCGACGAGGGCGGGAACGCGTCGGTCGGACGCGATGTCGATGATGTCTTTGAGCCGGTGATCAGGGGTGGACCAGTCGTGACCGTTGGACAATCGATCGTCTTCAACGGCGACCTCGGCAGCGGCAAGAGCACCGTGTCGGTCGAGATCGCCAAGCGGCTCGGCATGCGGCGGGTCAGTGTGGGTGACCTCTATCGGGAGATGGCGCAGCAGCGGCAGATGACCGCTCTGCAGCTCAACCTGCACGCCGAGCTCGACCAGGCCGTCGACGGCTACGTCGACCAGCTCCAGCGGGACATCGCCGCCACCGGTGAGCCCCTCGTCATGGACTCCCGGCTGGCGTGGCACTTCTTCACCGACGCGCTCAAGGTTCACATGATCACCGAGCCGGGCGAGGCGGCCCGCCGGGTGCTCGCCCGCCCGTCCGGGCCGGCGGAGAGCTACGCCTCCCTGGAGGAGGCCAAGGCCAAGCTCCGGGAACGCAGCGCGAGCGAGCGCAGCAGGTTCATCGTCCGGTACGGGGTGGACAAGGCCCGCCTGCGCAACTACGACCTGATCTGTGACACCACCCGTGCCTCGGCGGCCGAGGTGATCGAGCACATCGTGGCCGCGTACGAGGGCACGCTCGGTGCCGAGGTGCTGCGCGACGGGCCGCCGCTGCTGCTGCTGGACCCGGCCCGCGTCTACCCGACCGAGGACATCGCCACCCTGCGGGGTCTGTGGGACACCGACTTCGTCGGCGACGTGGCCGAGGCCGGTGACGAGGCCCTCGAACCGCTGAAGATCGGGTTCACCGGCGAGTACTTCTTCGTCGTCGACGGTCACCGCCGGCTCAGCGCCGCCCTGCAGAACGGCTTCTCGCTGGTCCCCGCCCAACTGGTCGCCGAGGTCGACGAGCCGGTGGTGGGTGGCATGACGGCGATCGACTACTTCGCCGCCCAGGTCCGCCCCGGCCTGATCTACGACTGGGAGGCGGCCCACAAGATCCAGCTGCCGCTGCCCGAGCCCGCCCTGCTGCGCGGTGACGCGGTGCTCGCCGGGGACCCGGCCGCCAGCGCCTGAGCCCAGCGGTGGGCCGGGCCGGCACGCGGGATGCGCGCCGGCCCGGCCACCTGTTGCGCCGAGGCGACGCCTCAGCTTCGGTCGTTGCGTTCAGGCGATGCCTCAGCCGAGGACCACGCCGGAGGCGCCGACGCCGGCCATGCCGGAGAGGATGTCCTCGTAGTAGAACCGCCAGGCGCAGACCCGACCGGTGGGGACGTAGCCGGTGCAGGCCACCGAGGTGTTGGTGTCGTCGATGGCGGTGTTGGTTCCGGTCGCCCAGACCTGGAGGGTGTTCGCCGCGTTCACGATCTCCACCGGGCCGCCGCTGTCACCCTGACCGACGGCGTTGGTGTGGGTGGTGTTCTCGGCCTGCACCTGACCGCAGACCGTGCCGAAGTTGCGCACGTTGATGCACAGGTTGCGGGCCTTCACCTGGATCGAGCAGCGGGTCCCGGAGTACGCGCCGGAGGTGCAGACCCAGTTGCCGACCTGGCTGGCCGACGCGCCGATCACCTGGTTGTTGAACTCACTGACCACCGCGCCGGCCGCGTCGGTGCTGTTGTTGAAGACCCGGCCGCCCCCGCTGCCGTTGAGCAGCAGGGTGTCGGTGCTGACGTTGCGGGTGCCGACGGTGCCGATCGTCTGCCCGGTCGGGTCGGTCGCCAGGACGTTCAGGTTGGCGCAGTGCGCGGCGGAGAGCACCCGCGTCACCCCGCCCTGGTAGACACCGAAGCCGGTCGAGCAGCCACCGCCGGTGGCGGTGTTGCGCCACGCGGCGCCACCCCACCACGGCGGCGAGTCGTCCCATCGGGTGGCCGGCGCGGCGGCGACGCCGGTCTGCACGGTCACCGGGACACCGGCGAGTGCCGTCGCGCCGAGCAGACCGTCCTGGGTGCCGACGAGCAGGCCGGCGCCGTCGGCGCGCGGCCCGACCGTGGTGATCTGGTTGCCGACCTTGGCCAGCAGCCGGTCGGCCGCGGCGACGAGTTCCCGCTGTGAGTACGGGGCGGGCAGCACCTTCGTCGCGACGGTGGCCCGGGTGGTGGCCACCAGGTGGGCCGGCGGCTCGCCCTTCCAGTAGACCTGGAGCTGTCGTGTGGTGGGATCGGCGACGATTCCGGCGAAGCCGGAGTTCGCGCTGCGTTCGGCGACCTTCGTGATCCGCGCGGCGGCGGTGTTCATGCGCTCCTGCAGCCGGAGCAGCTCCGACCAGGAGGTGAAGCCGCCGGGCACCGGAGTGCTGTCGACGAACGAACCGGTGGTGGCGGCCTTGCCTCCGGGTGCGGCGGTGGCCGGTGCGGCGGTCACGCCCGCGACGAGCAGCGTGAGGCCGAACGCGGCGACGGCGGCGCGCCGCAGCAGCGACGGGGACCGCCGGGCGGTCAGATGTGGACGGATCATCAGGTACCTCTTCCCCCAGGGGTGATGGAGCGGGTCGAACCCGCACCAGGACGGTGGCATGTGACGTCGGCGCCGCGAGCCGGATCCTGGACGGCACTGGACACCACCGGACACCGCCGGACACCGCCGGACGGTCCACGCTCCACCGTGGAACTGTCAGACATCGGCGCTCGGCTATCGAACGGCGCGCGGGCGGAATTAGCCTGCCCCTGCGCATCCGGGGCGGCTGGGTGCACGGGGGGGTGGGAGCCGCATGTCCGACCAACGGGTACCTCCCGTTCGACAGGCGGCGCAGGAATCGCCCGGGGCGTTCGAGGTGGCTCGCGGCGGCGCCGAGGCGCAGACACTGCCGGAGCTGGCCGGGTTGCTGCGCCAGTTGCGCCGTCGGGAGGCCCGGCAGCAGGGCGAGACCCAGCTGACGTACCGGCAGTTGGCCGCGAAGACCGGCTGGTCGCGCGGGATCATCGGGGAGTATTTCGCCGGCAACATCCTGCCGCCGCCGGAGCGGTTCGACGCCCTCATCCGGCTGCTCGGGGCAACTCCCGCCGAGCAGGGAGTGCTGGCCACGGCACGGGACCGGATCGAGGAGCGCCGTCGGAGCCCGAACCGGGACCACGCCACCACCGGGCGGGCGAGCGCCGGGGCCGTCCGCGCCAGGGCCGGCGGCCCGCGCCCCGCCGCGGCGTCGGCCCGCTTCCCGGTGCCCCGGCAACTGCCCCCGGCGCTGCCGGGCTTCGTCGGCCGTGCCGCCCAGCTCGCCCAGCTCGATGCCGCCTGCGCCGACTCCGCCGGGTCCGGGGACGGCGACCTGGCGCCGGGCACCGTCCTGACGCTGTCCGGCACGGCCGGGGTCGGCAAGACGACACTGGCGGTGCACTGGGCGCACCGGGTCGCCGACCGTTTCCCGGACGGGCAGCTCTACGTCGACCTGCGCGGGTTCGACGCCTCCGGAGTGGTGGTGACGGCCGTCGAGGCGGTACGAGGCTTCCTGGAGGCCCTTGAGGTGCCGCCGGAACGGATCCCCACCCACCTGCCCGCGCAGGTGGGCCTCTATCGCAGCCTGCTCGCCGGCCGCCGGATGCTGGTGCTGCTCGACAACGCCCGCGACATCGACCAGGTCCGCCCCCTGCTGGTCGGCAGCCCGAGCTGCCTGGTCCTGGTCACCAGCCGCAACCGGCTCGCCGGCCTGATCGCCGCCGACGGCGCCCGGCCGATCAACGTCGGCCTGCTCAGCACCGACGAGGCCTGGCAACTGCTGGCCCGGCGACTCGGCGGGGACCGGTTGGCGGCCGAACCGCGGGCGGTGGACGAGATGATCGAGCGGTGTGCGCGGCTGCCGCTGGCGCTGGCCGTGCTCGCCGCCCGGGGTGCGGGCGATCCCACCTTCCCCCTGGCCACCCTCGCCGACGAGCTGCGCGAGGCGCCCCACCCGCTGGACTCGTTCGACTGCGGTGACACCGGCACCGACGTGCAGGCGGTCTTCTCCTGGTCGTACCGGAGCCTGACGCCCGCGGCGGCACGCCTGTTCCGGCTGTTCGGCTGCCATCCGGGGCCGGAGATCGGGGTGGCGGCGGCGGCCAGCCTCGCCGGGCTGCCCCGGGGGCAGCTGCCTCGTCTGCTGGCGGAGCTGGCCCACGCCCACCTGGTCACCGAGCATGCCCCCGGCCGGTTCGGCGCGCACGACCTGCTCCGGGCGTACGCGGCGGAGCAGGCGGAACGTCTGGAGCCGCCGGAGGCCCGGCGGGCCGCGATTCGGCGTGGGCTGGATCACTACCTGCACACCGCGCACGCGGCGGCGCTGCTGCTGCAGCCGGGTCGCGACCCGGTC
Source organism: Micromonospora sp. NPDC049171 (assembly GCF_040648275.1). Taxonomy (NCBI): domain Bacteria; kingdom Bacillati; phylum Actinomycetota; class Actinomycetes; order Micromonosporales; family Micromonosporaceae; genus Micromonospora; species Micromonospora sp. NPDC049171. Next base: position 274,235 of record NZ_JBEZDJ010000005.1, read on the forward strand.
ACCCTGGCCGCCGCTCCGCCGGGTGTGCTGCCCGAGGAGATCACCAACCACGGTCAGGCACTCACCTGGTTCACCGTCGAGTACCCGGTGCTGCTGGCGGCGGTCACCCACGCCAGACGTGCCGGGTTCGACGGCCATGCCTGGCAGTTGGCCTGGACACTCGTGGACTTCCTGCAACGCCGGGGGCGGTGGACGGATCTGGCCGTCGCCCAGCGGGCCGCCCTGGCCGGGGCGCGGCGGGCGGGCGACCGACTCGGGCAGGCGAACGCCCACCGCGACCTGGCCCGGGTGCTCTCCCGGCTGGGCCGGGTGGACGAGGCGGCGAAGAACTACCGCCAGTCCCTGCTGATCTTCGAGGCGTTGGGTGACCACACCGGGCAGGCGCGGACCCACCGGGCGTTCGGTGCGATGTTCGACGGGCTCGGCCGGTACGCCGAGGCGCTGGAGCACGGTCAGCGGGCTCTCGCGCTGTACCGGGCCGCCGGCCACGCGGCCGGGGAGGCCAGCGCCCGCAACGCGGTGGGCTGGGCGCACGCCCAGCTCGGCCAGTACGGGCCCGCGCTGGTGCACTGCCGGCAGGCGTTGGCGCTGCTGCGCCCGACCGGGGACCGGCACGGTGAGGCGAACACCTGGGACAGCCTCGGCTTCATCCACGCCCAGCTCGGTAACCACCGCCAGGCGATTCGCTGCTACCAGCGGGCACTGGGGTTGTACCGGCGGATCAGCGACCGCTACGACGAGGCGGACACCCTGTCCCGGCTCGGCGAGAGCCGGCAGGCGGCGGGGGACACGGCCGGCGCCGTACGGACCTGGCGGCGGGCCCTGGGCATCCTCGACGACCTCGGCCACCCCGATGTCGAGCGGGTCCGTCACCTGCTGGGCCGGGCGGCAGACGGGTGCTCGGCGCGGGGCTGACGGTCGCCCGCGAGCTGCTCGGACGGCGGCGAGGCGCCGCCGCCGGGCGCGCTCGGCGGCCGGTCGGTGACGCTTGGCACACCGGCGGTGGCCGATCGAGGTACGCCGGCCAGCGCGCGGCCGGGCACTCCGTAGACTGGTACGGCACGGCCCGTCCCACCTGTCGAAGGAGCCTTCCCGCGTGACCGTCCAGCCCATCCGTCTTTTTGGGGATCCGGTGCTGCGCACGCCGGCCGATCCGGTGGTCGACTTCGACGCCGAGCTGCGTCGGCTCGTCGCCGACCTCACCGACACGATGCGTGAGCAGAACGGCGCCGGCCTGGCCGCGCCGCAGCTCGGCGTGAGTCTGCGGGTGTTCACCTTCGACGTCGACGACGTGCTCGGGCACCTGGTCAACCCCGTGCTCGAGTTTCCCGACGAGGAGGAGCAGGAGGGCCCGGAGGGCTGCCTGTCGATCCCCGGGCTCTACTTCGACACCAAGCGTCGGCAGAACGTCATCGCCAAGGGCTTCAGCTCGTTCGGCGACCCGATGCAGATCGTCGGCACCGGCCTGATGGCGCGGTGCGTCCAGCACGAGACCGACCACCTCGACGGGGTGCTCTTCCTCGACCGGCTCGACGCCCAGGGGCGCAAGGACGCCATGAAGGCGATCCGCCAGGCCGACTGGTACGACGCGGCGGCCCCACCGACGGTCAAGCTGAGCCCGCACATCAGCGACCCCTTCGGGCTGGGTCGGTGACCCCGATGCGAGTGGTCTTCGCCGGTACGCCGGCCGTCGCCGTTCCCGCCCTGGCCGCCGTCGCCGCCTCCGGGCACGACCTGCTCGCCGTGGTCACCCGGCCCGACGCGCCCGCCGGGCGAGGGCGTGGCCTGTCCCGTTCCCCGGTCGGCGAGTGGGCCGACGCGCAGGGCGTCGAGGTGCTCACGCCGGCCCGCCCCCGCGACCCCGAGTTCCTCGACCGGCTGCGGGCGCTCGCACCGGACTGCGTGCCGGTGGTCGCCTACGGCGCGCTGGTGCCACCGGCGGCCCTGGAGATCCCCCGGCACGGCTGGATCAACCTGCACTTCTCGCTGCTGCCCGCGTGGCGCGGCGCCGCGCCCGTGCAGCATGCCGTGCTGCACGGTGACGAGTTGACCGGAGCCAGCGTCTTCCAGTTGGAGGAGGGCCTGGACACCGGCCCGGTCTTCGGCACCCTCACCGACGAGATCCGGGCCGGCGACACCTCCGGTGACCTGCTGGAACGGCTCGCCGACTCCGGTGCCGGGCTGCTGGTGGCGGTGCTCGACGCGATCGCCGACGGCACCGCCCGGGCCGAGCCGCAGCCCGCCGACGGGGTGTCGCTGGCGCCGAAGTTGACCGTGGACGACGCCCGGGTGCGCTGGGGTGACCCGGCCTTCGCCGTCGACCGGCGGATCCGGGCCTGCACGCCCGCGCCGGGTGCGTGGACCACGTTGCGGGGCGAGCGGGTGAAGCTCGGCCCGGTGGTGCCGGTGCCCGACGGCCCCGAGTTGAAGCCGGGGGAGTTGCTTGTGGAGAAGTCGCGGGTGTTGGCCGGCACGGCGACCGTGCCGGTGCGCCTCGGTGAGGTGCGTGCCGCCGGCAAACGGGCCATGGGCGCGACCGACTGGGCGCGCGGCGTCCGGGTCGGCACCGGCGAGGACTTCGCGTGACGGCCCCGGAGGGCACCTGCCCGACACGCTCCGGCCCGCCGACCGGTCGTGGCGGAGACCGCCGTCCGGTCCGGCCACCACTGGATCGACCGCGCCGCGCGGCGTACGAGGCGGTCGCCGCCGTGCACCGCGACGACGCGTTCGCCAACCTGGTGCTGCCCACCATCCTGCGCGACGAGGGGCTGTTCGGCCGGGACGCGGCCTTCGCCACCGAGCTGACCTACGGCACCCTGCGCAACCTGGGCACGTTGGACGTGATCCTGACCGACGCCGCCGGCCGGGACGTGGCCCGGATCGACCCACCGGTCCGCGACGCGCTGCGCCTCGGGGCGTACCAGCTGTTGCACACCCGGGTGCCGGCGCACGCCGCGGTGTCGTCGACCGTCGACCTGGTCCGTTCGGTCGCGCCCGGCGCCACCGGCTTCGCCAACGCGGTGCTGCGCGAGGTGTCGACCCGGGACGCGGACGCCTGGGTGGCGAAGCTCGCCCCACCGATGGAGACCGACCCCGTCGGGCACCTGGCACTGGCGTACAGCCACCCGCAGTGGATCGTGCGGGCCTTCTCCGAGGCCCTCGGTGGCGACCTGGGTGAGACCGCCCGCCTGCTGATCGAGGACAACGAGCGCCCGCCGGTGCACCTGTGCGCGCGGCCGGGGCTGATCGACCCGATCGAGCTGGCCGACCAGGTCGGCGGGGCGCCCGGCGCCTTCTCGCCGTACGCCGTCTATCTGCCCGGCGGCGCGCCGGGCGACATCCCGGCGGTGGTCGACGGCCGTGCCCACGTCCAGGACGAGGGCTCCCAGCTGGTCGCCGCGGCACTCACCAACGCGCCACTGGACGGCCCGGACGGGCGTTGGCTGGACCTGTGCGCCGGCCCCGGCGGCAAGGCCGGCCTGCTCGGCGCGCTGGCCGCGCAGCGTGGTGCGCGGGTGACCGCGGTGGAGGTGGCCGAACACCGCGCCCGGCTGGTGTCCCTGGCGACCCGTGACCTGCCGGTGGCCGTGCTGGCGATGGACGGCCGCGACGTGGGCGCCGACCCGAAGCTGCCGGAGCAGCACTTCGACCGGGTGCTGGTGGACGCCCCGTGCACCGGGCTGGGCTCGTTGCGGCGCCGACCGGAGTCGCGGTGGCGCCGCCAACCGTCCGACCTGCCGCCGCTGACCCGGCTGCAACGGGAGTTGCTGGGTGCGGCGTTGCGGGCGGTCCGCCCGGGTGGTCTGGTCGCCTACGTCACCTGCTCGCCGCACACCGTCGAGACGCACGTGACGGTGACCGAGGCGGCCCGCCGCAGTGGTGTCGCGGTGGACTTCGTGGACGCCCGGCCGCTGCTGCCGGCCGGCATGCCCGGTCTGGGCGACGGGCCGACGGTGCAGCTCTGGCCGCACCGCCACGGCACCGACGCGATGTTCCTCGCCGTCCTGCGCCGAGGCTGACGAACCGCTCCGGCCGGTCACCCGACCGGCCGGACGCGGGAGCGCTCAGGTGACCGGGAGCCCCTTGGTGCCGGCGTTGCGCATCGAGCGGGTCAGGTTCCGGTCGGAGATCCAGAGGAAGCACTGCACGCCGCGGTTGCCGTTGCGCCACTCCTCCTCGTACGGCTGGTAGAAGATCGTGCCGGCGCGGAACTCGAGCTGGGAGTTGTCCGGCACCTTGGCGTACTTGGCGATCATCGTCTGGCAGGCCCGGTGGGCCTTCGGCACACTGCGGGCAAACGCGCTGTAGCTGATCTCCGGGACCTGCCAGACCCCGACGAACTCGGCGTGGTGCTTGGCCGTGCAGGAGACCGGCAGCATCTCGTCGATGTCGTCCTTGACCAGCTTGGGGTTGAAGCAGCGGTACGCCAGCGGCGCCGCGCCCGACAGCGCACCCTTCAGGCTGCCGGTGCGCAGGCCGACAGTGGTGTCGTCGATGCTGGCGATCTCGCTGACGTCGCAGCGGTACCACCGGGCCCCGCCCGCCCAGGCCTGCGGTGACGGCAGCACGACGCTCAGGCCGAGCCGCCCGGAACGCCAGTCGGCGCCCACCGCCTTGTTGACCACCGTGCCGCACGCGGCGTGCGCGGCCCGCATGCCGGCCGAGCCGGGCTGCGGGGGAGTGCCCGGCTCGGCGTTCGCTCCGGTGAGCGTGCCGACATGCATCGTCTCCACCAGGTGCGACTCGGTGCACGCCGTCGGGTTGTAGCCGGTCAGGAAGCCGACCTGCTGAGCGGTCAGGTGGCAGACGTCGGCGGCGGGCACGAACTGCTGCGCGGCGACCGGCGCCGGCCAGTCGTCGACGAGGTCCCTGTCGATTCCGGCGGGTGCGCTACACCCGGCCAGCACCAGGGCCAGGGCCGCACCCCCGGCGTACACCGCCAACCACCGTCGCATCCCTGACCTCCCGCCACTGTGGCCTCCGGCCGGACCCAGCCGGTCGGTAGCGCCACGGCGCAGCAGCATACGGCACAGGCCCTAAGGCCTGTTTCATAGGAACTGGCCGGCCTGCGGCGGGCCCGGACGACGACCGGCGACGTTGCGGTTTCGTCCGGATGCCGGTGTTGTATCCGGACGAAACCGCGCCTTGCCGGGTCGCCGCCCGGACTCCGCCTCGGCACGACCGCCCTTGTGAAACCGGCCTTAGGCGGCGGGCAGTCCCGCGGGGCCGGCGCCGCGCATCGAGCGGGTGAGTTTGCGGTCGTCGCTCCACAGGAAGCAGCGCACCCCACGGTCACCCTCCTCCCACTCCCGTTGCGACGGCGGGTAGTAGATGGAACCGGCCCGGTACGGCAGGTCCTTGTCGTTCGGCACGGCGGCGTACTCGGCGATCAACTCCATGCAGCGTTGGTGCGACCGCGCGGCGGAGCGGGCGAACGTCGCCCAGTCGGCGTCCTGTTCCTGGTAGACGCCCACGAACTCGGCGCGGTGTGGCTCGGTGCAGAGCACCGGCGCCATGTAGTTGAGGTTGTCGCCGATCAGCTTGGGGTCGAAGCACCCGTGGGTCAGCGGGTTGTCGCCGATCAACGCCCCGCGCAGGCTGCCGGTGCGGTTCACCGGGCGGGTGTTGTCGATGCTGCCGGTCTCGCTGAGGTCGCAGCGGAACCACCGCGCACCGCCGGCCCAGGCCGGTGCCGACGGCAGCGCGAGGGACAGCGTGAGCCGGGCCGTGTGCCAGTCGCCGCCGAGCACCTCCCGGGCCCGTTGGTCGCACTCGGCGCGGGCCGTGCGCAGCGCCGACGACCCCGGTTCGGGTCGGGTCTCGGTCAGCGCGTCGGGCCCGACGAAGGCGCCGACGTGGATGGCCTCGGCCAGGTGGTTGCGCGCGCAGTCCACTGTCTCGTAGGTGCTGGCCTGCACGACCGCGGTGATCCGGGGCAGGCAGGTGTCGGTGGCGGGGGTGAACGGCGTCGGGTCCCGCAGTGCCGGCCAGTCGTCGGTGAGATCACCGTCCGCGCCCCGGGCCGGCGCGCAGCCCGCCAGCAGCATCATCGTGACGCCGGCCAGCACCAGCGCTGGGAGCCACCGTCGCATCGTCCGCCCTTCCGGGAGCTGACGGCCGGTCACCGCGTCCCGCGGCGAGACCCCGCCGGGCGTGCCCCGTTCGGCACCGTCCCGCTTGGAGTGTCGTCGCGTTTCCGTCGATCGGCCAGCCACTCATGTCTGTTCGTCCGGATTCGGCAGTCCGGAGCGACCAATTCTGCACCACCGGTCACTGTCGCATCACAACGCGTCGGAGTTGGTGCCGCGATGCGGATGATGGGTGGCCACATTCGTACACTGGCCCCGTGACCGTACCGCCGCCGATCGTCGCGCCGAGCATCCTGGCCGCCGATTTCGCCCACCTCGCCGAAGAGGTCCGTGCCGTCGAGGACGCCGCGGACTGGTTGCACGTCGACGTGATGGACAACCATTTCGTGCCGAACCTGACCATCGGTCTGCCGGTGGTGCAGAGCCTGCGTGCGGTCACCGCGATGCCGTTCGACGTGCACCTGATGATCGAGGATCCGCGCCGGTGGGCTCCCGGCTACGCCGACGCCGGGGCGTACAACGTCACCTTCCACGCGGAGGCGTCCGACGACCCGGTGGCGCTGGCCAAGGACCTGCGCTCGGCCGGCGCGAAGGCTGGCCTGGCCATCGACCGGGACACCCCGATCGAGCCGTACCTGGACCTGCTGCCCAGCTTCGACACCCTGCTGATCATGACGATCAAGGCCGGTTTCGGCGGGCAGCGGTTCATTCCCCAACTGCTGGACAAGGTGCGTGCCGCCCGCCGGCACGTCTCGGCCGGGCACCTGGAGCTGCGCATCGAGGTGGACGGCGGGATCGCCGCGGACACCATCGAGCAGGCGGCCGCCGCCGGCGCCGACGCGTTCGTGGCCGGCACCGCCGTGTACGGCGCGGCCGACCCGGCGGAGGCGGTACGGCACCTGCGGGCACTGGCGGAACGCGCGGCTCGCGAGGTCTGAGGTGGATCCCGAGGGCGACCACAAGGACGTCATCCTCGTCGTCGACGACGACGAGGACATCGCTCGTTTCGTCGAGTTCAACCTGCGGCTGCACGGCTTCGAGGTGATCCACGCCAGCGACGGGCAGGAGGCCCTCGAGGTCATCGAGCGGCAGCGACCGGACCTGGCGGTGGTCGATCTCATGATGCCCCGCATCGACGGGCTGGAGCTGACCCGGCGGCTGCGCGCGGACCCGATGACCTCCGCCCTGCCGGTGATCATGCTGACGGCCAAGGGGATGACCGTCGACAAGGTGCACGGGCTCAGCGCCGGCGCGGACGACTACCTGGTCAAGCCGTTCGACACCGCCGAGCTGGTGGCCCGGGTCTCGTCGACGCTGCGCCGCAACAAGGAGTTCCGGGAGGTCTCCCCGCTGACCGGGCTGCCTGGCAACAGCCGGATCCGGCGGGAGATCAGCGACCGGGTCCGCCACGGTGTGGACTACGCGGTCGGCTACATCGACATCGACCGGTTCAAGAGCGTCAACGACCGCTACGGTTTCGTCCGCGGTGACGACTTCATCTCCGCGCTGGCCCGCAGCCTGCACCGGGCGGTGGTGGCGGTGGGGCTGCCGCCGGCCTTCCTCGGCCACGTCGGCGGCGACGACTTCGTCATCGTCTGCGCCCCGGACCAGGTCCGCCCCCTGACGTCCCGTGCGGTCGTCGACTTCGAGAAGTCCGCCGACACGCTCTACGACGCGACCGACCGTGAGCGCGGCTTCGTCGAGCTGAAGGACCGGCGCGGCACCATCCGGCGCGCCGCCCTGGTCACGCTCTCCATCGGGGTGTCCCTCTCCGACGACGGCAAGCGGTTCACCGACCCCCTGGAGGCGATCGCGGTGGCCTCGGAGATGAAGACGGTGGCCAAGAGCCAACCGGGGTCGTACGTCGCCGTGGACCGGCGCCGTGGTGTCACGTGAGCATGACGACGCTGTGAAGTAGCTCGCCGGGGTGGCGACGCACCCCCGTCGGCGTGTAAGACTGCCCTGTACCCACCACGCGCTGGCGGGACTCGGTGAAATTCCGAACCGGCGGTGATCCACGGTCCAACCGTGGTCAGCCCGCGACCCGGACGGCTCACGCCGCCCGGTGGACCTGGTGAAAATCCGGGGCCGACGGTTGGGAGCGGTTCGTCCGCCCCCAGACAGTCCGGATGGGAGACAGCGCGCGGGACGGACGGGTTCGAGCCGGCCGCTGGCTTCAGCGTGCCGTGCCGACCCTCCGGGGGCGGCTGTGCCGTTCCCGGAATCCGCGGGCGGCTCGCGCCGTTCCCGGGATCCGCCGCCGCCTGCCCGTGGCCCCATGGCCACCGCCTCCCTGACCGCCCGCGCGCGGACCGGCGAGTGAGAGGGCAGGGCAGGGCGATGGCCAGCGTCTCCGTCGACGAGGCGATGCGGCGTGCGATCGAATTGGCGGCACGCGGGCTCGGCACCACCAGTCCCAACCCGGTGGTCGGCTGCGTGCTGCTCGACGAGGACGGCCAGGTCGTGGGCGAGGGCTTCCACGCGTACACCGGCGGGCCGCACGCCGAGATCGTCGCCCTGGCGCAGGCCGGGCAGCGGGCCAAGGGCGGCACCGCGGTCGTCACTCTGGAACCGTGCGACCACACCGGCCGCACCGGCCCCTGCAGTTCCGCGCTCGTCCAGGCCGGGGTCGCCCGGGTGGTCATCGCCGTGCCCGACCCCAACCCGGTCGCGTCCGGCGGCGCCGCCACGCTGCGCGCCGCCGGGGTCCGGGTCGACCTGGGGGTACGCGGCGAGGAGGCCGAGGCCGGCAACGTCGCCTGGCTGACCTCGATGCGCCGCGGCCGGCCGTACGTGATCTGGAAGTACGCCGCCACGCTCGACGGGCGCTCCGCCGCGGCGGACGGCACCAGCATGTGGATCACCTCGGAGGCGGCCCGGATCGACGTGCACGCCCTGCGCGGCACCGTCGACGCGGTGCTCGCCGGGGTGGGTACCGTGCTCGCCGACGACCCCCGGCTGACCGCCCGCAACCTGCGCGACGGCAGCCTGGCCATCCGGCAGCCGCTGCGGGTGGTCGTGGACAGCTCGGGGCGTACCCCGGCTGACGCCCGGGTCCGCGACGGCGCCGCGCGGACGTGGATCGCGACGGCCGACGAGGTCGGCGCCGACCCGGACGGCCGGGTCGACCTGTCGGCGCTGCTCGCGGCGCTGCACCAGCGCGGGGTCCGCGCGGTGCTGCTGGAGGGCGGCCCCCGGCTGGCCGGTGCGTTCCTGAAGGCCGGCCTGGTCGACAAGATCGTCTCCTACGTCGCGCCCCGGTTGCTCGGCGCCGGCCCGACCGCCCTGGTCGACGCGGGAGTGACCACCATCGCCGAGGCCATCGATCTGGAGTTCGTCGACGTTACGCAGATCGGTCCGGATCTCCGGATCACCGCTTTGCCCCGCAAAAGGGAGGGCTGACATGTTCACCGGCATTATCGAGGAGTTGGGCGAGATCGTCCGGGTGACGGCGACCGCGGGCGATTCCGCACTTGTCGCCGTACGCGGTCCGCTCGTCACGTCCGACGCCCGGCACGGCGACTCCATCGCGGTCAACGGCGTCTGCCTGACCGTCGTGGAGGCCACCGACGGTGTCTTCACCGCCGACGTGATGGGGGAGACGCTGCGCCGTTCCGCGCTGGGCGCGCTGCGCCCCGGCGACCCGGTCAACCTGGAGCGGGCCGCCGCCCTCGGCAGCCGGCTCGGCGGGCACCTGGTGCAGGGCCACGTCGACGGTGTCGGCGAGCTGCTCTCCCGGGAGCCGGCCGAGCAGTGGGAAACCGTCCGGTTCCGGCTGCCCGCCGCGCTGTCCCGGTACGTGGTGGAGAAGGGCTCGATCACCATCGACGGGGTCTCGCTGACCGTGGCCGAGGTGGGTGCGGACGAGTTCGCCGTCGGGTTGATCCCGACCACGCTCAAGCTGACCACGCTCGGCGCCAAGGGCGTCGGCGACCCGGTCAACCTGGAGGTCGACGTGGTGGCCAAGTACGTCGAGCGGTTGCTCGGCGACCGGCTCACCGGCACCGACGGCACCGGGGTGGCCTCGAGCACGGGCGGGGTGGCCTGATGGGCCCGCTCGGTTGGCTGCTGGACGCCCAGGTGCAGGTGGCCGGCTCGCCGGTGCTGGCCCGGGAGATCGTCGGCAACGCGTTCGGGCTGTTCTCCGCGCTGCTCGGGCTGCGCCGGCTGGTCTGGGCGTGGCCGGTCGGGATGATCGGCAACGCGCTGCTGTTCACCGTGTTCCTCGGCGGGGTGTTCGCCACCCCGCAGGAGCACGACCTGTACGGGCAGGCCGGCCGGCAGGTGTTCTTCTTCGCGGTCAGCGTCTACGGCTGGTGGCGGTGGCGGCGCAACCGTCGCGCCGACGCCGGTCAGGCGGCGGTCGTTCCGCGCTGGGCCACCGGGCGGGAGCGGCTGGTCATGCTGCTGGCCGCCGCGGTCGGCACCGCCGCCGCGTACCCGGTGCTCAAGGCCCTGGGCTCGTGGGGCCCGCTGCCCGATGCCTGGATCCTCACCGGCAGCCTGCTGGCCACGTACGGCATGGCCCGCGGCTGGGTGGAGTTCTGGCTGCTCTGGATCGCGGTGGACGCGGTCGGCGTGCCGCTGTTGCTGCGCGGCGGCTTCTATCCGTCGGCGGCCATGTACCTGGTCTACGGCGCCATCTGCGTCTGGGGCTTCGCCGCCTGGTGGCGCACCTCGCGCGCCACCCGACCGGCCCCCGCCCGTACGCCCATCTACACGGAGGCTGTGGCGTGACCAGTTTTGGAGATATTGAGCAGGCTATCGCGGAGATCGCGGCCGGGCGGCCGGTCGTCGTGGTCGACGACGCGGACCGGGAGAACGAGGGCGACCTGATCTTCGCGGCCGAGTTGGCCACGCCGGAGCTGATGGCGTTCATGGTGCGCTACACCTCCGGGTACGTCTGCGTGGCGGTGACCGAGAGCGAGGCCGACCGGCTCGACCTGCCGCCGATGCACCACACCAACCAGGACCGGCGCGGCACCGCGTACACGGTTACCGTGGACGCCCGGGAGGGGATCGGCACCGGCATCTCGGCGGCCGACCGGGCACACACCAGCCGGCTGCTCGCCGGCGCGGCGACCGACTCGACCGACCTGGCCCGGCCCGGGCACGTGGTGCCGTTGCGCGCCCGCGAGGGCGGGGTGCTGCGGCGCCCCGGGCACACCGAGGCGGGGATCGACCTGACCCGGCTGGCCGGGCTGCGCCCGGCGGGTGTGCTCTGCGAGCTGGTCAACGACGACGGCACCATGATGCGGCTGCCGGACCTGGAGAAGTTCTCCGCCGAGCACGGCCTCACGCTGATCACCATCGCCGACCTGATCGCCTACCGGCGGCGTACCGAGAAGCAGGTCGAACTGGTCGCGGAAGCCCGGATGCCCACCCGGCACGGGGTGTTCCGGGCGCTCGGCTACCGCGCGGCGCACGACCCGGCCGAACACGTCGCCATGGTGCTGGGTGACCTCGGCGACGGCCAGGACGTGCTGGTGCGGGTGCACTCGGAGTGCCTGACCGGGGACGTGTTCGGCTCGCTGCGCTGCGACTGCGGCCCGCAGTTGGACGCCGCGCTGGCCCGGGTCGCCCGCGAGGGCCGGGGCGTGGTCCTCTACGTTCGTGGCCACGAGGGGCGCGGCATCGGGCTGCTGCACAAGTTGCAGGCGTACCAGTTGCAGGACTCCGGCCGCGACACCGTCGACGCCAACCTGGACCTGGGCCTGCCGGCCGACGCCCGCGACTACGGCACCGGCGCCCAGATCCTCTACGACCTGGGCGTGCGCTCGATGCGACTGTTGACCAACAACCCGGCCAAGCGCGCCGGGCTGGAGGGGTACGGGTTGACCATCACCGGCCGGGAGGGTCTGCCGGTCGGCGCGCACCCGGAGAACCTGCGCTACCTGCGCACCAAGCGGGACCGGATGGGTCACCTGCTGGGCGAGTTGGACGAGGTGTCCGAGGCGCCGTTGGGGCGCCTGGTCGCCAACGACGAGATCGGAGCATGACGATGGCGGGTTTCGGGGAGCCGGGAGTCGACGCGGTGGACGCCGCGGGGCTGACCGTCGGGGTCGTCGCCGCCCGGTGGCACGGTGATCTGACCGACCACATGCTGGAGCGGGCGGTGGCCGCCGCCGAGGCGTGCGGCGCCCGTTCCGTCGTGGCCCGGGTCGCCGGCTCGGTCGAGCTACCGGTGGTGGCCCAGGCCCTCGCGCGCCGCTGTGACGTGGTGGTCGCTCTCGGCGTGGTGGTGCGCGGCTCGACCGCCCACTTCGACTACGTGTGCCGCTCGGTCACCGACGGGTTGACCCGGGTGGCGTTGGACGAGGGCAAGCCGGTGGCGCACGGGGTGCTGACGGTGGAGACCATCGAGCAGGCCCGCGACCGGGCCGGGCTGCCCGGCTCGGCCGAGGACAAGGGCTGGGCCGCCACGGTGGCCGCGCTCGACGCCGCGCTGGCCGTGCGCGCGGTGGCGGCGGGCAACGCCCAGCGGGTCGGCTTCGGCGGCTGACGCCGCTGTCGGCGCGGTCGGCTGCCGTTTCTGCCGCCTCCGGCCGGCTCTGCAGGCTCGCCTTCAGAGCCGGCCGGCCTCGATGATCCGGTGGAGGAACTGCCGGGTGCGGGGCTGGGTCGGCTCGCCGAGCACCTGCTCCGGTGGGCCGCTCTCGACGACCCGCCCGGCGTCGAGGAAGCAGACCTGGTCGGCGACCTCCCGGGCGAAGCCCATCTCGTGGGTGGCCAGCACCATGGTCATGCCGTCGGCCTTCAGGTCCCGGATCATCGCCAGCACCTCACCGACGAGTTCCGGGTCCAGCGCGGAGGTGACCTCGTCGAGCAGCATCAGTCGCGGTGAGTTGGCCAGCGCCCGGACGATCGCCACCCGTTGCTGTTGCCCACCGGAGAGCCGGTCCGGGTAGGCGTCCGCCCGGGCGCCGAGCCCCACCCGGTCGAGCAATTCCCGGGCCTGCGCCTCCGCCTCCGCCCGACCCCGCCGGTGTACGCGCCGCGGCGCGAGGGTGATGTTGTCCAGGACGCTCAGGTGCGGAAAGAGGTTGTACGCCTGGAACACCATGCCGATCCGCCGCCGGACCTGGTCCGGGTCCACCCGGGGGTCGGAGATGTCCTCCCCGTCCAACTCGATGGTGCCGTCGTCGAGATCGTCCAGCAGGTTCACGCAGCGCAGCAGCGTCGACTTGCCCGACCCGGACGCGCCGATCAGGGCCACCACCTGGTGCTCGGCCACCGTCAGGTCGAGTTGGTCGAGCACGACCTGACCGGCGAACTCCTTGCGCAGGCCCCGGCAGCGCAGCAGAGCCATGGTCAGCCTCCCGACTGTCGGCGGGCCGCGCGCAGCGTCACCCAGTCGGTGACCGCGATCAGCGGGATCGCGAGCAACACGAAGAGCACGCCCGCCACCACGTACGGCGTGTAGTTGAAGGTCTGGGCGGTGGCGATCTGCGCGGCGCGGACCGCGTCGATCGGTCCCGCGAGGGAGACCAGCCCGACGTCCTTCTGCAACGCCACCACGTCGTTGAGCAGCGGCGGCGCCACCCGGCGGACGGCCTGCGGCAGGACCACGTGCCGCATCGTCTGCCGGTAGGTCAGGCCCAACGAGCGGGCCGCCGCGAGTTGGCTGGGATGCACCGACTCGATGCCGGCCCGGAACACCTCGGCGAGGTAACCGCCGTAGGTGAGGACCAACGCGATCCCACCCAGCACCAGCACCGGCGGCATGCCCTGCAACCGCAGGCCCGGCACGCCGAGGGTGAGCAGGTACAGCACGATGATCAGCGGCAGGCCGCGGAAGGTGTAGGTGTAGCCGGCGGCCAGCGCCCGGACCGGGAAGAAGACCGGGCCGCGCAGCGTCCGCAACACCGCGATCACCAGCCCGAGCAGCAGCGCGCCGACCGCACAGCAGACCAGCAGCCGGACGTTGAGCCAGAGCCCGCTCAGCACCGCCGGCAGCGCGTCGGCGGCGATCGCCGGGTCCAGGAACGACCGCCGGACCCGCTCCCAGCCGGGCGCGCCGGTCACCGCGACGACGAGCAGCGTGCCGAGAGCCGCCGTGGAGCAGGCCGCGACCAGCACGCTGTAGACGGTCTGCCGATTCCGGTACGCCGAGCGCCGCCGCTGCGCCTCGGACGGGACGTGATCGAGCAGGGTCACCGCAGCTCGGCCGCCCCCGCCACCTGCGCCAGCCACTTCTGCTCCAACTGCTTCAGCGTGCCCGCCTCGGTGAGCTGACCGACCGCACCGGTCACGCACTTGGTCAGCGGCGAGTTCTTGTCCAGCAGCAGCCCGAAGGCCTCGGGCGAGCCCACCTGCGGCACCTGCCCGACGACCGTCGCGTCGGTGAGCTCCGCGCCGGTGATGTAGAACGCGGTCGGCAGGTCCACCACCAGACCGTCGATCTGCCCGTTCTGCAGGGCCTTCTTGGCGTCGTCGTTGCTGTTGTAGACCTGTGGCTCCCTGGTCGGCTTGAGCACGTCGGTGATCGCCTGGTAGCTGGTGGTGCCGACCTGGGCGCCGAGCTTGGCGTCGCGAAGGTCGGCCAGCGACTTCTTGCCGGCGATCTTCGAGGACTTCAACGCGATCACGGTCTGCCGGACCAGGTAGTACGGTGCGGAGAAGTCGACAGCCCGCTTACGCTCCTCGGTGATGGAGAACTGGTTGATGTCGAAGTCGAAGTCCTTCGGCCCCGGTGCGATCGCGGTGTCGAACTTGACCCGGGTCCACGTGACGTCGGCGCGGGCGTAGCCGAGCTTCTCGGCCACCGCGTACGCGACTGCGGATTCGAAGCCCTCGCCGCTGTCCGGCTTGTCCTTGGCGAACCACGGCTCGTACGCGGGCTGGTCGGTGGCGATGGTGAGCTTGCCCGGCGTACGCGTGGGCAGGCTGTCCTTGGCGCAGGACAGCCCCGTGGTGACAGTGGGGGTTGGTAGCTCCTTCTGGGGCGCGCATCCGACGGCGGCGACGACGGCGGCACCGGCGAGGGTGAGCGCGAGGAGACGTGAGCTGCTGGCCATGGCCGACAGCGTAGAGGTATCGACCGGTCTGCTTGGGGCTTTGTCCCCCCATGTCGATAGGGAATTGTCCGCTTGCTGGATTTCGGCGGACCCGGACGCGGGGCGTCGCCCCGGCGGCTGGAAGAATCGTCTCCCGTGAAGACGTTCGAGGAGTTGTTCGCCGAGCTGCAGGCCAAGGCCGCCGCCGGCACCCCGGGCTCGGGCACCGTCGCCGCCCTGGAAAGGGGCGTGCACTTCATCGGCAAGAAGGTCGTCGAGGAGGCGGCCGAGTCGTGGATGGCCGCCGAGCACGAGGGGCCGGAGCGCACCGCCGAGGAGATCTCCCAACTGCTCTACCAGGTCCAGGTGCTCATGCTCGCCAGTGGTCTCGACCTCAAGGACGTCTACCGACATCTGTGAGTGCATCCCCACCCGTTGATCGCCATCCGGATCGAAGGAGCACTCCCGTCATGCTGCGTGTCGCCATTCCCAACAAGGGCACCCTGGCCGAACCGGCCGCTCAGATGCTGCGCGAGGCGGGCTACCGCCAGCGCACCGACCCCAAGGACCTCGTCTGTCGCGACGAGGCCAACGACGTCGAATTCTTCTACCTGCGCCCCAAGGACATCGCCACCTACGTCGGGTCCGGTGACCTCGACCTCGGGATCACCGGCCGGGACCTGCTGATCGACTCGGCGGCGCCGGCCGAGGAGGTCGTCGACCTCGCCTTCGGGCAGGCCACCTTCCGCTTCGCCGCCCGCCCCGACGACATCGCCTCGGTGCAGGAGTTGGGCGGGCACCGGATCGCCACCGCGTACCCGGGGCTGGTCGAGCGGCACCTCGGCGAGGCGGGCGTCAAGGCCGACGTGATCCGCCTCGACGGCGCGGTGGAGAACGCCGTACGCCTCGGCGTCGCCGACGTGATCGCGGACGTGGTGGAGACCGGCGCCACCCTGCGTCAGGCGGGCCTGACGGTCTTCGGCGAGCCGCTGCTGCGCTCGTCGGCGGTGCTGGTCCGCCGCGCCGACGCCCCGGCGCACCCGCAGGCCGAGCAGCTGCTGCGCCGCCTGCACGGTGTGCTGGTCGCCCGCCGCTACGTGATGCTCGCCTACGACGTGCCGGCCGGTCTGCTGGAACGGGCCAGCGGGCTCACCCCGGGCATCGAGTCGCCCACCGTGTCGCCGCTACACCGCGAGGGGTGGGTGGCGGTGCAGGCGATGGTGCTCCGCGACGACGTCCACCGCATCATGGACGAGCTGTACGAGCTGGGCGCCCGCGCCATCCTCGTTACCAACATCCACGCCTGCCGCCTCTGACCGCATCCCGCTTGATCAACTCGGTTTCGTGAGAACGGGGGTGTCCGCGCGTCAGGGACACCCCCGTTTTCTGAAGCCCGAGCGGATCTGTCGTGCTGGCGCGGGGCGGAAGCGCGGAACCTCCGACGGCCGTGCCGGCCTGGGGTCAGCTCGGGGTGCTGGCTCGGCGGGTGGTGCGTTTGGCGGGTCGGTGTGGGTGGCAGACTGGTGGGGTGAGTGAAACCGAGCTGGTCCGCCTGAAGCCCCGCCGCATCCGCGTGGTCTGCTGGTCGGCAGCGGCTGCCCTGGTGGTGGTGTTCGCTCTGGTCGCCACGTCGCTGAGTGGCCCGACCGGCGATGGCTACGGCAGCTTCCAACGCGGTGACCAGATCGCCATGATCGGCCTCGGCGTCTTCGGTGCCCTCGGCTTCCTGCTGTTCACCCGTCCTCGGGTGGAGGCGGACGCGCGGAGCATCCGGGTCCGTAACGTCATCAGCTCCTACGAGCTGCCCTGGGAGGTCGTCCGGGGTGTCCGCTTCGACCGGGGCGCGCCGTGGGCCAGCCTGGAGCTGCACGACGACGACCTGCTGCCGATGATCGCCCTGCAGGCCGCCGACAAGGAGTTCGCCGTCGACGGGGTCCGCGCGCTGCGCCGACTGCACCAGGCCCACCAGGCCCAGCTCGCCGAGCGCGCCACGCGTCACTGACCCCGACCACCCCGCCTCTTCGGCCGGCCCGCGCGCGGCCACCGCACATCCCCGCGCTCCAAGATCTGAGCAACAGCACCGAAACTGCCGCCTCAGCCCGCCCCGAGGCAGCGCTTTCGGTGCAGATGCTCGGATCTTGACCCCACCGGGCCGCCGGCCCCGCCGCGTCCGTCGGGGCACCCCGAGGAGGCCCAGCGTGGGATGGGTGTGCCCGGTTTGGGGGCGGTCGGGGCGCGGGTGTAGTGTTATCAAGTCGACCAGGCTGTCTCCGCATGCGAGCAGGCAGCCTTGAAAGCGGAGCGCCTGCTCCCACCCGAGTCGCCGCTACGGTGGCCGGGTCCGGTCACCGGTTCCGGGCACGTCCCGGCGTCGGATGCGCGATCCTGTGATCGTGCTGACCGGTCGAGCGGGCCCTGGCATGCGCCGGGGCCTTCTGCTTTCCAGGTCGGTTCCCACCTGGGAGCCGCGGGGGTCGGCACCTGAGCAGAAACGACTCGAGGAGGCCCCATCAGCGTCGAACCACGCGTGAACGAGCAGATCCGGGCACGTGAGGTCCGACTGGTCGGCCCCGAGGGTGAGCAGGTGGGCATCGTCCCGCTGGAGCGCGCCCTTCAGCTGGCCGCGGACGTCGATCTGGACCTGGTCGAGGTTGCGCCGATGGCGCGCCCGCCGGTGTGCAAGCTCATGGACTTCGGCAAGTTCAAGTATGAGAGCGCACTCAAGGCGCGCGAAGCGCGGCGTAACCAGCAGCAGACCGTCATCAAGGAAATGAAGCTTCGGCCGAAGATCGACCCGCACGACTACGAGACCAAGAAGGGTCACGTGGTGCGGTTCCTCAAGGCGGGCGACAAGGTCAAGGTGACGATCATGTTCCGCGGTCGCGAGCAGAGCCGCCCGGAGCTGGGTTACCGGCTCCTGCGCCGGCTCGAATCCGAGATCACGGACCTGGGATACGTCGAGGCCGCTCCCAAGCAGGACGGCCGAAACATGATCATGGTTCTCGCTCCGCACCGGGCCGTCAAGGCCTCCGCGGTTGCCGCTACGGCGTCCCGCGGTGGGCCTCGGGACCGGGCAGCGGACGAGTCCGCCGCTCCGGCAGCCGATGAGACCGCGGCGGTCAGCGAGACCGCAGCAGCCGGTAACACCGGCCTCGCCGCCGACACCAGCGGCGAGTAACAGGGGAGAAGACGTTCCACATGCCGAAGATGAAGAGCCACACGGGTATGGGCAAGCGGGTCAAGGTGACCGGCCGTGGCAAGATCGTGGCCGAGCAGGCCGGCAAGCGCCACCTGTTGGAAGGTAAGTCTTCCACCCGTACCCGCCGGTTGACCGGCACGGTCGAGGTGGCCAAGGCCGACGTCAAGCGCATCAAGAAGCTGCTCGGCCGCTGACGCGCGCCACCTTTACGTTTTAAGGAGTTGAGATGGCACGCGTCAAGCGGGCTGTAAACGCCCAGAAGAAGCGTCGTACCCTGCTGGAGACCGCGAGCGGTTACCGCGGTCAGCGCTCCCGGCTGTACCGCAAGGCCAAGGAGCAGGTGCTGCACTCGATGCAGTACGCCTACCGGGACCGTCGCGACCGCAAGGGCGACTTCCGGCAGCTGTGGATTCAACGGATCAACGCGGGCGCCCGGGCGAACGGGATGACCTACAACCGCCTGATCCAGGGCCTGCGTCTGGCTGGCATCGAGGTCGACCGCAAGATCCTGGCCGACATGGCCGTCAACGACGCCGCTTCCTTCGCGGCGATCGTCGAGCTGGCCCGGGCCGCGGTCACGGCCGAGGGCACCGGCGGCGCGGCGGCTCAGGCCGCCTGATCCCCACGCACCAGAGCGAGGCGTCTCCCGTGTCGGCACCGCCGTCCGGGGGGCGCCTCAATCGTGCCGGAGGAACCCACACCATGGCTTTCACCCCGCGTACCCCCAGGGTTGTCGCCGCCCGCCGGTTGCAGCGCCGCCGCGACCGCGACGCGACCGGCCGATTCCTGGCCGAGGGACCACAGGCGGTCCGCGAGGCCCTCGCGCGGCCGGGGGTGGTCACCGAGTTGTTCGGTACGCCCGCCGCGCTCGACCGGCACCCGGAGCTGGCCGCCACGGCGGCCCGCGCCGACGTGCCCGTCTCCGAGGTGACCGACGAGGCCCTCGCCGTCCTGACCGAGACCGTCGCCCCGCAGGGGCTGGTCGCGGTCTGCCGGCATCTCGACGTGTCGCTTCAGCAGGCCCTCGCGAACGCACCCCGGCTGGTGGCGGTGCTCGCCGAGATCCGCGACCCGGGTAACGCCGGCACGGTGCTGCGCACCGCCGACGCGGCCGGGGCAGGTGCGGTGGTCTTCGCCGGCGACGCCGTCGACCCGTACAACGGCAAGTGTGTGCGGGCCTCGGCCGGCAGCCTCTTCCACGTCGACGTGGTCCGCGCGCCGGACCCGGTCACGGTGGTCGACGCGCTGCGCGCCGCCGGGCTGTCGATCTTCGCCACCACCGGGTACGGCGACAGCGACCTGGACGACCTGACCGACTACGGTCGGCTCGTCGGGCCCACCGCCTGGCTGTTCGGCTCGGAGGCGCACGGGTTGCCCGAGGAGTTGACCGCCGTCGCCGACGCCCGGGTGCGGGTGCCGTTGTACGGGCGCGCGGAGAGCCTTAACCTGGCTGCCGCGGCGGCGGTGTGCCTGTACGCTTCAGCGAGAGCACAGCGCTGACGGTGATCGTGCCCGGCGCGACTGACAGCAGGGGAGAGCGTCCGTCCATGAACGCGCAACGGCGTTCGTTTAGCCAGCCCGCCGGTGTCGGCGGGCGGCGGGCCTGACCTGCTCCCTGCACGGACTCCTACCGGCGGGCTGCGGCACAGCCGCGCGTCCGTAGACTCGCCTAGCCGCCCCGCTGAGGGCTGGCGCCGCCGTGAGGGAGTGCCCGTACGCCATGAGCTACCGCAACGATCCGTACGACCCGAAGCAGGTCGCCCTGCTCGACCCCGCCGCCCTGGCCGAGGCCGTCGCGGACGCCACGAAGGCGTTCGAGGCCGCCGCCGACCCGGACGCGCTGACCGCGCTGCGTTCGGTGCACCTGGGGGACCGGTCCCCGGTCTCGCTCGCGCGCCGGGAGATCGGCGCGTTGCCGCCGGCCGCGAAGTCCGACGCGGGTAAGCGGGTCAACGAGGCCCGCCGAGCGATCGAGTCCGCGTACGCCGAGCGCGCCGAGGTGGTGGAACGCGAGCAGGCCGAGCGGGTGCTGGTGGAGGAGCGGGTGGACGTCACCCTGCCCTACGACCGGCGCCCGCGGGGGGCCCGCCACCCGTTGAGCACCCTGATGGAGTCGATAAGTGACCTCTTCGTCGGGATGGGCTACGAGGTGGCCGAGGGGCCCGAGGTCGACCTGGAGTGGGTCAACTTCGACGCGTTGAACATCCCCGCCGACCACCCGGCGCGCGGGTTGATGGACACGTTCCACATCGCACCGGAGGGTTCCGGCCTGGTGCTGCGCACGCACACCTCCACGGTGCAGACCCGTACGATGCTCAGCCGCAAGCCGCCGATCTACGTGATCGTGCCCGGCCGCGTCTACCGCACCGACGAGATCGACGCCACCCACAGCCCGGTGTTCCACCAGGCCGAGGGCCTGGTGGTGGACAAGGGCATCACGATGGCGCACCTGCGGGGCACGCTCGACCACTTCGCCCGGGCGATGTTCGGCCCGGAGGCGAAGACCCGGTGGCGGCCGCACTACTTCCCGTTCACCGAGCCGTCGGCGGAGTTCGACGTGTGGTTCCCGGAGCACCGCGACGGCCCGCAGTGGGTCGAGTGGGGCGGCTGCGGCATGGTCAACCCGCGGGTGCTGCGCGCCTGCGGCGTCGACCCGGAGGTCTACTCCGGGTTCGCGTTCGGGATGGGCATCGACCGGACCCTGATGGTCCGGCACGGGGTCAGCGACATCCGCCATCTCTTCGAGGGCGACGTGCGGTTCAGCCGGGCGCTCGGGGCCGGGGCGTAGGCGATGCGGGTACGAGACACGGGAACGGTGGTCTGACGTCATGCGAGTTTCTGTCAGTTGGCTGCGGGAGTACGTCGATCTCCCCGCCGACCTACCCACCGGTGACCTGGAACAGGCCCTGGTCGACCTCGGCATCGAGGTCGAGTCCGTGGTGGACCTGGCCGAGACCGTCACCGGTCAGCTCGTCGTCGGTGAGGTGCGCGAGATCGAGGAACTCACCGGCTTCAAGAAGCCGATCCGGTTCTGCCGGGTCGACGTGGGTGCCGCCAACGGCACCGGCGAGCCGCAGGAGATCGTCTGCGGTGCGCGTAACTTCGCGGTGGGTGACCGGGTGGTGGTGATCCTGCCCGGCGGTGTGCTGCCCGGCGGCTTCGCCATCGGCGCCCGCAAGACGTACGGGCACAACTCGGCGGGCATGATCTGCTCGGTCAAGGAGCTGGGCCTGGGCGACGACCACTCCGGCATCATCGTGCTGCCGGCGGACGTGACGGCCAAGCCCGGCGACGACGCGCGCCCGGTGGTCGGGCTCGACGACGTCGTGCTCGACCTGGAGATCACCCCCGACCGGGGGTACGCGCTGAGCCTGCGCGGCCTGGCCCGGGAGCTGTCGCACGCCTTCGACGTGCCGCTGCGCGACCCGGCCCTGGCGCCCGCGCCGAGCGGCACCGAGACTCCGGCGTACCCGGTGGAGGTCCGCGACACCGTCGGCTGCGACAGGTTCACCGCCCGCCTGGTCCGGGGCGTCGACCCGAGCGCGCCCACCCCGTCCTGGATGCGGCAGCGGCTCGTCACCGCCGGCATCCGCAGCATCTCGCTGCCCGTCGACATCACCAACTACGTGATGCTGGAGCTGGGCCAGCCGATGCACGCCTTCGACGCCGACCGGATCGCCGGGCCGCTGGTGGTCCGTCGCGCCGAGGCGGGGGAGAAGCTGACCACCCTGGACGGCGTCAACCGGGTGCTGACGGCCGACGACATGGTGATCTGTGATGACACTGGGCCGATCTCCCTCGCGGCGGTGATGGGCGGCGAGACCAGTGAGGTCGTCGCCGACACCACGACCGTGCTGTTCGAGGCGGCGCACTGGGACCCGGCGATGGTCGGGCGCACCGCCCGCCGGCACAAGCTGTTCAGCGAGGCCGCGAAGCGCTGGGAGCGGGGCGTCGACCCCGCCGTGGCGCTCGTCGCGTTGGAGCGGGCCGTGCGGCTGCTCACCGAGCACGGCGGGGGCACGCCGGGCGCGGAGGTCCTGGACATCGACCACGTCCGGCCGCGTACCCCGATCAGCCTTCCGGCGGACCTGCCGACCCGGCGGGTCGGCGTCGAGTACCCGCCGGCGCGGGTGGTCGCCCTGCTGGAGCGGGTCGGCTGCACTGTCGCGCAGGGCGCGGACCGGTTGTCCGAGGACCCGGGCGTGGTCGGCGTGGCCAGCGGCGTCGGGGTGACGCTCAGCGTCACCCCGCCGACCTGGCGGCCCGACCTGACCGACCCGGCCGACCTGGTCGAGGAGGTGGTTCGGCTCGACGGGTACGACAAGGTGCCGGCGGTGCTGCCGACCGCGCCCCCCGGCCGCGGGCTGACCCCGCGGCAGCGTCGGCGCCGGGCGGTCGCCGGGTCGCTGGCCGAGCGGGGGTACGTGGAGGTGCTCGCGCACCCGTTCGTGTCGCCGGAGCTGGCCGACCAGCTTGGCCTGCCGGCCGACGACCCGCGCCGGCCCGCGGTGCGGCTGGCCAACCCGCTGTCGGAGGAGGAGCCGCTGCTGCGCACCACGCTGCTCGGCCCGCTGCTCGGCATCCTCAAGCGCAACCTCGGCCGGGGTCACCGCGACCTCGCCCTCTACGAGATCGGGGCGGTCTTCCACCCGCGCCTCGGCGCCGGCAGCCCGCCGGCGATGGGCGTGGACCGGCGCCCCACCGACGCCGAGTTCGCCGCCGCCGACGCGGTCGTGCCGGCGCAACCGGTGCACGTCGCCGTGGTGCTCGCCGGCGACCTCGACCCGGCCGGCTGGTGGGGTCCGGGTCGCCCCGCCGGCTGGGCGGACGCGATCGAGGCGGCGCGTGACGTGCTGGCCGCCGCCGGGATCCCCGACGAGCGGGTGGAGGTGCGCGCGGCCGAGTACGCGCCGTGGCACCCGGGCCGCTGCGCCGAGCTGCGGGTCGACGGCGCGGTCGTCGGGCACGCCGGTGAGCTGCACCCGGTGGTGGTCGCGGCGCTGGAACTGCCCCGACGCACCTGCGCGATGGAGCTGGACCTCGACGCGCTGCCGGCGACCCCGGTGACGCCCGCGCCGACGGTGTCCGGCTTCCCGCCGGCGCTCATCGACGTGGCCCTGGTGGTGGACGACTCGGTGCCGGCGGAGCAGGTGCGCCGGGCGCTGGAGGCGGGCGCCGGTCCGCTGCTGGAGGACGTGCGGCTGTTCGATGTCTACTCGGGGGCGCAGCTCGGCGACGGTCGCCGGTCGTTGGCGTACAAGCTGACCTTCCGGGCCCCGGACCGGACGCTGACCGTCGAGGAGGCGGTGGCGGCCCGGGACGCGGCGGTCGCGGTAGCGGCGGAGCGTCTCGGCGCGACCCTGCGCGGCGCCTGAGGAACCGTCGAGTCCCAGACGGCGCACCAACGACCAAGGCCCTGACCTGGTGGTTCATACCGGGTCAGGGTCTTTTCGTGTTCCCGGGTGCTGGCGTCGAGCTCCGGCACCAGCGAGGACGGTTCGACCAGATATCCGCCGCCGGATGACAGCGAATGCGCGCCAGGGTGGCTGAGTGAGTCGATCACGACGTGATCGTGGCTGGTGCTGGCGGCGGCGTCCGGGGCGCGGGAGGCAGTTGGCAGGGTGAATCTTGGACACTTTCCGTTAGCCGCTAACGGAAAGTGTCCAAGATTGCCAGCGATCGCGGGTCAGGCGGCCCGAGGTCCAGAAGCAGGAACGGCCCGCTCGCCGGGTGGGGGATACCTCACCGCGCAGGCGATCTGTTCATTAGCATGCACTGCCCTGCATGAACTTGCACTCGTGAGTCGTCCTTGTTAATCTTCGCTGCATAGTCATGCGGAGGTGAGTATGGGGATCCGAGTCGCGGTTGCCGGTGCGAGCGGTTACGCGGGGGGTGAGCTGCTGCGCCTGATCGCCGGGCACCCGGAGTTCGACCTGGTCGCCGCCACCGCACACAGCCAGGCCGGGCACCGTGTCGACGTGGTGCATCCGCAGCTCACCGGGCTCGACCTGGTGCTCGGCACGACCGACCCGACGACCCTGGCCGACGCGGACCTGGTCTTCCTGGCCCTGCCGCACGGTGAGTCGGCGGCCCTCGCGGCCCAGCTCCCGGACGAGGTACGCATCGTCGACCTGGGCGCGGATCACCGGCTCGCCGACCCGTACGCCTGGGCGCAGTACTACGGCGGCACACACGCCGGGCAGTGGACCTACGGCCTGCCCGAGCTGCCCGGCCAGCGGGAGCTGATCGCCGGCTCCACCCGGGTGGCGAACACCGGCTGCTACGCCGCCGCGATCACCCTGGCCCTCGCGCCGCTGATCGCCGACGGCGCGGCCACCCCGGCCGACGTGGTGGTGGTCGCCGCCTCCGGCACCTCCGGGGCGGGGCGGTCGGCCAAGGCGCACCTGCTGGCCAGCGAGGTGATGGGCGACCTGTCGCCGTACCGGGTGGGCACCCACCAGCACGTACCGGAGATCAAGCAGGCCACCGGCGCGACCGGCCTGTCGTTCACCCCGGTCCTGGCGCCGATGCCGCGCGGCATCCTGGCCACGGTCACGGCGGTGCCGGCGCGCGGCGTCGACCCGCAGGAGGTGCTGGCGCGGGCGTACGCCGACGCGCCGTTCGTGCACGTGCTGCCGGAGGGCCGTTGGCCGCACACCGCCGCCACGTTGGGCTCCAACTCGTGTCACCTACAGGCCACCGTCGACGTCGACTCGGGTCGCCTGATCGTGCTCAGCGCGTTGGACAACCTGGGCAAGGGCGCGGCCGGTCAGGCCGTACAGAACGCCAATCTGATGCTCGGCCTGCCGGAGACGACGGGCCTGTCCGTCTGGGGAGTCAGTCCGTGAGCGCGAGGAGTGCAGCGCAGCGGAGCCCCGCAGTCGCGAACGAAAGGCAGACGTCGTGAGTGTCACCACCCCACGCGGGTTCCGGGCGGCCGGGGTGGCCGCCGGTCTCAAGGCCGGCGGTGGCGCGGACGTCGCCCTGGTGGTCAACGACGGCCCGGACGCGGGTGTGGCAGGTGTGTTCACCACCAACCGGGTCAAGGCCGCGCCGGTGCGCTGGAGCCAGCAGGTCGTGCGGGGCGGTGTGGTTCGCGTCGTGGTGCTCAACTCCGGTGGCGCCAACGCCTGCACCGGCCCGGGCGGTTTCCAGGACACTCACGCCACCGCCGAGCACACCGCCGCCGCGCTGACCTCGGTGAGTCCACGACTGATCCTCGGTGCCGGCGAGGTGGCGGTCTGCTCGACCGGGTTGATCGGTGAGCGGCTGCCGATGCCGAAGCTGCTGTCGGGCGTCCGCTCGGCGATCCGCGGGTTGTCCCGGGCCGGCGGCCAGGCCGCCGCCGAGGCGATCATGACCACGGACACCCGGCCGAAGACCACTGTGGCCCCCGGTGGGGGCTGGACCGTCGGCGGCATGGCCAAGGGCTCCGGGATGCTCGCGCCGGGGATGGCCACCATGCTGTGCGTGTTGACCACCGACGCGGTGGCCGGTCCGGCGACGCTGGACGAGGCGCTGCGGGCCGCGACCCGGGTCACCTTCGACCGGGTCGACTCCGACGGCTGCATGTCCACGAACGACACGGTGTTGCTGCTGGCCAGCGGTGCGAGCGGCATCGAGCCGACGCTTGCCGAGCTGACCGCCGCCGTGACGGAGGCCTGTCACGACCTGGCCCAGCAGTTGGTGGCCGACGCCGAGGGCGCCACCAAGGAGGTCGCCATCGACGTGGTCGGCGCCGCCGACGAGGACGACGCGGTCGAGGTCGGCCGTTCGGTGGCCCGCAACAACCTGGTCAAGACGGCGCTGTTCGGCAACGACCCCAACTGGGGTCGGATTCTCGCCGCGGTCGGCACCACCGCCGCCGCCTTCGATCCGGACGAGGTGGACGTGGCAGTCAACGGGGTGTGGGTGTGCCGGGGCGGTGCCGCCGCCGAGGACCGCTCGAAGGTCGACCTGACCGGGCGCAAGGTGACCATCCGGATCGACCTGCACGCCGGTTCGTCCGCCGCGACGATCTGGACCAACGACCTGTCCCACGCGTACGTGCACGAGAACTCGGCGTACTCCTCATGACTCTCAGCAGCGACCTCACCCGCGCCCAGGTCAAGGCGGAGACGCTGATCGAGGCGCTGCCCTGGCTGGCGCGCTTCTCCGGCTCGACGGTGGTGGTGAAGTACGGCGGCAACGCGATGACCGACCCCGCGTTGCAGCGGGCGTTCGCCGCCGACATGGTCTTCCTGCGGTACGCCGGTCTCAAGCCGGTGGTGGTGCACGGCGGCGGGCCGCAGATCTCCGCCATGCTGGGTCGGCTCGGCATCGCCAGCGAGTTCCGGGGTGGGCTGCGGGTCACCACCGCCGAGGCGATGGACGTGGTCCGGATGGTGCTGGTCGGGCAGGTGGGCCGCGAGCTGGTCGGGCTGATCAACTCGCACGGCCCGTACGCGGTCGGCCTCTCCGGTGAGGACGCCCGGCTGTTCACCGCGGTGCGCCGCCCGGCGTACGTGGACGGGTTGCCGGTCGACGTCGGCCAGGTCGGTGACGTCGAGTCGGTCGACGTGTCCGCGGTGACCGACCTGATCGAGGCCGGTCGGATTCCGGTGATCTCCACGGTCGCACCGGACGTGGACGGGGTGCTGCACAACCTCAACGCGGACACCGCCGCCGCAGCGCTGGCCATCGCGTTGCGGGCCCGCAAGCTGGTCGTGCTCACCGACGTGGCCGGCCTGTACGCCGACTGGCCGGACACCACCAGTCTGGTCTCCGAGATCGTCGCGGACGACCTGGCCAAGCTGCTGCCCAGCCTGGAGTCGGGGATGGTGCCGAAGATGGAGGCCTGCCTGCGGGCGGTCCGTGGGGGAGTGCCGGCCGCGCACGTGGTCGACGGTCGGGTGGCGCACTCCACGTTGCTCGAGGTGTTCACGTCGGAAGGGTTCGGAACGATGGTGGTGCCGGGAGACGGGATGGTCGCATCGTGAGCACGTTGGCGCAGCGCTGGACGAAGTCCATGATGGACAACTACGGCACGCCGCCGCTGGCGTTGGTCTCCGGCGCCGGTGCTGTCGTGGTGGACGACGCCGGCCGGGAATATCTCGACCTGGTCGGTGGCATCGCGGTGAACGCCCTCGGGCACGCCCACCCGGCCGTGGTGGCGGCGGTGTCCAAGCAGGTCGCGACCCTCGGGCACGTCTCCAACCTCTACGTCGCCGAGCCGCCGGTCGCCCTGGCCGAGCTGTTGTTGGCGCTCGCCGGCAGGCCCGGCCGGGTCTTCTTCGCCAACTCGGGCGCCGAGGCCAACGAGGCGGCGTTCAAGTTGTCCCGGCGCACCGGCCGTACCCAGGTGGTGGCCACCCGCGGCGGCTTCCACGGCCGCACCATGGGTGCCCTCGCCCTGACCGGTCAGCCGGCGAAGGCCGACCCGTTCCGGCCGCTGCCCGGCGAGGTGACCCACGTCGACTACGGCGACGTCACGGCCCTCGAAGCGGCAGTCACGGACGCCACCGCCATGGTGATCCTGGAGCCCATCCAGGGCGAGAACGGGGTGGTCGTCCCGCCGGCCGGCTACCTGGCCGCGGCCCGGCGGATCACCGCCCGGCACGGCGCGCTGCTCGTCCTCGACGAGGTGCAGACCGGCATCGGCCGCACCGGCCACTGGTTCGCGCACCAGGCCGAGGGCGTGGAGCCGGACGTGGTCACCCTGGCCAAGGGTCTCGGCGGCGGGCTGCCCATCGGGGCCACGCTGGCCTTCGGCCGGGCTGCGGACCTGCTCACCCCCGGCTCGCACGGCACCACCTTCGGCGGCAATCCGGTGAGTTGTGCGGCGGCGCTCGCGGTGGTGGCGACCATCGCCAACGAGGGCCTGCTGGACAACGTCAAGCGGGTCGGCGAGCGGCTGCGTCGCGGCATCGAGGCGCTGGGCCATCCGCTGATCGGCGGGGTACGCGGCGCCGGGCTGCTGCTCGGCGTGACGCTCACCGCGCCGGTGGCTCCGGTGCTCGCCGAGGCGTTGCGCGAGGCCGGCTTCCTGGTCAACGCGGTGCAGCCGGGGGTGCTGCGGCTGGTCCCACCACTGATCCTCACCGCCGCCCAGACGGACACCTTCCTAGCGGCCCTACCCGCCGCCCTGGCGGCGACCGCCCCGGCGGCCGCCGGAACCGACGCAGATCTTGGAGGCAAAGCGCCCCTCCAGGGGCCGAAGTCTTCCAAGATCTCGACGCCGACCACCACCACGACGGGAACGAGCGCATGACTCGGCACTTCCTGCGCGACGACGACCTCTCGCCGGCCGAGCAGTCCACGGTCCTCGACCTGGCGGCGCGGATGAAGGCGGACCGGTTCGGCCACCAGCCGCTGGCCGGCCCCCGTTCGGTGGCGGTGCTCTTCGACAAGCAGAGCCTGCGGACCAGGATCTCGTTCGACGCCGGCATCGCCGAACTGGGTGGTCACCCCCTCGTGGTGGACACGCAGGTCACCCACTTCGGCCGGGGCGAGTCCCTGGCCGACGCGGGGCGGGTGCTGTCCCGCTACGTCGCGGCCATCGTGCTGCGGACCCACGGCGACGACCGGATCGCCGAGGTGGCGAGCGGTGCCACCGTGCCCGTGATCAACGCGCTCACCGACGGCTTCCACCCGTGCCAACTGCTGGCCGACCTGCTCACCATCCGGGAACGGTGCGGCGGCACGGCCGGGCGCACCCTGACCTACGTGGGCGACGGCGCGAACAACATGGCGCAGTCGTACCTGCTGGCCGGGGCGATGGCCGGCATGCACGTGCGGATCGCGGGGCCGGCCGGGTTCGCGCCGGACGAGGCCGTGCTGGACCGGGCGGCCCGGATCGCCGCCGACACCGGCGGATCGGTGCGGGTGCTGACCGACCCGGCCCAGGCGGTACGCGACGCCGACGTGCTGGCCACCGACACCTGGACGTCGATGGGTCAGGAGTCCGACGGGCTGGACCGAATCACCCCGTTCCTGCCGTACCAGGTCAACAAGGAACTGCTCGGCCAGGCCGCGCCGGACGCGATCGTGCTGCACTGCCTGCCCGCCCACCGTGGTGAGGAGATCACCGACGAGGTGCTGGACGGCCCGCAGAGCGCGGTCTTCGACCAGGCGGAGAACCGGCTGCACGCGCAGAAGGCGTTGCTGACCTTCCTGCTCGACACCGCGACCGAAGCCGCCGCGACCGAACCCGCCGCGACCGAAGCCGCCGCGACCGAAGCCGCCGCGACCGTGGGCAGCGCGACCGCCGCCGCGACCGGGGCCCCCGCGACCGAGGGCACCGTGGTCGCGGCCGCCGCGACCGGGGAGTCCCGATGACCGGGCCACTGACCCGGGCGGCCCGGCACGCCCGGATCGTGGAGCTGATCCGGGAGAAGGCGATCCGGTCGCAGACCGAGCTGGCCGACCTGCTCGCCGCCGACGGCGTCGTCGTCACCCAGGCCACCCTCTCGCGGGACCTGGAGGAGTTGGGCGCGGTCAAGGTGCGCGGCGGTGACGGGCCGGCCGTCTACCTGATCCCGGAGGACGGCCAGCGACCGTTGCGCGACGCCGAGGCCGCGCCGGCGCGGCTGGTGCGGTTGCTGCGCGAACTGCTCAACGGGGTCGACTCCAGTGGCAACATCGCCGTGCTGCGTACCCCGCCGGGGGCGGCCCAGTACCTGGCCAGCGCGTTGGACCGAGCGGGCCTGCCGGAGATCGTCGGCACCATCGCCGGTGACGACACCATCCTCGTCGTGGCCCGCGAGGCCGTCGGCGGGG
This sequence comes from Micromonospora sp. NPDC049171, assembly GCF_040648275.1. Classification (NCBI taxonomy): domain Bacteria; kingdom Bacillati; phylum Actinomycetota; class Actinomycetes; order Micromonosporales; family Micromonosporaceae; genus Micromonospora; species Micromonospora sp. NPDC049171. Next base: position 304,276 of record NZ_JBEZDJ010000005.1, read on the forward strand.
CCGCGCTCGGTGACAAGCTCGCCGGTTGGGCGGGCCGGGACGACCACGCTGAAGGGACCACCACGCCATGACCGAGCGGGTCGTGCTCGCGTACTCCGGAGGGTTGGACACCTCCGTCGCCATTCCGTACCTGGCCGAGCAGACCGGCGCCGAGGTGATCGCGGTCGCGGTCGACGTCGGGCAGGGCGGTGAGAACCTGGACGCGATCCGCCAGCGTGCCCTGGACTGCGGCGCCGCCGAGGCGGAGGTCGTCGACGCGCGCGACGAGTTCGCCGCCGACTACTGCCTGCCGGCCATCCGGGCCAACGCCCTCTACATGGACCGCTACCCGCTGGTGTCGGCGCTGTCCCGGCCGCTGATCGTCAAGCACCTGGTGGCGGCGGCGCGTACGCACGGCGGCACGATCGTGTCGCACGGCTGCACCGGCAAGGGCAACGACCAGGTCCGGTTCGAGGTGGGGCTGAACGCGCTCGCCCCCGACCTGAAGATCATCGCGCCGGCCCGGGACTTCGCCTGGACGCGGGACAAGGCGATCGCCTTCGCCGAGGAGAAGGGGCTGCCGATCGACGTGTCGGCGAAGTCGCCCTACTCGATCGACCAGAACCTGTGGGGTCGCGCGGTGGAGACCGGCTTCCTGGAGGACATCTGGAACGCCCCGGTCGAGGGCCTGTACTCGTACACTGCCGACCCGGCGCAGGAGCGCGACGCCGACGAGGTCGTGATCACCTTCGACGGCGGCGTGCCGGTGGCGATCGACGGGGAGACGGTCACCCCGTACCAGGCGATCCTGGAGCTGAACCGGCGTGCCGGCGCCCAGGGCGTGGGCCGGCTGGACATGGTCGAGGACCGCCTGGTCGGCATCAAGAGCCGCGAGGTGTACGAGGCGCCCGGCGCGATCGCGCTGATCACCGCCCACCAGGAGTTGGAGGCGGTGACCGTGGAGCGGGACCTGGCCCGGTTCAAGAGGAGCGTGGACCAACGCTGGGGCGAGCTGGTCTACGACGGCCTGTGGTTCTCGCCGTTGAAGGACTCGCTGGACGCGTTCATCGACGACGCGCAGCGGCACGTGAGCGGCGAGGTGCGGATGACCCTGCACGGCGGCCGGGCCACGGTGACCGGCCGGCGCTCCGAGGCGAGCCTCTACGACTTCGGGATGGCCACCTACGACACCGGCGACACTTTCGACCAGTCTCTGGCGAAGGGTTTCGTGCGGCTGTGGGGCCTGCCGAGCCGGATGGCCGCCGCGCGGGACGCCCGGCTGGGCGGTGCCGGACGGTGACGCCTGCCAGCGCACGGAGTGCGCGAGCGCAACGAGTGGGCCCCGCAGTCGCGAGTGAAAGGCGAGCAGAGCAATGATGGGCGACGTGGACGACAAGAGCCTGACCGAGAACAGCGCAGCCACCAACCGGACGAGCCTGTGGGGTGGCCGGTTCGCGGGCGGCCCCGCCGAGGCGCTCGCCCGACTGTCGGTGAGCGTGCAGTTCGACTGGCGCCTGGCCCCGTACGACATCGCCGGTTCCCGGGCGCACGCCCGGGTCCTGGCCGGTGCCGGCCTGCTCGACCCCGAGGAGTTGGGTCGGATGCTGGCGGCCCTGGACGACCTGGAGGCGGCGTGCGCCTCGGGGTCGTTCCGCCCCACCATCGACGACGAGGACGTGCACACCGCGCTGGAGCGCGGGCTGCTGGAGCGCCTGGGCAGCCTCGGTGGCAAGCTGCGCGCCGGCCGGTCGCGCAACGACCAGGTCGCGACCGACCTGCGGCTCTACCTGCGCGACCACGCCCGGGGCGTGGCCAGCCGGCTCGTCGAGCTGGCCGAGGCGCTGGTGGAGCAGGCCGAGCGGCACATCGACACGGCCGCACCCGGCATGACGCACCTTCAGCACGCCCAGCCGGTCACGTTCGGGCACTGGCTGCTCGCCCACGTGCAGCCGCTGCTGCGGGACCTCGAGCGGTTGCGCGACTGGGACCACCGGGCGGCGATCAGCCCGCTCGGCGCGGGTGCCCTCGCTGGTTCGGGGCTTCCGCTGGATCCGGTGGCGGTGGCCAAGGAGCTGGGCTTCCGGACGTCGTTCGCCAACTCGATGGACGCCGTCGCCGACCGGGACTTCGTCGCCGAGTTCCTCTTCACCACCGCCCTGATCGGGGTGCACCTGTCCCGGCTCGGTGAGGAGGTCGTGCTCTGGACCTCGCACGAGTTCGGCTGGGTGGAGCTGGACGACTCGTTCGCCACCGGATCGTCGATCATGCCGCAGAAGAAGAACGCGGACATCGCCGAGCTGGCCCGCGGCAAGTCCGGCCGGCTGGTCGGCGGCCTGGTGACGGTGCTCACCATGCTCAAGGGCCTGCCGATGACCTACGACCGGGACATGCAGGAGGACAAGGAGCCGGCCTTCGACGCCGTCGACACGCTGGAGCTGCTGCTCCCGGCCCTGGCGGGGATGATCTCCACGATGACGGTGCGGGTGGACCGCCTCGTCGCCGCCGCGCCGGTCGGCTTCTCCCTCGCCACCGAGGTCGCCGACTGGCTGGTCCGGCGCAATGTGCCCTTCCGGGACGCGCACGAGATCACCGGCCGGCTGGTGGCGCTCTGCGCGGCCCGGGAGTGCGAGCTGAACGACGTCTCCGACGACGACCTGAGCACGATCAGTGCGCACCTCGACCCGTCGGTGCGCGACGTGCTCTCGGTCCGTTCGGCCCTCGCGGCCCGGACCACCCCCGGCTCCACCGGCCCCGGCCCGGTGGCCGACCAGCTCGCCACCGCGGCGGACCGGCTGGCCACCTGGCGGGAGTGGTCCGCCGAGCGGGTCGTCCCGCGCTAGATCTCGTGTCGTGGCGTCGGCGGGTGCCGCCGGCGCCACGGCCGGTTCAGGCCGTCGGGCGCTCCCGCTTCGGGAGCTTGGCCACCACCATGTCGTACGACCCGTCGACCGCCTCGGTCAGCTCCTCGTCGTCGATCCCGCCGTCGAGGCGCAGCGTGTTCCACCCGGACCGACCGATGTAGGCCATCACCCGGGCGTCGTCGGGGTGCCGGTGCAGCCACTCGTCGGCCACCTCCCGGGTCGGCCCGCACTTGATGCCGACGGTCGGTTCGCCCCCACCGTCGCCGAGGAACGCGAAGATCCGGCTGCCGACCTTCACCACCTCGTCGCCCTCCCACGGCCGGTCCAACCACGCCCCCGGCTTGGCCAGGCAGTACGCCAGCATCTCCGCGCGCTCCATGGGTGCCTCCTCGTCGTGCGCACAGTGTGCCCGCCGCGGGCCCGTCGCACGCGCGCCATGCCGATCCGACAGTCCCGCCCCGCCCGGCAAGATCGTGCTCGATCCAGGATCTAGTGGCCTCGGCCGCGGTTGAGGCCACTACTTCCGTGTTCGAGCGCGATCTTGGACGGACGAGCGCGATCTTGCGGGGTCGGGCACGTACGAGCGGGGTCGTCAGGCGGTCTGCTCGGCCGAGCGGGCGGCGACCCGCTCGTAGCGCTGCCGGGCCGCCTGCGCGCTGCCCAGCCCCAGCCCGTACGCGATCGCCTGCCAGGTCAGCCCCCGGTCGCGGGCCAGCGTCAACAGCCCGGCCTCCAGGGCGTCCAACTCGGCGCGCACGTGCGGCAGCAGGGTCAGCGCGGCGGTGAGGTCGGCGGCGTCGATCGGCTCCTCCGCCGGCTCCCGCTCGGCCCCGCCGGCGGCCAGGGCGGTGACCAGGGCGACCGCCTCCCACGGGTCCAGCACGTACGGGTGGGCCCAGCGTCCGCGTTGGGTGCCGGTGCCGGCGTGCCGCTCACTGATGCGCTGCAGCGCCTCGTGGGTGCGGTGAGCGCGGGCGTGGGCCGGGTGCGGCGCGGTGAACGGGTCGTTCGTCGTCATACCCCGAGCACACCTCATCAACGAAGCATTGTCAACACATTGTTCAACTCGCACCGTGCCGGCCGGGTGCCCGGGCGCCGGGATGGGTACCGTCGGGAACATGGCCCTGCCCTCCGGTGACCGCACCACCGACACCAACCTGGCGGCGCTGGCAGACCTGCTCGCCGGCCCGCTGCTGCCGGCGGCGCGCGGGCTGCTGGGCTGCCGCCTGCACGCCGGCGGGGTCACCGTCCGGATCACCGAGGTCGAGGCGTACGCGGGCAGCGGCGGCGATCCCGCCTCGCACGCCCATCGGGGTCCTACCCCACGCAACGCCGTGATGTTCGGCCCCGCCGGGCACGCCTACGTCTACTTCACCTACGGGATGCACTGGTGTGTCAACGTGGTCACCGGGGTGGAGGGCGAGGCCTCCGCCGTGCTGCTGCGCGCCGGGGAGGTCGTCGACGGGCTGGTCACGGCACGGGAGCGCCGGCCGGCCATCCGGCGGGACGTGGACCTGGCTCGTGGGCCCGCCCGGCTCTGCTCCGCGCTCGGCATCGACCGTGCGGCCTACGGGGCGTACCTGCTCGGCGACGGCTCGGTCCGCCTGCGCCCCCCGGCCCTGCCGGTGCCGCCGGAGACGGTGGTGGCGGGTCCCCGGGTCGGTGTGACCGGCGCGCACGACCTGCCCTGGCGGTTCTGGCTCGACGGCGACCCCACGGTCAGCGCGTACCGCCGGCACGTGCCCCGCATCCGGCGCTGAACCTCCGGGCGGGTGTCCCCGGGAACCTGTCGGAGGGTGTGGCCATAATCACCCTGACCTGCTCACCGACGGTTCGGAGGATGGCGTGGCGACACTGCTCGCGATCGGCACGGCCAAGGGGTTGTTTCTCGCCACAAGCGCCGACGACCGGCGACGTTGGGAGATCACCGGCCCGCACTTCCCGATGACCGGTGTCTACGCGGTCGCGGTCGACACCCGTGCCGCCACCACCCGGTTGCTCGCCGGGATGACCAGCTCACACTTCGGGCCCAGCGTCGCCACCAGCGACGACCTCGGCGCCTCCTGGGACGAGCCCGACCAGGCGCCTGTCGCGTTCCCGGCCGACACCGACGTCTCGCTCGGGCGGGTCTGGCAGTTGATGCCGGCCGGCCCCGACCAGCCCGACGTCATCTGGGCCGGCACCGAGCCGTCCGCGCTGTTCAGGTCCACTGACGGTGGCCGCAGCTTCGAGCTGGTCCGCTCCCTCTGGGACCACCCGCACCGCCCGCGGTGGGAGGCCGGCTTCGGCGGCCAGGCCGTGCACACCGTGCTGCCGCACCCGCGTGACCCGGCCCGGCTGCTCGTCGCCATGTCCACCGGCGGCGTCTACCGCTCCGAGGACGCCGGCGCGAGCTGGGCGCCGGGCAACACCGGCATCCGCGCCACCCACCTGCCCGACGAGTGGCCGGAGTTCGGCCAGTGCGTGCACAAGGTCGCCCGGGACGGGGCCAACCCCGAGCGGCTGTACGCGCAGAACCACCACGGCGTCTACCGTTCCGACGACGACGGCCGCACCTGGTCCTCGATCGCCGACGGGCTGCCCAGCGACTTCGGCTTCCCGATGGTGACCCACCCGGGGCGGGGCGGCACGGTGTGGACCTTCCCGCTGGTGGCCGACGGCGAGCGGTTCCCGCCCGACCACCGCTGCCGGGTGTTCCGCTCCACCGACGCCGGTGGCAAGTGGGAGCCGCTGTCGGTGGGGCTACCCGAGGGGCCGTTCTATCCGGCGGTGTTGCGCGACGCGATGTGCGCCGACGACTCCACCCCCGGTGGGGTCTACTTCGGCACCCGCTCCGGCTCGGTCTTCGCCAGCCGCGACGAGGGCGACTCCTGGTCCCTGGTGGCGGCACACCTGCCGGACGTGCTCTGCGTTCGGGCCGCGGCGGTCTGAGCGTGGTCACCGTGCTGTTGCCCGGCCCGCTGCGCGGCGAGGCCGGCGGTGCCAGTCGACTCAGCGTCACCGCCGCCGGGACGCTGCGGGCGGTCCTCGACGAGGTGGCCGTCGCGCATCCGCGGCTGGCCCGGCGCATCCGCGACGAGCGCGGCGAGCTGCGCCGCTACGTCAACGTCTACGTCGATGGTGCGGACTGCCGCCATTCGGGCGGGCTGGCCACGCCTGTCGACGAGGGTGCCGAGGTGCGGGTGCTCCCCTCGGTGGCCGGCGGCTGACCCGACGGTAGGGCCCGTCGACGGCACTCTTGTCCGTTGTCGGGCGTGACCCGTGCCACCCCGAGCCGTGCCGCCAACGGAATAGTTGCGTCGTCAAATAAGTTGTGAGCTGCGTCCGGGTACCACGGCGGCACTCGGTTGACACGCGAGGAGCTGGTCATGCAGTTCGGGATCTTCACCGTCGGCGACGTCACCGTCGATCCGACCACCGGTCGGGAGCCGACCGAGCATGAGCGGATCAAGGCGATGGTCGCGATCGCGTTGAAGGCCGAGGAGGTCGGCCTGGACGTCTTCGCCACCGGTGAGCACCACAACCCGCCGTTCGTGCCGTCGTCACCGACCACCATGCTCGGCCACATCGCGGCCCGCACCGAGCGGCTGCTGCTGTCCACCGCGACCACGCTGATCACCACGAACGACCCGGTGAAGATCGCCGAGGACTACGCGATGCTCCAGCACCTGTCCGACGGCCGGGTGGACCTGATGATGGGCCGCGGCAACACCGGCCCGGTCTACCCGTGGTTCGGCAAGGACATCCGCGCCGGCATCCCTCTCGCGATCGAGAACTACGACCTGCTGCACCGGCTGTGGCGCGAGGACGTGGTCGACTGGAAGGGCAAGCACCGCACCCCGTTGCAGTCGTTCACCTCGACGCCGCGCCCGCTCGACGGCGTGCCGCCGTTCGTCTGGCACGGCTCGATCCGCAGCCCGGAGATCGCCGAGCAGGCCGCCTACTACGGCGACGGCTTCTTCGCCAACCACATCTTCTGGCCCAAGGAGCACACCCAGCGGATGGTCGGGCTCTACCGCCAGCGGTACGCGCACTACGGCCACGGCACCGCCGACCAGGCCATCGTCGGCCTCGGCGGGCAGGTGTTCATGCGGCGCAACTCGCAGGACGCGGTCCGGGAGTTCCGGCCGTACTTCGACAACGCCCCGGTCTACGGGCACGGACCGTCGCTGGAGGAGTTCACCCGGGAGACGCCGCTGACCGTGGGCAGCCCGCAGCAGGTCATCGACCGCACGCTGGGCTTCCGCGAGTACGTCGGCGACTACCAGCGGCAGCTGTTCCTGATGGACCACGCGGGCCTGCCGCTGAAGACCGTGCTGGAGCAGCTCGACCTGCTCGGCGAGGAGGTCGTGCCGGTGCTGCGCAAGGAGTTCGAGTCGCTGCGACCCGCGCACGTGCCGGCCGCGCCGACCCACGCCTCTCTGGTCGCCGCCGCGGGCGGCGGCAAGGACAGCACCGTGCACGCCGTCGACGACGTGACGGGCAAGGCTCCGGAGGGGGCGACCCGATGACCCACCGCACCCTGGCCGTGGTCTCGGCGGGGCTGAGTCAGCCCTCGTCGACCCGGCTACTCGCCGACCAGCTCGCCGCGGCCACCCGCGACGAGTTGGTCCGGCGCGGCTCCGAGGTGGAGCTGCACGTCGTCGACCTGCGGGAATATGCCCACGACGTGGTGAACAACATGCTCACCGGGTTCCCGCCGGCGGCGCTGCGCGAGGTCGTCGACACGGTGACCGGAGCGGACGGGCTCATCGCCGTCACCCCGATCTTCAGTGCCTCGTACAACGGGCTGTTCAAGTCGTTCTTCGACGTGTTGGATTCCGCGTCGCTCGTCGACCGGCCGGTGCTGATCGGGGCCACCGGCGGCACCGCGCGCCACTCGCTGGCACTGGAGCACGCCGTCCGCCCGATGTTCGCGTACCTCCGGGCGGTGGTGGTCCCGACCGCGGTCTTCGCCGCCCCGGAGGACTGGTCGGACGGCACGGCCGACGGCGCGTTGCGCGGCCGGATCCGACGCGCGGCCGGTGAGTTGGCCGACCAGGTGGAGCGCCGGCCGCCGACGAGCGGCCCGGCCGACCCGTTCGCCCTCACCACCGACTTCCTGCACCTGCTCGACCGATCCGACGGCACGTCGATCAGCTGACCGGGTGGGCGACCAGCACCGGGCAGTGCGCGTGCTGGATCGCCGCCTGGCTGACCGAGCCGAGCAGCAGACCCGCGAATCCGGCCCGGCCCCGGGTGCCCACGACCAGCAGTGACCCCGTGCCGCTGGCCTCGATCAGCCCCTGGGCCGGGCCGGCCGCCCGGACCGGATGCTCCCGCACCACCAGGTCGGGGTGCGCGGCGCGCACGCTGGCGGACGCGTCGGCCAGCAGCCGTACCGCCTCGGCCCGGTACGCGGCCTGCGACTCGTCGGTCTCCTCCACCGCCGCCCGGTCCGCCGCCGGCACGTCGACGTGCACCAACACCAGCGGTACGTCCCGCCGCGCCGCCTCGTCGGCGCCGTACTCCGTGGCCAGCCGGGCCGACTCGGAGCCGTCGACGCCGACCAGCACCGGGGCGTCCACCGGGATCGGCTGCTCGTCCGGGCGGACCACCAGCACCGGGCAGTGCGCGTGCGCGGCGACCTGCGTGCCGACCGAGCCGAGCAGCAACCCGGCGAACCCGCCCAGCCCTCGACTGCCCACCACGACCAGCTCGGCCTGGCGGGACTCCTCGACAAGCGTGATCCCGGGGCCGCCGGCGACCTGGCGCACGTCGACGACCAGGCCGGGCCACCGGTCGGTCAGGTCGGCCGCCGTGGTCTCCAACATCCGCTGCGCCTCCTCGGAGGGCACCGGCACCCCGATGTCGTACGGATTGAGCGGCACGCCATAGCGGAGTGGGTGCAGGTAGCCGTGCAGCAGCAGGAGCGGCCGGGACCGCAGCAGTGCGGCGCGGGCCGCGTGCTCCGCGGCGACGAGGCTGGACGGCGAACCGTCCACACCCACCACGACCTGTCGATTCATCGGCACTCCCCGGGTCGGTCCGTTGCCTCAGAGTCATCTTGCCGCAATCGCCACCTGTTCGATCAGATGCGATGACGCGCTGGTTGGCACGCGCTGGATGGGCGGTTCGCTGAAACGGGTAACTGTCGCGTACGGAATCGGGTGACGCGCCGGCGCCGAAGCGACCCGTTGCCCTCAGCGGGGTTCTCGCGCACAGCGGATCAGGCAACGAGCAGACGGAGGCCGAGCTCTGCCGTGTCGAGGGCGACGAGATCGCGGTTGCGCTCGGCCCACCGGCCTGAGGAGAGGTCTTCGCGAAGTGTGCTGACCGCCCGTTGCTCCGCCTGCGGTCCGACTCTGGTCCATACCGAAACCGCGCGGCGTACCTGTTCGTCCAGGTACGCCTCAGGCCGGCGCCAGTGTGCCTCGAAGAAGCCGTCGTCGCAGTCCCACGGAACGAGCACCGGTTCCGCGCGTCCTCCGATCGCACGGGTCAGGTCGGCCAGGGACGGCCAGCCGACGAGGAGGTCTGCGAACTCGGGCAGATAGTCGCGGGTGAGCCAGAACCGCTGACGCCAGCCGGTGTCGTCGGCGTCGTACGTGAACACCACCACGCGACGGGCCACCCGCTTCATCTCACGCAGTCCGGCGACCGGGTCCGGCCAGTGATGGACGGTGCTGACCGCCATCGCGGCGTCGAAGGACTGGTCCTCGAACGGCAGACTCTCCGCGGCGGCGGCCACGCACGGCGCCGCGCCCGGGGGACGCTGCGCCCGCATGACCGCCGACGGTTCCACCGCTGTGACGTCACGGTCGGGGGGTTCGTAGGAGCCGGTGCCGGCCCCGACGTTCAGTACCGTTCGTGCGTCCCCCAGCGCAGCCCAGATGCGCGCGGCGATCCGTGGCTCGGTGCGCCGCGTCGCTGGATAAGCGGATCCGATGACGTCGTACAACTGCGGGCCGAACACCTCCAGTTGCTCCTCTGGCGTCGTCCTGATTCCCATCGCTCGTGCCTCCAGTTCCCTGTCGATGGCCGTCACCATGGCAGCAGCGCGGTCGCGCTGGTCCATCAGCAGGCCGCGCAGCCGACACAGGTGCGCGACTGCGTCGGTGGCCGGATCGTCAACCAGATCCGCGATCTCCCGCAATCCAAAGCCGAGCCGCCGGTAGGCGAGCACCTCCCGGAGTCGCTCCACGTCGTCCGCGGAGTAGGCCCGGTGCCCAGCCGCGGTCCGGGTGGACGGCTCCAGGAGGCCGATCTCGTCATAGTGATGCAGGGTGCGGACACTGACGCCGGCCAACTCCGCCACACGCCCCACGGTCAGGTGCTCCTCCACGCCACCAACTATGTGACCTGACGCCGCGTGAGGAGCAAGCGCTGCACTGCCGGCATGATCGAGTTCCCGCTCGCGTCGCGGTGGCGGTCGTGGGCAACCGCGCCGCCCGGTCGGCCAGCCCAGCCCGGTGCTGTCCCACCCGCTGCGTACCCTCGGCCGATGACTGCTGATCTGCGGCTGCGCCCGGTCCTGGAGGACGACCTCGTCGAGTTCTTCCTGCACCAGCAGGACCCGGAGGCCAACCGGATGGCCGCCTTCGGCCCCAAGGACCCGGCCGACCGTCGGGAGTTCGCCCAGCACTGGGCCCGGGTGCTCACCAACCCGGCCAACCGGGTCCGCACCGTCGAGGTCGACGGCGAGGTGGTCGGCTACGTGAGCGCCTTCCCCGTCGAGGGCCAGACCGAGGTGAGCTACTGGATCGACCCGCAACGCTGGGGCCGGGGGCACGCCACCGCGGCCCTGGCCGCCCTGCTGCGCGAGGTGCCCCGGCCGGTGCACGCTCGCGCCGCCAAGGACAACGCCGCGTCCCTCGCGGTGCTGCACAAGTGCGGGTTCGTGGTGATCGGTGAGGACTCGGGGTACGCCAACGGTCGCGGCGAGGACGTCGAGGAGTGGCTGCTGGAGCTGCCCGCCGATGCCCCTGACCTGGGCGGGCACTAGTCTCGCGGGGTGAACTGGTTGGATCTCGTCGGCTGGGCCGGCTCCGCGGTGCTGGTCTGGTCGCTGCTGCAGTCGCGCGTCCTGCGGCTGCGCGCACTCAACCTCGTCGGCAGCGTCGTGCTGATCGGCTACAACGCCGCCATCGAGGTCTGGCCCATGGTCGGGCTCAACGTCGTGCTCGCGGCGATCAACATCTGGTATCTGCGGGGGATGCTCGCCACCCGGCACGACGAGCAGACCTACCAGGTGGTGGAGGTCGGCGTCGGCGATGAGTTCCTCGCGCACACGCTGCGGGTGCACGCCGACGACATCGCCCGGTTCAATCCGGGCTTCCGGTGGGACCCGGACGCGTCCGGCCGCTCCGCCTTCCTCGTGGTCCGGGCCGACGAGGTGGTGGGCGTGGTGCTGTCGCACGCCGAGGCGCGCGGCGTCGCCCAGATCGACCTGGACTACGTGACCCCCCGGTTCCGTGACTTCACCCCGGGCGAGTTCGTCTACCGACGCAGCCACCTGTTCACCGAACGGGGCTTCCGCCAGGTGGTCAGCCCACCCCGGATGGTCGCGCCCTACTACCACCGGCTCGGCTTCCGCCCGGAGGGCGACTCGTACGTCCTCGACCTGCCGACGACCCCGGCCGCCGATCCGGCGTAGCGGTCGCCGCCGCCCGATCCGGCGTGGCGTCACCGACGCCCGATCCGGCGTGGCGTCACCGACGCCCGATCCGGCGTAGCCTCAGCCGGGCAGGATTCGGCGGGCACCGGACGGGGCAATCACACGCCTACGCCGGGCGGGCTCGCCGACCGGCGGGCGCCGCGCGTACTGGCCGGTGCCACCATCACGAGGGAGCGAACCGGGCGTGCAGAGCTACGGGAGCCAACTGGCCCTGGTCGGGATCCTGGTCGTGATCAACGCGCTCTTCGCCGGCAGCGAGATGGCGTTGGTGTCACTGCGGGACAGCCAGATCCAGCGGTTGGAGCGCACCAGCAGGGCCGGCCGGGTGCTGGCCCGCCTCGCCAAGGACCCGAACCGCTTCCTGGCCACCATCCAGATCGGCATCACCCTCGCCGGCTTCCTGGCCTCCGCCGCCGCGGCGGTCTCGCTGGCCAAGCCCCTCGTGCCGCTGCTCGGGGTGTTCGGCAGCGCCGCCGAGACGGTGGCCATCGTGGTGGTCACCCTCGCGCTGACCTTCGTCACCCTGGTCTTCGGCGAGCTGGCCCCCAAGCGGATCGCCATGCAGTCCGCCGAGCGGTGGGCGCTGCTGGTGGCCCGCCCACTCGACCTGCTCGCCACGTTCACCCGCCCGGCCGTCTGGGCGCTCGGCGCCACCAGCGACGTGGTCGTCCGACTGGTCGGGCTCAACCCGAAACACCAGCCGGAGGAGATCGGCCCGGACGAGCTGCGCGACATCGTCGCCGGCAACCACGGCTTCACCAAGGAGCAGCGCACCATCATCGCCGGGGCGGTGGAGATCGCCGACCGACGGTTGCGGGCTGTCCTCGTACCCCGGTTGCAGGTCTTCACGCTCGACAGCGGGACCACCGCGGAGGCCGCGCGGCTCGTGCTGGCCGCCACCGGGCACTCCCGCGCGCCGGTGGTGCGCCACGGCGGCCTGGACGACACCGCCGGGGTGATCCACCTACGCGACCTGGTGGGGGTGCCCGACGACCGCCCGGTCGACGAGATCGCCCGCCCCCCGATGCTGCTGCCCGACTCGCTGCCCGTGGTGGACGCGCTGCGCCAGTTCAAGGCCGAACGCCAGCACATCGCGCTCGTCGTGGACGAGCGCGGCGCCGTCGACGGCATCGTGACACTGGAGGACATCCTGGAGGAGATCGTCGGTGAGATCTACGACGAAACCGACCGGGACGTCCGCTCGGTGCGCCACGACCCCGACGGCGCGCTGCTGCTGCCTGGCACCTTCCCGGTGCACGACCTTCCGGACATCGGCGTCGAGCTGCCGTCGCGTCCGGACGGCGACTACACCACCGTCGCCGGGTTGGTGCTGGCCCGACTCGGGCACATCCCCACCGTCGCGGGGGAGGACGTCAGCCTGGACGGCTGGGTCCTGGTGGTCGCCGGCATCGACCACCGGGCGATCACCGAGGTACGCGTCAGTCGCGTACCCGATGACACCGACGCGGACGCCGACCTGACCGCGGAGCCGGTGTTGGACGAGGCCCGTAGCTGAACGGCCCGGGTGCCGCCGCTCAGTCGCGCGAGAGGTTCTGCAGTCGGACCTGACCACGCGCGACCAGCCGCTGGTCGGCATCGGTGATCTCCACCTGCCAGAGCTGCTGGCTGCGGCCCCGGTGCACCGGGGTGCCGACCGCGGTCAACTCGCCCTCCCGCACGGCCCGCAGGAAGTCGGTCTGGTTCGACACGCCGACCACCGTGCCCCGGTCGGCCAGCCAGAGGGAGCCGCCGACGCTGGCGGCGGTCTCCACGACCGAGCAGTACACCCCACCGTGCTGGATGCCGAACGGCTGGTGCAGCTCCGGTCGGACCTGCCAGCTGATGACCACCCGGTCGGCGGACGCCTCTTCGAACGTCAGGCCGAGCAGGGCGACGAAACCACCCGTCAGATCCGGCATCTCCACGGCGAAACCCTCCTCGATCAACGGGGCGCAAGCCTAACCGGGGCGGGTTACGGCAAACCCGGTACGGGTCGGTGCCGGCGATGGGGGAGAATCGGTGACCGTGACCGACAGCAGCCCCCCGCCGTCCGGGCGGGACTCCCTGACCGACGACCTGCTCTGGCGTGGCCTCATCCAGGACTCGACAGGCCTCGACGAGCTGCGCCAGCTGCTCGACGGTGGGAGCGCCGCCACCTATTACGTGGGCTTCGACCCCACCGCGCCGAGCCTGCACGTCGGCAACCTCATGCAGGTCCTCATGGCCCGCCGGCTGCAACTCGCCGGCCACCGCCCGTTGCTGCTGGTCGGCGGGGCGACCGGGCAGATCGGTGACCCGAAGGAGAGCGCCGAGCGGACGCTCAACCCGCCCGAGGTGATCGCCGGCTGGGTCGAGCGCATCCGCGACCAGCTCGCGCCCTTCGTGTCGTACACCGGGGACAACGCGGCGCGGCTGGTCAACAACCTGGACTGGACCGGCGAGATGTCGATCGTCGAGTTCCTGCGTGACGTGGGCAAGCACTTCCCGGTGAACAAGATGCTCGCGCGGGAGGTGGTGCGGGCCCGGCTGGAGACGGGCATCAGCTTCACCGAGTTCAGCTACCAGCTGCTCCAGGGCAACGACTTCTTCGAGCTGCACCGCCGATACGGCTGCCAGCTCCAGTTCGGTGGGTCCGACCAGTGGGGCAACATCACCGCGGGCGTCGACTACGTCCGTCGGCGAGGGGCGGGGCCGGTGCAGGCGTTCACCACGCCCCTGGTCACCAAGGCCGACGGCACGAAGTTCGGCAAGAGCGAGGGCGGCGCCGTCTGGCTCGACCCGACGATGACCAGCCCGTACGCCTTCTACCAGTTCTGGCTCAACGTCGAGGACCAGGAGGTCGACCGCTACCTGCGGTACTTCAGCTTCCGTACCCGCGACGAGTTGGAGGAGCTGGCGAAGGCGACGGCCGAGCGGCCGGCTGCCCGCCTGGCGCAACGGGCGCTCGCCGAGGAGTTGACCACCCTGGTGCACGGCGCCGAGGAGACCCGACAGGCGATAGCCGCCAGTCAGGCACTCTTCGGCCGTGGGTCGCTGGACGACCTGGCCCCGGAGACGCTGCGCGCGGCGTTGACCGAGGCCGGCCTGGTGCGTCTCACCGGCGAATTGCCGGATGTGGCGGGACTGTTGCGGGACTCGGGGCTCGTCAATGGCCTCAAGGAGGCCCGCCGGGTGATCGCCGAGGGCGGCGCCTACGTCAACAACAACCGGGTGACCGAGGTGGACGCCGTGGTGCCGGTGACCGACCTGCTGCACGGGCGATACCTGGTGCTGCGTCGCGGCAAGCGTTCCTTCGCGGGCGTTGAGCTGGGCGAATAGTCGACCGTCGACGATGTGACGGGGGACGCGTCCGGCGGATTTGACGATCATCCCGCCGGACGCGTAACTTTCTCTCTGCCAGCGCGGAACGGACGAAACAGGCGAAAGCCTGAAACGGCCGGAGCGCGGGCCAACGGCCTCGGGGCCGGGCGGGCATGCCCACCGGATCCCGGACCGGGCGGTGCCACCAGAAACGCCGCGAGGCGGATTTGGTGCGGCGAAACCGACCGGGTATGGTTACCAACTGGCAGGGCACCGGGCGGGTCGCGGGAAATCGCGACGGCCGGCCTGCCGGAATCCGTGACGAGAGCGGCGCAAGCCGGTCGAGACATGGTGCCCGCATTACCGAGTGAAGCACGACGAACCGCGAAACACCGGTTTGACACGGCGGAAACGAGCGGGTAACGTAGTAAAAGTGCCTGGCGCTGAAAACGCCAGGGACACGGTGCGAAAAGCCCCGAAACGGGGTTCCACTGAGGTGGGGCTTCTGGTCGGTGTGTGGTTGTTCTTTGAGAACTCAACAGGGTGCTTGTAAAGCCAGTGCCAATTATGATTTATACCCCGGACTGGTCAGTTTTTGCTGGCTGGTTGGGATTCCTTTGGCAACATTTGTTTGTTGTCAGGATGCTGTTCAACTAATTTTTTGTTGGAGAGTTTGATC